>CAYZGM010000001.1:0-86094 GCA_964478015.1 uncultured Planctomycetia bacterium
GTTCGGCGCTTGGTAGATTGCGCGGGCCTGGTCAATCAACTCTTTCTCGTAGGCCCTCTTACAGGTGTTGGAGACATTCCTGAGCTTGTGAGCCCAACAGCGTTGGATCTTGGCGTGGGGATAGACAAGTTCGGCAGCGGTTTTTAAACCGGCTGATCCGTCCATGGCAATGAGTTTTAGGTTCTCTCCTTTCAAGCCTCTCCGGTAAAGAGAGTTTAAAAGAGCCTCCCAGGCGTTTTGGGACTCCCCCTTGGCGGTCATGAAGGCGATGAGCTTCCTTTGGCCAAAGACCGTGATGCCGTAGGCTACAAGGATCTTTCGGTTGTGATAACGGCCGTTGTAGCGTGTTTTGAGAGTAATGCCGTCCAGAATCAGATACTGGTACTCATCGAGGATCGGAGATTTGTGGAACTCTGCGACTTTTTTATCCAGTCTCTTTGTGATGTTGGAGACGGTACCATGAGAGACCTTGGTATCCAGAAGCTTGGAGATGGCCTCTCCCACACGGCGCGTTGAGACCCCAGCCAGGAAGATTCCCTCCACTAGATCCAAGACCAAGTCCTGATGACGGCAGTATCTTTTAAAGACTCTTGTTTTAAACTCCGCTCCACGGGCTCTTGGGACTTGAATGTCTTGGACTAGGCCAAATTGGGTCACAAGACCGCGGGGATAGTAGCCGTGCCGGTAGACGGAGGCCTTGCGGTCGTAAGAACCGCGCTGAAGGACTTGGGTCATTTCTTCTTTCATGGTTGATTCCATCAGTTCTTTCAAGAGCGCTTTTACCTTTTCTTTGGCATTTTCCTGCCAGAAGTTTTCTTTGACCTCAGACCACCAATCCTTTAAGATTTGAGATTGTGGCAGCAGCTTTCCCTGGGCTTCCATGGGCGTATCTCCTTTTTGTGTGGTAACTAAAAGGATACGCCCTTTTTCTTGCCTGCCCGCGTAAAACTTTCAATTTAAAGACCGTTAGAGATATTTAAATTACAGGGCCAAGCCAAACAGATGAACGGATTTTTGAATTTGATGGGTGACGCCGGGCGGGGGTCCCCCAAAAACCGCAGCTGCACCGCAGTTACAGCGAGGATTTTTGGGGGTGCCCGGCGGCAGGACCCATCAAATTCAAAAATCGACTCATCTACCAAGTTTGAATTTACCCAATTTATTTTACGCTACCCGATAAAACGGATTTAAAACGGATTTATTCTTGCACAGAAAATTCGTAAGGAGTTTTTAGGGCAGGGTCCGTATTTGTCACGAGAAGCATGATTTTTTCGACATCCTCGGGCTGTAGGTGGTTTTCTTTTAGGAGAGCGCGCAACCCCAGGCCTCTGGAGGAACCACGCCCGACCACTGTGGGATCCGGGCGCATGGTCGATCCGCCCCTGGTGTAGACAAATAGTTGGATTTCTAGCGCCAAGCCATCCCCTCCATGGTGAGCGTTAATCTCGGGGATCTTCGCCAGGCGCGGGTCCAGAGTAATTTCGACAAAATCCGTAGCCCAGCCGGAAACATCAGCGTGCTCGGTGCTGTCGCCGGCCACGGAGGGTTCTTCAAAGTTTGCACGCGCTTCCCCCCAAGCGCCTATCCAATCGGTAGAGGCCGTTTTTCCAAGCGGTTTTTCATTGCCCTGTCCATCCAAAAGACAAAAACCGCTGGGTGCTAATAGGAGTCGTGTTTTGGCAATTTCATTTAGATACATCGCATCCCCCTTAAGTCCAAAATCTGAAAGTAGGATTGACGCGGCGTACCGCATGAGCAGGGACTCAAAAGATTCCCCGGTGACGCTCTCCAAAGCTTTTTTGAAGTCGGCTGAGTTGCCGCGGAAAGTCCGGCTCAGTTGCTCGATCGCGGTCATCCCGAACTGGTAATCTATGAAGCGCCAAAAAAGAGCATTCTCGTAACGAAGTTGAGTGAAGGCCTGATCAGGATAGCGCATGAAATAGTTGGAGCCACCGCGCGAAAACCGTATCTTGTCCGGGAAAGTCTGTTTAAAACCCTGAGAATAAAAATCATGACGTGCGCCCGCAAATGTTTCAAAGTAACGGGCCAATCCTTCCACGTACCAGTCCAAGTGTTGACCTCGTGATTCTCTCGGTTCGCCAGGCTGAACGAGACTCTCGTTTTCATCAACCTTGTTGAGATTCTTGTTGTAATAGAAAATGATCACGTGCAGCATTTCGTGGATCAAGGTCCCTCGGAGGTCTACATGCACGTTGCGTTTTCCCAGGGGCGATGGGTTTATTTTTTCCCAGTTTCGTATAAACTCGTCGTAATTGGAAGGCAAAAGAATCACGGCATCATATTGAGATGGGCCGCTCTTCATCGTGTCAAAACAGGGGGAGTCCTTGAACATCTTATTTTTCCAACCTAGATTTTCATAATTGCTGGCTCCCGAGGTGCTGCCAAGGTAGATGTCGATCGTTTGATCCGGATCGTATGCATAGCGCTTATCCGGGGATGCAAAAGAAAATCCGGGCGTGTTGAAGCCCTCAAATTGGGTGATTGTCTGGTAGGCCATCACAGCCGCATCCATCACACTTGAGGGAAAATCATTCTCTGCGCCGCTTGCGCCAAGGGCTTGGTCCGTGTAGTGAACTTTCAGGCAGGTTCCGTCGTTAAATCGGTATTCGTCCACCCGTTCGACGAAGCTATTCCCGGATGAAGCCATTTGCGCGGACTCCCCGGAAAGCGGCGGAGCCTGAGGGGCCGGCTCAAGGGCAAGGGCAGTGCCGGATATCCACACGATCGCCAGCAAGGCACTCCATAGAGATCTTTTGAGTAGTTCCATTTATTATCAAACTTCGGAACGAGACGCACCCGGCGGGTTGCCAGCGGTCCGGCTACCATATCTTTTCAGATTTAGGCCCGTGACTTTGCGTCCTTCCGTTTCCGGAAGTTTGCCTTTTTTAGCACTTTATATCATTTTCACTGAACTTTACTAACTTCTTAAAACCCTAAATGAAGTCTACATTATAAAACCACCCTATGCAAGGGTGGATTCATAAGTTATTTAATATCAATATGTTATCAGAACTTTCTTCTCCGGCCACGAATGTCCTTGGCCCCGTCCACACGAATTTCTATTTCCAATAACCCCGCCGCATTTGTCTTGCCAGACACCCGGGTATCTCTTCCAACAAAAACGGCGGCTAATTCTCTCTGCTGGTCATCCAAAAAAACAACGGGCTCCGGATTGTCGTCAGAAATAGCATTGGCCACCTCCCTACGCCAAAACTCCTCAGAAACGGTTTCCTCCTCCCTCCCCGCGGGGTCATCGAGAGCAATCAGGTGGTCCCCATCCTTTCGTCTTGGATAGGAAAAAAGACCTCCGTCGGCATTGAATACGATACCGTCCGAAAACCGGCCGTGCATCGAGTCCCTATGGGAACGTTTCAATATTTCAACTGTGTAGCCATGGCCCAGGAAATGCGTTTTTGGTTCACCGATGAAGTCGCGAGCCTCCTTTGCTTTAAGAATCTGCAAGGCGTGCGCCTGCGAAGATTCTGTGCAAAAAAAGACAAAAATTCCAAAAAAAACAATCCAGGGATTCGGTTTCATGGCATCACCTCACGATGATCGATGGGTCTAATTGGTCCGGCAAAGGATTGACCGGCTGTCCATTTTTACGTATCTCAAAATGCAGATGGGGAGACATCTTGGGGTTATTCGCATTGCCTGTTTTGCCCGAGAGTCCAATCACTTGCCCGGCGGCTACCCAGTCCCCCACCTGTGTTTGGATCCGAGATAAGTGTGCGTAACAAGTGCTAGCCTCATCGGGATGCAGGATGACCACATACCAGCCATAGCCCTTGTCCTCCCCGGCATAAACGACCCTCCCGCTTTTGGCCGCAAAAACTGGATTCCCGACGCGGGTTAAAAGATCAATGCCTTGATGAGTGCGCCCCCGGTTTCTTGAGACGCCGAACGCGCCTTTTCCAAAAGAGTCGTTTCGTAGCAAAGCGCGGTCGGAAAATGTAACGACCGGAAAAAGAAAATAAGGCTCATGGGCTCGAACCGCTTCGCGTTCAAAATAAAGGACCCAGGAGAGGGACGAGAAACACGCACAACCTGAAAGGAAAAACAGAGCAGGCCCCAAAAATCTCGTGTGCCGCTTAAAAATGCAGGACCGCCCGAACCATGGCCACCAGCAATATGCCGGCGACCATACCGATAAATGTGTATTTGGATGGCTCAAAATCAAATCCGGGAAACATGGGGGTATTGTAATACGGGATTCCCTGCCATGGCAACAATTGAAATTTGCTCAAAAAAGGACCCCGCCCCCCTAAACAAGTTTGGAGGGGCGGGGAGTTTAGACGGCCGGTCTTATTTCAGGCTGATCATTTTGGCCCCAAAAAGGACGGCCAGAATAACGATCAGCGGTAGATGCGCGCTTAGCTGGGTTGCAAAAAATAGGCCTAGCACAACACCGTAGAGAAGACCGCTCAAAAGATCATGTTTAATCATCTGAATCACCCCCGTTCAGGAGTCATTCCTTTATTCAATGCTCAATAATCATTCCCCCCTTCCTAGTACTTCTAGTATGGATGAGGACAGGAGCCAATGTTAGGGCTTGTTAAAATATGATAAGATTAGTTAAAAATAGACCTAGATAAGACCCACTGAGAAATTTTGAGGAAGATCGCTTCGCGGGTTGTTTCGTTCAGGAGCTCATGATACAGTCCCTCGTAGATCTCGAGCTCTTTATTCTGAGAGCGTAATTTTTCAAAGAAACGTACGGTGGCCTCCCGGGACACCACCCGGTCGTCCCCCGCCTGAAGAACCAATGCCGGGATATGAATACGCGAGGCCGTCGTATCCGCACAACGGATCATACGAACGAGTTCTGAATAAAGTCTTGCGCTAATCTGGTGATGAATCAGGCGGTCAGAGCCGTACTTTTTTTTAATCTCCGCGTCGTGTGTTAAAAATGCGGGATCTACGCGGTTATTCTGGGTGAGATCCGAAAAAAGGCAAGATCCGCCGCAGGCCAAAAAATGTCTCCAACGCGGAATCTTCAAACTGATCCCGAAGTTTGGGGAACTTAAGACCAGCCCCCTGGCCTCAATTTCCGGGCGCTCAGCCAGGAAAGACGAAACCACCAACCCCCCGTAACTGTGTCCCATAAAAAATAGACCGGAAACACCCGCTTTCTCTTTGGCTAGACGATAAACAACGGCCAGATCAGAAAAATAATCAGAAAACTTTCGGAGGCAGCCGCGCTTGCCGCCGCTTTGCCCGAAACCCCTTAGATCGGGGAGATAGGAGGCAATTCCCGCTGAGGCAAGGTGTTCAGCGAATGCCGTGTAGCGTCCGCCATGTTCCCCCATCCCGTGAACGACGATCATGGCTGTTTTTGTCGCCGAGGATGGCGTTAACGCTCGAAAAAAAATAGGGGTCTCGTCATGCGAGACGAAGCGGTGCTCAGACCAAAGGTCCAACGAAGCATTACCTTTCGGCGGCATAAAAAGACTGTAGAAGGTCTTTGTACCGATTCTGAACAACCTCCCTTTTGACTTTCAGGGTCGGTGTTAGCTCGCCGGAGGCCTGACTAAAATCTTTATCCAGAAGGGCAAAAAATTTGATGCGTTCGTAGGGCGCAAAATCTTTCATGAGTTCTTGCACGCGTCCATCCATGAATTGAAAAATCTTTGGATTGTGTAGCAGATCCTGGTAATCTCGGTGCTCAATTTTTTGCTCAAGGGCCCATTCCGCGAGAGGGGCCTCCTTAGGAACAATCAGCGCGGTGATGCATTTTTTCCCCTCGCCAAAAAGGACGCAGCGCAAAATGTAGGGGTCCTTTTCAAGGAGAACTTCGATCGGTCTGGGGGTTATTTTTTTACCGCCGGAGGTGACGATAAGCTCCTTTTTTCTTCCCGTGATAAACAAAAATCCCTCGGAGTCAAGGTGGCCCAGATCCCCGGTATAAAACCAGCCGTCTTTGAGCGCCTGCGCGGTCTCGACCGGCTTTCGAAAGTAGCCTTTCATGACGCAGGCGCTTCGTGTGATGATCTCGCCATCCTCGGAAATCTTTACTTCCACCGTCCGAAGCGGAATACCCACGGAGCCAAAACGGTGCCGATCGTGACGATTCACCGTGATGACCGGAGCTGTCTCCGTCAATCCGTATCCCTCGTAGATCATGACGCCGAGGTCACAAAAAAACTCACCAATCTCCTTTGACAACGGGGCTCCGCCTGACACGCAAAAACGCAGACGCCCTCCGAGCCCCTTTTTAAACTTATGGTAAACCAAGATTTCGGCCAGGGGCGTCGAAAGCTTGGCCATCCAGCCTGTTTTTTCTCCCACCCTTTTTCTACGTCCCAGTTCGCGAGCGTAAGCGAACAGTCCTTGCCGGAACGGACTTGCCGAGCGCACCTTGTCCATGACCCGTGTTTGGATTTTCTCAAAGAACCGAGGGACTCCCAAAATAAAGGTTGGTCGTATCTCAGAAATATTCTGCGGGACGGTATCCAAATTTTCTGCATAGGCGATCGTCGCGCCCAGACGGACCATCAGGTAATGTCCGGCCATTCGTTCGAACACATGGCAAAGCGGCAGGAAAGATAAGTGTACGTCGGCGGAGCTCATTTTCAGGGTTTCTTCCGACAGAACAACATTTTGGATGAAATTCGAGTGTGTCAGCATCACTCCTTTTGGGGTCCCGGTCGTTCCGGAAGTGTAAATGATGCTGGCCAGCTCAGACGACCCGACATTTTTCCGGATCCGGTCCAAATCCTCATGCGTTGGCGTGTTCCAAAGATCCGAGGTTCCAAAGATAGGGATCTCAATCTCCCTGCGATCTAGGAGCACGGAGCTTTCAAAAGCGATCATTCCTCGCAGGGACGGTACTTGTCTTTGAATGGAGCTTACTTTCTGGAACAGAGCTTTATTGGAAAGCGCAAGCCACTCACAGGCGGAATCCACAAGAATGTATTGGATTTCGGAGGCGCTGAGCGTGGTGTAGATCGGAACCGTGGAAGCGCCGATCGAAAGGGCCGCAAAGTCTGTGATGAGCCATTCAGGCCGGTTTTCCGAGAGGATCCCGATCCGATCGCCAGTTTTTACACCCTGCTTTAAAAAAAAAGAAGCCAGGGCATTCACGCGGCGCTGGACCTGATCCCAGCCCAGGCCTTGATATTTTTGATTCTCCTTGTGGAATAGGGTTTTTTTTGTCGGGGTTCGAAAGGATGTTTCTTGCAGCAAAAGCGCCAAATTCTGCGGTGGTGTATTCAAGAGGCCTTTGGTGGGGTCAATTGTCCGTAAATTTCGGTTGGCGTTTTTCAATGAATGCCCGAATACCCTCCCGCATGTCATGGGTGGGTATGAGGGTTCGGAATTCAGCTTCCTCGATAGACATCCCCTCTTCGAGATTTTTATCCAGCCCCTGGCGCATTGCGCGCATCGCCGCCCGAATGGCGGGGAGACCGTGACGCGAAATTTTTTTTCCCATTTCACGGGCCGCTTTGATCAGCGATCCATCTGAGACGACCCGGTTGACTAGCCCAATGCGAAGGGCTTCTTGCGGTGTAATCAAGTCCCCCGTCAAGATAAGTTCCGCTGCGCGGCTTGGACCCACCACGCGGGGCAAACGCTGACTCCCCCCAAATCCGGGAATAATGCCGAGCGTGATCTCGGGTTGGGCAAAACGCGTGCGGTCAGAGGCGATGCGCAGGTGGCAGGCCAGAACAAGTTCCTGCCCTCCTCCGACGCAGGCACCGTGAATCGCGGCAATCACTGGTTTTTCAGAATTTTCGATCTTATTGAAAACTTTTTGCCCCTTTTGAATCACTTTTGCAATTTCTTCCGGCGTGGTGAGGGAGGCCATTTCTTTCAGGTCTACGCCCGCTATAAAAACATTCGGGATGGCGCTGACGATGACAATGACTTTTGTTTTTGGTTCCGCGTTCAGCTCATCCGTTGCCTGCTCTAGTTCCCCCAAGAGCTGAGTGCCCAGCGCATTCACGGGGGGCCTGTTGATGCTTAAAAAGGAAACCCCGTCTTCCGTGGAGATGCTTAAAAATTGAAATTGGGTCATTGGTCCTCCTTGGTCTTAAGAACGCCTTACGCGTATTCTAGAAATCCCCGCTTTGTTTTTTTTCCCAGAAACCCCGCCAGCACCATTCGTCGAATCACGGGAGCTGGCCAAAACCGGTCGCCATAGAGCTTGTGCAGCGATTCCAGCTCCTGAAGCACAGCATCGATCCCAAGTTCGTCTGCGTATTGGAGCAAGCCGCCTTTGGCTTGAGGAAAACCGATTCCCGCAAGAACAGCTACATCGATGTCTGCGGGTGAGGCCACTTTTTCCTGAAGACATAAGGCCGCTTCATTGATCATAGCCATGAGAAGGCGATTGGCTGAAAAAGGTGCTTTTTTGGTGCCGGGCGCCGATGCTTTCTTCTGAATGCCGGCGAGAAGATGTTCCACCGTTCGGTCGTTTTCTTCCCCTCCATAATTGTAGAAGCCCGCACCGTTTTTAACGCCAAAACGATTTTTTTGGTAAACCTCCTCCCAAAGTTGGGCAGGAGCCATACGGGGTCCGTACTCCGCAAGCAGAATTCCCACGACATCATGGCAAATGTCGAGCCCGATCGTGTCGACCAGAATGAATGGCCCCATCGGAAAGCCAAACTCGACCATCACTCGGTCTATTTCTTTCAAAGACGTACCCTCTTGAGCGCAGAACGCCGCTTCGTTCAGATAGGGCATGAGAAGACGATTGACCAAAAAACCCGCGCACTCATTGACGCGCACAGGAATTTTTCTTAGGCCCTCGCAAAACGCAATGGAATCTGCCACGGTTTCGTCGGAGGTGGCCAGGCCCGGAATGACCTCGATGAGTTTCATCACATGCGCTGGGAAAAAAAAGTGGATGCCAACAACTTTTTCGGGGCGTTTGGTCACGGCACCCAAAGCACTGATGGATAGCGCCGATGTGTTGCTCGCCAACAAAGCATGCTCGGGTAGAATGGCGTCTAATTCCTGGAATATTTTTTTCTTGATGTGAATTTTCTCAGGAACAGCTTCGATGACGATATCGACGTCCTTGAGAGACGTAAGATCTGTCGTCACGCTGACGAGAGACATTTTCGACTCCATCTCAGACGGAGACATTTTTCCTTTGTCTACGCGGGCTTGGTAGATCTTTCGAATGTTTGCGAGCGCCTGCTGCGCCAGCTTGTCATCCACTTCACGCAACACGACGGGCAAGCCAGAATAGCTGATCACCTGCGCGATCCCGGAGCCCATGGCCCCGCCGCCAACCACCGCCGCCTTATAAATAGTCATTTTCTCTCCAAGACGACCGCCGCACCTTGACCGCCGCCGATGCACAGTGAGGCGACGCCGTAACAGAGGCTCTTTCGTTTCATCTCGTGCAACAGGGTCAGGATGATTCTGGTCCCGGTGGTTCCGACGGGATGTCCGAGGGCGATGGCACCGCCATTGACGTTCATGAGGTTACGATCAAGACCCAGTACTTTTTCACAGGCGATCACCTGCGCGGCGAAAGCCTCGTTCAATTCTATCAATTGGATGTCTTTGAGCGTCAGGCCCGCTTTTTTAAGCGCCAGAGGGATTGCCACTGTCGGGCCAATGCCCATCCGTTGCGGTTCCACGCCGCCAAACGCGTAAGCGCGGACGGTCCCCAACACCTGCTTGTATCCTAATTCATCTGCTTTTTTTCGCGTCATGATAAGAAGAGCTGCTGCGCCATCGGAGATTCCACAGGCGTTTCCCGGCGTCACCGTTCCGTTCTCCTTGAACGTGGTCGGATAGAGCGCGAGCATTTGCTCGTTGAGCGCCGGATTTGGACCCTCGTCCTGCATCACCGTTTCGGGCGGCAAGGGTTTCCCCATGGTTCTTTTTTGGACCAGGACGGGGGCGATTTCTTCCTTGAACTTTCCCTCGCGTGTGGCGCGAAAAGCGCGCTGATGGCTCAGCACCGCATACTGGTCTTGCTCAGACCGGGTGATCTTGAATTCTTCCACGAGATTCTCGGCGGTGCGTCCCATCAATTGACCGCAGATAGGGTCCGTGAGCCCCTCCCACAGAGCATCGATCATTTCGGTGCTGCGCATGCGTTTTCCAAACCGTAGATCACGGCTAACATAGGGTTGGGTTGACATGGACTCTGTCCCGCCCACGATTTGGACATTCGCATCCCCAGAGAGAATATTTTGGCAGCCGCTCACCACCGCCTGAATGCCAGAAGCGCAGTTTCTTGCCACCGTGTACCCAGGAACTGTTTTGGGAATGTCGGCCATCAACGAGATGACGCGCGCAATATTCGGCGCATCGCTGGCCTGTCCCACGCAGCCGAAGATGACCTCGTCCACCGAGGCCGGCGTGATTTTTGTTTTTTCCAGGAGAGCCCGCACAACAACCTCGCCGAGTTTTTGCGCGGATAGATCGCGAAAAGCTCCGCCAAACACGCCCTGCGGCGTACGCACACCATCTACGATCACGATCTCTGTTTCAGGCATGGGCCCCTCGTTTTGTATTTTTATCAGACATTCTGCTGCGATACAAGCGCTTTTATCTTCGGAAGAAGCCGCAGGGTCTCTTCTTCTCCCCGATGAATGAAAGGGGCCGGTTTATAGAAGTTGACCCAGCTCGAGTTCGGAAGAACCGGCCTCACAAGAACGTCTGCGCCCTCCCCCTCAATGTCAGCAATTTCCGCTTCCATCGATTGGATCGTGTTCATCAAAATATCGAATAAGTTGGGCGAAAAAAACCGGGCCATGGATTGCTTGAACCAAAAAAGACCTTGGGCTGCGAAGCCTTTCTCCATTGCTTCGGACCGGGCTTTTTCTACGGCCTCATTCTTGATCAGTCTTTTTTCCATCATGTCCTTGCTCGTGGGAAAGACGTTTACGGCGATCACCTTGTTGGCTCCGGCCTGATGGAGCGCACGAATGGGCAAAGGGTTTAAAATACCGCCGTCGACGATGACATTCCCATCCATCATGATCGGTTTGATGATGGCCGGGATCGCGATCGAGGCCCTGACAGCGTCTGCCACGGAACCCGATTCGAACAGGAAGCTTTGCCGTGTGGTGAGATTGGCCGCTGTTACTTTTAGAGAGATGCGGCATTGATCGAAGCTTTTATTGCCAAGATACTTGCGAAAATGGCGGATTACCTGTTGCCCGTGAAGCAGACCCCTGTAGGGGAAGAGGTTGATGTCAATAAGATTGCTCATCAGAAGCCTCAAATTAATCTGCATGGCGGCTTTCTCGATCTCCATGGGATTGAGCCCCACCGCATAGAGCGAGCCGATCAAAGCGCCTATGCTGGAACCGGCGATGATATCCACGGGTATTTTTTCGCGCTCCAGTACTTTTAAGACGCCAATATGCGCCAGGCCAAAGGCCGCACCGCTGCCCAGCGCTAACCCGACAAGATTCCCGCTCAGGTATCGTGCCATGTGGCGTATGCGGCGCGAGTATTCCGCGTCAGGGTTTTCGGTGACAATGGGCCACCCAGCCCCCTGGTCCTGACTGGCCGGTGCGATCGGCACGGAAAAACATCGCTTTTTCCCAAACATTTCTTGTCTTAGCGCAGCCGTTGTGTGAGCGCCGAAAGCGACCTCATGGATCACGATGACGATCTTGTCCTCGGGGAATGACAACGATTTTTCGATGTCACGCAAGGCATCCCGAGATTCCGCAAGGCTATTGAGATGACTATCTGTGACGAGAAATAAAAAATCGGACTGCGATACGGCTTTCATGGACGCCTCATCGGGCTCCGGGCTCAGATCCATGACGATGAAGCGGAAATCGATCGACAGATGATTCAAAAGCGAAATCAACGTCGCGTGGGCATCCGTGTCTTTCGGGTCGTAGGATAAACAAAGAAAATCAAAACCGGCGCGATGCTTCAAAAGACGGCTTTTCAATTCTTCGGCGGAAAAAGATTCGATGTTCTGGAAATTTCTGAGCGGAATCTTTTCAATGCGTTCACCGAGCGACGGGCCCTCTGATCCCGAGGAGGACAGATCCAGCAGAACCGTCTTTTGGCGGGTCTGCTCCAGAAGGCTGGCCGCCAAATTCATGGAGAAAAAACCTCTCTGGGTTTTTGGCAAACTTCCATAGATCGAGAGAATATCGCTTTTAAAAAGCGAGCGGGAACGAGTTTCGGTTATCTTGAGGCGAGAACTCAGGCGCCGGCTAAGTTCAAGCGAAATCGTGGCATTACGTTCGATGGATTTTTTAAAACCATCCTTTTTTATTTCGAGTACCAGGGAATCCGAGAGAGCGTGGATTGTAGCGGAATGCGGTTGCTCCGTAAGAAGGGACATTTCGCCAAAATAATCACCGCGCCGAAGGTACGCCAGGACCTTTTTCTTGTCGAGTACCGTGACGAATGCCTCGAAGCGGCCCGAAACAATGACGTAAAAACTCTCCGCCTCCCCGCCCTCCCGGTAAACAGTTTCATCTTTTTTGTACTCGACCAGGCGCATCAGCTGGCTGATGGATCTTAGCTCCCAAGGACTTAATCCTGCAAAGAGCGGGCATTGGCCCAACAGCACAACCTTGTCAATTTTCTGGAAACGATTGCCTGCGTCCTGACCGAGCGGCGCCGAGTCCATTAAACCTTACGAGTCAGCCGGCTTTCAATGAATCTGACCAGGATTTCGCGGTCCTGATCCGATATTTTGGAAAAATAAAGGGCGAGAAAGTAATCGTCGGACGAGGGGTCTTTTTCGCGTCGCACCACCACTGCTTTCATGCGCAGGGTTTTGCCGTGCTTCGCATTCTTGTCCACTGGCGGGAGCATCAGCGCAAGCGCCACCTGCGTCATCAGAGGAATATTTTTATCCACCAGACACAATGCCCCATGTTCGCTGATGTTGACTGTCCGCGCCCGGGCCTCATAATTCTGGTGGCCTATCTTAAAGGGCAGCTCCTCGTCAACTCGGACCGAGCGCCGCCGATCTAAGATCGGTTTTGGGGTTCTCATTCCGCTGTGGCAGCGGGCGCGGACTGGGCTTGGGCCGCTTTCGCCGCCGCCTCTTCCTGGGCTTTCTTGGTCTTCGCGGCTTCCTGCGTGACATATAGCTGAAAGCACTGTTTGTTAGCGAAATATTTTCCATCACGATAGTACCAGTCCTTACGGCGAATACGCTTGTTGGACTGCGCGCAGTTGGTGGGACGCGATTTTTTCTTTTTGAGTTTTTTTAAAGGCGTCTCAGCAGATTCTGTCTTGGCTGCAGCGGACTTTGTTTCTTCTACCATGATCATTGCTCCATTTTTTTTGATTTGATTTTCTTCCTGACCTATCTTAAACGCTGGGCGCTTAAAATCAAGACTAATCTTGGGGGTGATCCCGGGGGTCAAACGATCGGACCTAGGCTTGAGCTTGTTTCTTGTTCGTCCTCAACCATTCACGGTAAACATACTCGAGAACACGCGTTCGATCGTGCAGGCTGATTTTTGTAAGACGTATTCCCGCCTCGAGCCCGTCAGCCCAAGCGACTTTTCCTGTGGCAAAGACGGGTAGGTTGTCTCCCGGAACATTCATGCAGACTTCGATGGGAGTTCCGGAAGCGACGGTTTCTTTGAAGCCAACACGCATCCCCTCCCGGCTCAAGTCTTTCGCCAGCGTTTTCCCAAATATGGGATTCAGCGTCAGCGTACGAAATTCCAAATCGAGCGGCGCATTGAAGCGCATGAATTTACGTCTTTCAGTGGCGGTGAGGTTGGGTCGTGATCCCGAATCGTCAGTCATTTTTAAAGTAACGGATTAGGTCGCTTTTTAGGAAGCGGTAATTGTCCCCCACCTTGCGGCCCGGGATTTTTTTAGATTTGACGAGTTTGTACAGCGTTTGCCGACTAATGCTAAGAAACTGGCAGGCGTTTTCCGTTGTCAACGCCTTATCAACGCTCTCGAGCTCGGCTTCCTGTAAATTATTTTTATTCATCGCATCTCTCCCTGCCTTGGAGGTAAGAGCCTCAATCAAAACGGACATTTATTAAAACAATTCAGTCTGTTTATGTCAAGTAAATAATAAGTAAGTTAAAACTGGTTAAACCCTAGGTGGGTCCTGGGAATAAAAAAGCCGGGCTTTCGTGCCCGGCTCTCACAAAAAAACCAGCGGATTACTTAAAACACGTATTCCGGCTCTAGGATGGGACGGTAATTCTCAGGCAGCGGGAATGGGAAAGTCGCGATTTCATAGATACCGGCACCCGTTCTAACCACGGTCATTCCGGCGCCCTTTGCCAAGCCCAGCGTCATTCCGGTGAATGCATTGTCTTCGACGCTCATATTGTAAATATTCTTGGGAAGCTCCACCCAACCCGTCAAGGTGTTTGCCACTCCGCGACCCAATTTTGTGAAAGCATCCTGAGCAAAGCAAACAGTTGTTGTCATCAGGATGAGCATTGCCACGTGCGCTGCCACCCCCTGCCAAAATTTCTTTGTCATGCCGACGCCTCCTTAGACCATAAAATCATCGCGCTTAGTATACCTAACACAAAGGGTTATGTCAAATTTAATTTGCAAAAATGCATAAAAAATCTTTGTGTTCCCCTGATAACATTGTTAGAATCCTGGGGATAGCTATGTATGAGTCATTCTACGCGCTAAGGCAGAAGCCTTTTTCGGTCACGAGCAACCCGTCGTTCCTTTTTTTAAGTGAACGCCACAGGGAGGCCTTGGCTCATCTGACCTACGGGATCAGGGAGCGCGTGGGCTTCATCGAGATCACCGGCGAGGTTGGGACTGGAAAAACGACGATTTGCCGTACGCTTTTGAATCAGCTAGACGAGAAGACAAAGACCGCGTTTATCTTCAACTCCAATTTATCGGAGCTTCAGCTGATGCAGACGATCATTGAGGATTTCGGCATTAAAACGGCTCAGAGAAGTAAGAGCGCCCTTTTTTTTGAGCTCAATCGTTTTCTGATTGAGCAGCTGGCTCTAGAAAACAACGTTGTCCTCATCATTGATGAGGCCCAAAACCTAAGCCTGAAGCTGTTGGAGCAGGTACGCATGCTGTCGAATCTTGAATCGGAAAATGAGAAGTTGCTCCAAATCGTGCTGGTGGGTCAGCCGGAACTGCGCGACAAGCTGAACTCGCCATCCCTGCGGCAGTTGCGCCAGAGGATTGCGGTGCGTTACCATATTGAGGCTTTGAGCAAGGAGGAAGTGCCTCTCTACATTGGCCATCGCCTGGGGTTGGCGGGCGCGAACGGCGCTTCGCCCATCTTTGACGCCGAGGCAATCGAGGAGATCTACCGGTATTCCAAGGGGATTCCAAGACTAATCAACATGGTTTGCAACAAAGCGCTTTTAACCGGGTTTGTCCGGGAGGAGCGCCTTATTTCAGAGGAGATCATCAAACGGTCGATCCGCGAACTGGAAGGAAACTTCACATGAGCATTATCAATGAGGCATTGAAAAAAGCTGGTCAACCGATTATCCACCAAGCGGACGAAAAGAAGTCCGGGGCGTCCTTGCGTCCGCAGATCGAGCGTCAGCAACAGAGACCGCGCTCCCATTGGGGGCCATTTTTCATCGTGGGCGTGGTGGCGCTGATCACGGGCCCAATCTTGGTGCCCCTGTTTCACGGAGCGTCACAAAAAAATAGAACCGGGGACACGGCGCAATCGGCGCGATTGGCGTCGATGGGCGAGGCAGTTTCTGGGAGTTTTTCGCTGGGTCAGGAGAATTCAAGCGCCTTGGCGCAATTTGCCATTGAAGAAACGCCAACCCCGCCGTCTCCACCCCCCGCGTGGGCTGGTTTCGGTTCAAAAAAAAGTTCCGCCTCCAAATTTGATTTGAGCGGCATCGTTTACTCGGAAAGCGATTCCTATTGCCTGCTCAACGGAAAGGTTTTGAAAGTCGGCGAGAAAATCGGCGGCGCAACTTTAGTGCAGATCTTGCCGAACCAAGTTACGCTGGATTACCTTGGGGAGAAGATCATGATCTCCGCCTCTTCCTGAGAGGGTTTGGGACTCAGCCTTTTCTTTTTTCGAGCGCTCCTAAAATTACCGCAGCCGGAACATCCGACACGACTACAACTTTCCCCGTTCTTACGGGAAGGACAAAGCGGTTCTTTTTTTGAATAGATTTTTTATCATAGTGGATAGACTTGAGAATGTTTTCGGTTGAAAGGCCCTTGAAGTAAAGCGGCAGGTTAAACTTCATCAAGACTTTTTCCAGCCTCTGCGTGAGACCGGCATCTTTGAGCACCCCTAGCTCCCGCGAGATATCGCAGGCCACCAGCATCCCTATGCCCACCGCTTCCCCGTGCGTGTAGGCTCTTGAATATGCCGACACGGTTTCGATCGCATGTCCGGCCGTGTGGCCAAAATTAAGAATGATTCGGGTCCCCGTTTTGTCCAATTCATCGGCTTCGACCACGTCAGATTTGATTTTGGCGCAGCGCTCGATCACATTTTCAAGGCGGGTTTCATCTTTGCGGAGAGCCTCAAGTCCCAAGGATTCCAGAAGTTCAAAAAGTGTCGCGTCCTTGATCACCCCATACTTGATGATCTCCGCAAAACCATCGCTCCAGACCCGGTCCGGCAGGCTTGAGAGCATGGTGATGTCACTTAGCACGAGGGACGGCTGGTAAATGCTTCCGAGGAGATTTTTCCCCTCCGGCAGGTCCACACCCGTTTTTCCGCCGATGGCGGAGTCCACCTGTGCGGTGAGGGTCGTTGGAACCTGAACGTAGGGAATTCCGCGACGGTACGTCGCCGCTGCGAAACCGGTCAGATCCCCAACAACTCCTCCGCCAAGAGCCAGCAAAGCCAAGGGCCTGCCCTTTCCATCCCTGGCTGCTAGGAATTTGATAAGGCGTGACCAAACCGCCTGGGTTTTGGTGGCCTCAGAGCTTTTTGCTTGGGGCATTAAGAACAGAGCTTGGTCAAGAGCTTCTCTGGAAAGAGCGCTGTGGATGGCCTGCCCGTAGTACACCCAAATGGGCTTTTGCGACACGACGACGAGCGTGTGGTTTGAAAAACCGGCTTGTTTGAGGTGGGCGCCCAATCGTGTCAACAGCCTGGGCCCAATGAGTATTTTGTAGGCTCTGTCTTTCAGGCGGACGCGGACAGATCTCATCCGATAGGACACCCTGCAGAAATTTCTTTATCCAGGGTGAGCAAAGTCAATTTGTCGCCATCCTTAGCCGCCAAAAGCATCCCCTGGGATTCCACGCCGCGAATAATGCTGGGAACAAGATTCGTAACAACAACCACCATTTTTCCGAGCAATTCCTCTCGGGAGTAGAACTTCTTGATGCCTGCAACCACGGTCTTTTTTTCTGCACCCAGATCTATGTCAACTCGCCACAGGCGGTCCGCTCCGGGGATCTCCTGGGCATCCAGGATCTTGGCCGCTCGAAGCTGAGTCTTCTTGAAATCTTCGAGGGTCAGATCGCTCATTTCTTATCAGATTTTCCGGCTGCGCCTTTTCCGCCGGGAGCTGCTGAGCCCTTGGCGGCAACGGGAGCTGCCGTTGTCGCGTCCGCTTTTGCCGGAGCTCCCGCACCCGCTGCCCCCGCTTCAGCCACCGCTTTTTCCTTCTTAACCTTGATACGCTGCATCTTTACCTTTGGGATGCCAAGAACCGAAATGCTCTCGCCCCACAGACTTTTATCTTTCAAAACTTTCAAACGCTCATAGCGTTTAAGCACCGAACGATGCTTCTTGCCTTTTCCTCCCGCGCGCAAACTCGAATGTATCGACATTCCTCGCCCTCCTCGATTTCGTTGAAGCCGGGTATTCTACCATATTACCGTCGGCGCAGAAAACAATCCTTGTATTTGCTCGAAAAGCGCGCCTGATCCTTTTTCGCCTCCTCCTTAGAGGCGTATTGTCCGGCGCATACCTGAAAATACTCACCGCTGGGAATGATCGAACTGGTAAAACCCATTTGTTGGAGGGCCGCCATCTCTGCCTCTGCGAGCGATTTCTTGCGGTGGGTCACCAGCTGGATCGTATAAGGTTTTGCGGACGCTTCCACGGCTGCCGGTCCCGGGTTTTGGGCCCGTTCCGGTGCCATGGAAATGGTCGGGGAAACTGCCGGTGTTGTCTGCGATCTCTTCTGGTGGGTTTCGATCGTTGGGGCGGCTGGGCTCGCTTGGATGGTCCGGGATGAGGTTAGGGCAGACCGCACAATAGATTTGCCGCGCAGGACACCCAAGAAAAATACTCCGCAAAGAAGCAGAATCACGAGAATGCCGCCCATCAACAACTGCTCTGTGTTGGTGCTCAGCAGAATCGGTTTTTGCGACCGCGGCAGGCCCGGAAAACGCTCCGCTTTTTTTGGCTCTTGCGAAAACTGCTCAAAAAGTTCTTGCTGGGTCTCTTTCGACTTTGGATCCATCTACCATTCTTTCTACGTGTTAAATTAAAAGTGAGGATTCCGTAGTATACAATTACTGCCAGCTCGCTTCAAGCATTCGGCCGGAAGCTCCGTACAACACCCAGCGCCCTCCGCTGGAAGATATCTTTGCAACGCGAGTGCCGTCGCCAAATTTTGGAAAACGCCTGTCGACCAATTTTGAGAATGGCTCTAGCGAATTTTCCGGAACGCATAGCCGCAAGAAAATCTTTTGGATTTTTCCGTTTTTCAAAGAAAATCCCGCGCGCAGCGCCGCCTCTCCGATCCTGCCATCAAGCAACCGCACGCTCCACCCTCCCCGCTTCGGGAGCCACACCCAGCGAGAATCCTGCAACTCCAAGCGCTCCGTTCCGTTGAAATTTTTAAATATTTGGTTCAAAGAAAAAAGCTGTGTCTTAGACATCTTCCCGAGGGTTATTTTTTTTATTGAGAATTCGGCGCCAAAAAGAAAGAATTTCGTGTGAATTCCCTGAATTTGAATGGGGTGGCCTGCCATGCGCGCGCATTGGATCGATAACCCTCGATCTACCAAGGGGTTAGGGAATAAGATCAGGGCGAGTAAAAATGCAGACGCACCGGCAAGGATCGTCATCACAGGTCGGAGGAGCCGACGTTTATGCACGCGGCGTTCGCCTCAGTCTCTTATAAAGGCTTTCTTTTTTAACGATGCGAATAAAGGCGTCCACGACTTTCGGATCAAACTGGGATCCACTGTTTCTTTCAAGCTCCGTCAAAGCCTGAGCCTGCGTCAATTGGCCGCGATAAGGCCGGCCTATGATGATCGCCTCGAAAGCATTCATCACAGACAGAATGCGCGCCCCGATCGGAATTGCATCGCCGGCCAGCCCCTCCGGATAACCTGTGCCGTCGTATTTTTCGCGGGAGTAGAGAATGATTGGGGCGACGGTTTTCAAGTTTTCAAATTTTAAGACGATCTTGGCGCCGTGAGCCGGATGATCGCGAAGGGCCCAAAACTCCTCCCGCGTCAGTTTGGAGGGTTTTCTCAGAATTTCCTCTGGGATGCCAATCTTGGTGGTTTCTTTCAAAAGAGCCGCATAATGAAGCGCTTGTTTTTGCTCATCGGACAATCCCAGTAAGTCCGCGGTTCTTAGCGCCATATGGGCGAACATCTCTGGGGACATGACCGATTGGTTGGGCGACCTGCTCCCGAGGATGCTGGCCAGGGACTGGATGGTGCTGAGCGTAACGCGACGCTGCTCCTCATAGAGCTGGGCGTTCTTGATGGCAATCACCGCTTCTTCCGCGAGGGTGGTCAGGATCTCCAGATCAAAGTGATTAAACGCGTTTCTATCTTTTTTTCCCGAGACCGTGACGACACCGATAACATCCTCGTCAATGAGCGGGATACAAAGGGTTTTTTTTCTCAGCTGGATTTCCGCGGACTTGGCGACCCGCCCCTCCATCTTCTTTCCTAGGGAGATCGCTCTCTCTGCGGGCCCCTTTTTTGGATATCCCACAAGCGCCTTGCAGACAAGGTGGCCCTTTTTTTTGTTGCTTTTATCAAGCAGGTAGATCGAACACCGGTTTACGCGTAAGACCTGCGCCGTCAAATAAGCAAGCCGGGATACCAGCTCATCGAGGTTTAGGGTTGAATTGATGATGCGGTGCACCGTGTGGACGGTCGAAAGCGCGATGGCTCGCGGTCGAATGGTGGCGGAGAGGCGGTTCAACTCCTCGGATTTCCAAAAGTTTTCCAGGCAGGAATGCAATGCGTACGCAAGCGGCGCTAACGAGGCTTTTGCCGCGTCCGGGGTCGCCTTGGCAATAACCAAATAGCCGAGAAAGCGACCTCCAAGATTAATCGGTAGACAAAGGAGCGCCTCTTTGTGAGAAAGTTCATGGCAAAGAGCGTGTTCAGACTTGGTGACCCTGCGTTTTAGCGCGGGTGCCGCCTTGCGAAGCTCTTGTGAAAAGTGATGCGTGTGTCCATCCTGCCAGATAGCGGCGGAAACTTTTGAAGTTTGAAGCCATTGCCGTGCATTCAGTTTGAGTCTCGGCAGAAGCCACCAGACCGTTCCCGGCAGGCAAAGGCGGAACGCCTCTCTTAGCTTTTTGAGCGCAGGGTCTTTCTGAAGATTATCGAACAGCTCTTTTTCGCCAGCGATGGTCTGCCTCCTTAACCTCTTTCGAATGCTTCAAAAAAACGACGGTACTCGTCCTGAGCGTACCGGTCGGTCATTCCCGCCAGATAATCGCAAATGACCCGATGGGGACCCTCGGTTTTGAGCCGCCGCTGACTCCCGGGCGGCAATTGCTCGGGGCGAGACAAATACACCTCAAAGAGCTCGCGCAGAAAGCGGCGGGCCTTATCGCTCATCCTCACGACCCGGTAATGCCTGTAAAGGCGTGTTTTCAAAAAATCCCTCAACTCTTCGCGTTTCTTGAGGAGTTCCGGACTAAACCCGATGAGAAAATGGTCTATTTGCATGGCTTGCGCCGCATTGCGAAGACTGTGCATTTTAATTTTTTTTACCGAATGACGAATTAAGTCCGTCACCTCTAGGTTGATCAGCCCCCGGATGATCTGATATTTCCTGACGTCTGGATTCTTGATGGATTTGCCGCCAACCTTCGTGCTTACAGCCCTCCACAGAGCCAGCTTGGCCAGCTCTTCCTCCTTAATAAGACCAGAGGTAAGCCCATCGTCAATGTCATGATTATCATAAGCGATTTCGTCCGCGACATCCACTGTCTGGGATTCCAGGGACGGCGATAAAAAACTATGAAACTTCCCCATGCCAGACTGTTCGGCTTTCTTAACGAGCTCGGGATGCTTAAAAAGCCCCACTCGGGTTTCATAAGATAAGTTGAGCCCGCGAAAGGCCGGATAGCGTTCTTCCAAATAATCCACGATGCGTAAGCTTTGGAGGTTGTGATCGAATCCGCCATGATTTACCATAAGCTCGCGCAGCTCATCTTCCCCGGCGTGCCCAAAGGGGGTATGGCCCAGGTCATGCGCAAGCGTGATGGTTTCGACAAGATCCGAGTTGAGACGCAAGACTTTAGCGATGACCCGCGCCACCTGACTGGTTTCCAGCGAATGTGTTAATCGCGTACGGTAATAATCTCCCTCATGGTTCACGAATACCTGTGTTTTGTATTCCATTCTCCGAAATGCGGTGCTGTGGATGATGCGGTCCCGGTCGCGTTGAAACGCGGTGCGGTAAGGGTGCTCTTTCTCTCTGTGAACGCGGCCGCGGCTATCACAGCTTTTGGTGGCATAAGGCGCCAGAGATCTTTTTTCTTCTTTTTCTAAAGTGATGCGACGAACTCCTTGGTTCAAGTTGGTTGTCATTTTACGCGGATGCGGCCTGAACGGCCGCCGGCACTCCAAGGCGGATGGGTTTTGCGGTTTGAATAATGGGTGATTTGCCGTAGAGGTCCATCAATAGGTTGATGCGCGAAAGCCCGAGAGTCAGGATTCTTTTTTCTTTGGCAAGGAGTTTGGCATTATCCTCCATCCCATTCAGCGCCAGCAGCACTTTTGTGTGGCTGCTCTTTTTATCGGAAAAGCCTTGAACCAATTCCAAAACTTCCCGCTCAGTCGCTTTGTCTTCGACAATTTTGCAGACCCAGCAGCGCCCGTTCCCCTTGGCGACAATATCCCGGGAGTTTGAATTTGTTTGAGGCCCGGCGGCCGGCCGCAAAAACTCCGAAAAATGAGGAAGTTTACGTTTTTTTTCTCCCAACTCCACGATATCGTTCTGAAACTCGCTAAAAAGAGCCAAAATCCGCCTCGAGACATCCACCCCAGATGACGCCTCCTCTTCCTCCAGAACTTCTGTCATGCGACGCAGAAAACCCTCGCTTTTTGCGGTAGTCCCTAGGAGGGACAGTTCCTTTTTTTGGTAAACTTCCTTTAGCCAGAACCTGAATGTTTTGTTGTGGAATCGGTAAAAAACCCCGTTTTTTACGATTAGCTCATGTTCGATCAGCTCCTGCAGTTGGACCGAGGTCTCACGCTGGTTACGATTGATGCTGGAGGCAATGTCCTTAATCCGGTTCTTCCCATTGGCGATCTGGGTCAGAATGAGCACGTGGCTTCCTCTGGAAACGGCCTGGGTCCACGGGGAGATCAGTTTGGAGAAATATTGGTTTAAGACCCCCTGAGACTCGTAAAAAAGTTTGAGGAGTGTTTCACAAACACTTTGTTGGCTGACTTGCGTTTCGTTCTTAGAAAGAGCCAATTCGCGTAATCGAGAAACGGTGTTCTCCAGTAAAAAAGGATGCCCGTCCGTCAAGGACACGAAAAATTTTTGCAGGGTCATAGGAACTTCGACAGGCGCCATCTTTTGAGTGATGAATTGGAAAGCGGTTTCAAAATCAAAAGCCTCCAGATACACGCGCTCAAAATGACCGAATAACAACGTCAACTTTTCAGCCAAAATCTTCCGACTTTGAGAAAAAGAAGAGCTGGAAAGAATGTACAGAGTGTCTTTTTGAACCATGATGCGTTTGCCAAAATCCGAAAATGCATTCTTGATTCCGAATTCGCCAAGCCGGTGAAATTCATCCAGGATCACAATGGTGTTCTTGCCCGTCTCCTGTTTAAGGACATGGGTCAACTCAAACAGTTTCACGTAGGCTTCCTCCGCGTGCCGCTGCTTCAGCAAGACTGCTATTTCTCCGATGCGGGAAACGGTCTTTGGGATAAAAGCGCTCGCCTTTTCCGCAAGGGAAATCAGCGTGTCCGCCGGGTCCGCTTCCCCGCGCTGAGTCAAATACTGGTAAAGCAGGGATCGAATGAATTGATCGACGAAATAGTCCAGGGCTTGAAACTTGATTTCAACGTAGATGGGAAGAATTTCCTCGTCACGAAAAACGTGCATGAAGTGACGCAGGACTGATGATTTTCCGAGTTGCTGATGTCCGATGATCGCGACATTCTGGCGGTAACCAGACTTGAGCCCATTCGCGCGCTTGATCAGAAGATCAATTACTTCTTGTCGGCCAAAGAAATTATCGCCGACAACGGGATCGCTGAACATTCCTCGCCTCTTCTTAAAAAAAAACTTTGACTGTTAAATTTTTGGCGGCTAAAAACCCACCGCGATCCAAAAACACCGAAGCCACTTTCCTTGCAGCTCATAGTACCTCGGCCGCCCCAACCGAGTCAAAAAAAACATATCATAAAACGATTTGCGGCCAAAGAAACTCTTGACAACTTTACCGACGAATTACCAGCAGCCTTGTGTGTATTCCCAAGCAGACCACAACACGAAAAGACCTTTTAATGGAGCGGGTGATGGGAATCGAACCCACATCTAAAGCTTGGGAAGCTTTCATTCTACCACTGAACTACACCCGCGAATTTTAAAACCGCGTTAATTTTCTGAAATGCCTGTAACGGCTCTCGATCTGACTGCGTTTTAGGCTCACCAGACGATCCAGGCTGAAGCTTTCCACATTATACGAGGCCAACACACTTCCGTAAATGGCAGCGCGGCGCACAAACGTTTCATTCAACCGACCGGAGCCCGCCAAGAATCCGATAAAGGCTCCGGCAAATGTGTCACCCGCACCCGTCGGGTCAAAAACCCTTTCCAGGGGATAGGCGGGAACCGTAAAGATACTTTTCTTTGAAAAACAGGCGACCCCATGCTCCCCTTTCTTGATCACCACAAGTTTCGGGCCTCGATCCAAGATCCAGCGCGCGGCGCCGATGAGATTGTATTCGCCGGAAAGTTCGCGAGCTTCTCCGTCATTGCAGAGAAAAATATCCATTTTCTTGAGAAGCGTCATCAACGAATTTTTTTTATGTTCGATCCAGTAGTTCATGGTGTCGCAGGCGCAAAGAACCGGTTTTTTCATCTGCTTCAGAACGGAGCGCTGGATGTCCGGATCGATATTGGCTAGAAAAAGGACGCGTTTGGACCGATTTTCATCCGAAAGATCCGGGCGAAAATCCGTGAATACGTTGAGTTCCGTCTTCAGTGTCCTCGGGTTGTTGAGGTCGTAGCTGTAAGAGCCTTTCCAACGGAAAGTCCGTCCGGCAACAGTGTGAAGGTCGCGCGTATCGACGCCGAGCTTTTTAAGAAGTGTCAGATATTTTTTTGGGAAGTCCTCCCCCACCACCGCGACCACAGAAACCGGTGAAAAAAAACGGGCGCTGGCGCTGAAATACGTGACCGAGCCCCCAAGCGCATCGCGTGCCCTTCCGAAAGGGGTGCTGACCGTGTCCAGAGCCACTGAACCCAATGCCAAGATGCCCTTATTTGTCATGTGCGTTAATCCTGTTTTCCATTTTTCGAATAAGCGTTTGAGCCGCCTCCCCGGGATTGTCCGAGCCCATCAAGGACCGGACAACCGCAACGCATTTGGCACCGGCCTTTAAAACCTCGTAGATATTATTTTCGTCGATCCCGCCGATAGCGACAAAAGGGATCTTAATATTTTTTGAAGCGAAGCGAACAAGCTCAAGTCCAACCGCCGCCCGTCCCGGCTTCGTGGGTGTCGCATAAACAGGACCGACGCCGATATAATCAAATCCCTCGCGCTCGGCCGCCAAGGCCTGCTCGGCGCTGTGCGTGGAACGCCCAATAAGGGCATTCTCTCCCAGCAATTGACGAGCCTGCACCAGAGTCCCATCGTCTTGGCCCAAGTGGACGCCGTCCGCCCCGCATTCCCTGGCCAGCTGCAAGCGATCGTTGACGATGAGCGGCACTCCCATGTGATGGGTCAGGGACCGCAGGACTTTGGCTTCGGCCAAAAACTCTTTGTCCGAGGCCGTTTTATTGCGAAGCTGGAGCACGTCGGCGCCGCCGCGAATCGCCGCTTCGGCGAGAGCCGCGAGATCTCGGCCTTTCAGGCGATCCGGACAGGTGATTGCGTAAAGCCTCCAATTGAGGGACTGCCTTTTTTTCAAGCGCATAGAAGCGGAACCTTATTTCTTTTATCCGACGTGATGCGGGCCGATCCGCAAGCTTTGAAAATTCTTCCAGGGCTCTCAGAGATTCCTTCACGCGTTGAGCATTGGCCGTAAAAATATCCGCCAAATCAGCCCTATCCTCCTCCAACGAAGAGGAGCTTCTTCCCACGTCCTTTCGCGTGTCGCGCGATCTCAAGAGGGTTTGCGGACTGACCGCGTAATTCCTCAAAATATCGCTCAGCGCATGACGGGACCGCTTTAGCGAGTCCTGCAGCAAGGCGGAACCCGCTCCGAACCGAAGCACTTCCTCCAGCACGCGCAGCCCTTCCCGCGCGCGGTTAAAATTGGCATCCAAGATTCTATAGAGCTTTCTTGGCTCGGTCAAAGGTTCTGAATCTTTCCAAGCAGCCCCGACGTGGAAAATCCCCGGACGTAAGGGATAAGTCGCACATGGCCGCCGTGAGCCTCGACGAGCGAAGCACCCACCACGTCCTTTTTTTTCCAGTCCCCGCCTTTGACGAGAACATCGGGGCGGATGGCCCGAATGACCTCGAGAGGCGACTCCTGGGAAAAAATAACGACGTGATCGACGCAGGAAAGCGCCGAAAGAACCTCGGCGCGGTCTTTTTCGCGATTGAGAGGCCGGCCGGCCCCTTTCAATCGGCGCACAGAGGCGTCCGAATTAAGCCCGACGACCAGAACGTCCCCGAGCTTTTTTGCTTTTTGCAAATAGGACGTGTGGCCCCTGTGCAAAATGTCAAAGCAGCCGTTTGTGAAAACAATGCGTTTGCCGGCCGCGCGAGACGCCCTGAGTTTCCTGAGCAGACCGTTTAACGCCAAGAGCTTTGTGCTCATTTGGCCGATAACGCCTCGTCGACACATTCGCACAGGATGTGTCCGATCATGATGTGGGATTCCTGGATCCGCGAAGTTTTTTTTGAGGGAATCACGAGGGCAAGATCCACCGACGTTTTCAATTCACCGCCGGTGCCGCCCGTAAGGCCGATCGTGTAAATACCCATTATTTTGGCGCGTTTGACCGCAGCCAACACGTTCTTGGAGTTACCGCTGGTGGAAAGGGCAATCGCCACATCGTTTCTTTTCCCCAAGGCCTCTATCTGGCGCTCAAAAACGCGATCAAATCCATAGTCATTGCCCACCGCGGTCAGGATCGACGTGTCTGTGGTCAGCGAGATCGCTGCCAGCGCCCGACGTTCTTTTTCATAGCGTCCAACAAATTCAGCGGCCAGGTGCTGACTGTCGCTGGCGGAACCGCCATTCCCAAAAAAAAGGATCTTGTTTCCAGATTTCAAACAATCCACAAGTTTGGCGGCAGCTTTTTCAATCTCCGGCACCAATGTCCGGAGGATCTCCTGTTTGACCAAAAGAGCGTCTTGGATGTGTTGGGAAATATTCGTCATGGGTCTACGTCAACCGAAAAATGTCCGCGCCATGTCATAGTATTCGGCTTCGACTGTTTTTAGCTTTTTCACGGCGTCCTCAATGGGAATCGCAATGATCTCGGTGCCTTTGAGCGCAACCATCTTGCCAAAGGAGCCCTGTTTTATCAACTGCACCGCTTTTTCTCCGAAGCGCGTTCCAAGCACACGGTCATAGGCGCTTGCCGTGCCTCCCCGCTGAACATGCCCAAGGACGGTGGTTCGCGTCTCAAGCTTTGTTTCCTCCTCGATCCGTTTGGCCAGGAGCTCTCCTATGCCTCCGAGGCGGACATGCCCGAACTGATCCAATTTTTTTTCGATCAGGATTTCATTCCCCTCAAATTTTGCGCCCTCCGCGACAACGATGATGCTGAAATATTTGCCCCGGTCGATCCTTCTTTGGATCACCTCACAGACTTCCTTCATTTTGATCGGGACTTCAGGGATCAAGATCAGGTCTGCGCCTCCCGCAATGCCGGAGTGAAGCGCGATCCATCCTGCATGGCGTCCCATGACTTCGACCACCATGATGCGGCGGTGGCTCTCCGCCGTGCTATGGAGCCGGTCGATGGCTTCCATGGCGATGTTGACCGCTGTGTCAAAACCAAAAGTCACGTCGGTCCCCGACAGATCATTGTCGATCGTTTTGGGAACACCCACCACATTGAAGCCGTCCTTAAAAAATTTATTGGCCACCCCCAACGTGTCTTCGCCCCCGATCGCGATCAGGGCATCGAGCCCCATTTTTTTAAAGTTGGTCTTTAGCTTTTCTGCGGCAGAGGCTTCCTTGTAGGGGTTCGTCCGGCTGGTTCCGAGGATCGTGCCCCCGCGATGGATAATCCCGGACACCGCGGCCGCATCCAGAGGCATGGTTTCCGAATCTACCAATCCTTTCCAACCATTCTTGATGCCAAGCACCTGGTGCCCTTGCTTGATCGCCGTTTTCACGGCGGCGCGGATCACCGGATTAAGCCCAGGGCAGTCTCCCCCGCCGGTTAAAATACCTAGCTTCATGCCAGCCTCCTTCTTCTCAACTTACGGCACCGCAACTTCGTTTGATTTTTTGGACTTCTCATCTTCCGATCTTTTATTCGGCCAATCATCCAATAGCCTCGGGACAAAGTCCGTATAAACCTGACCCCGGCGGAAAAGAGGATTCTTTAAAATCTCTCGGTGAATGGGGATCGTGGACTTGATGGGTTCGATGATGAACTCTTCAAGCGCCCGTTGCATGATGCTGATGGCTTCCGGACGGTTCCGGCCGTAGGCCATGAGCTTTCCGATCATCGAATCATAATAGGGCAGCACTTTGTATCCGGCGTGGGCATGACTGTCGATGCGGATCCCAGGGCCGCCCGGCGCATTGTAGCGCTCGATCAGCCCGGGGGACGGCGAAAAATCATTCTCCGGGTCTTCGGCATTGATCCGGCATTCGATCGCATGGCCGCGCATCGGAACCTTGTCCTGTCTTTTGATGGAGAGTTTCTCTCCGGCCGCGATTCGGATTTGCTCCTTGACGATGTCAATGCCCGTCACGAGCTCTGTGATCCCGTGCTCAACCTGCACTCGCGTGTTCATTTCAATGAAATAAAACCGTCCGTCCGTATCCAATAAAAATTCGATCGTGCCGGCGTTGGTGTAGTTGACGGCCCGGGCAGCCTTGATGGCCATGTCGCCCATTTTTTTCCGGAGTTTCCAATCCAGAACAGGCGAGGGACATTCCTCCAGAAGTTTCTGATGGCGTCTTTGGATCGTGCAGTCACGCTCGTACAAGTGGATCATGTGCCCATGGGTGTCGGCCAGGATCTGAAATTCAATGTGTCTGGGCTTTTCGAGATATTTCTCGATGTAAACGGCGGAGTTGCCAAATGCTTTTTCGGCTTCATGCTGCGCGGTCATCAGCGCGCTGACAAGCCTTACCTCGTTGTGACAGACACGCATGCCGCGTCCCCCGCCGCCCGCGGTGGCTTTGATGATGACCGGATACTTGATCTTCTTGGCAATCTTGAGCGCCTCGTCTTTGTCTTTCACGGCTTCCGAGGTTCCCGGAATAATAGGAACACCCGCCTTTCGCACGGTTTCGCGTGCGGCCATTTTATCTCCCATGGCCCGGATCGCTTCCGGCTGCGGCCCGATGAATTTAATCTGACAAGACCCGCAGATTTCCGCAAAATGGGCATTTTCGGAGAGAAAACCATAACCCGGATGGATCGCGTCGACGTCCGTAATTTCGGCCGCGCTGATAATGGCCGGAATATTCATATAACTTTGGCCGGCAGAGGCTCCGCCGATACAGACGGCATCATCTGCCAGATACACATGCGGTGAATCTGCGTCCGGCTGGGAGTAAACGGCAACCGTTTGCACGCCCATTTCCTTACAGGCGCGTATGATGCGAAGGGCTATTTCTCCCCGGTTGGCAACTAGGATTTTTGAGAACATGTTTAGCGAAAGCCCGGTAAGTTACTCGATCACAAAAAGGGGCTGGCCAAATTCAACAGGATCCCCGTTGTGAACCAGAATCTCGGAGATTTTTCCGCGAACCTCTGATTTGATCTCATTCATAAGTTTCATGGCTTCGATGACGCAAATCACCTGTCCGACTTCGACTTGATCTCCGATCTGGACAAATGGCGCGGCATCGGGTGCGGGCGAGGAATAGAAAGTGCCGACCATCGGGGATTTGATTGTCTGGCGCTGTGCAGTCGGAGTGGCTGCCTCGCGTGGCGCGGTCTCGGAGACCCGCGCTTGGGCTGCCTGTGCGCGAACGGGCGACTCACCGGACATACTGGACTCAATCACGCCTCCGGACCCTTTCCTTAGGCGTATTTTCAAACCGTCCTTTTCCATCTCAAATTCCATAAGTCCATGCTCGTTCATCAGCTGGATCATCTCTTTAATCTCTTTTAAATTCACCCTGCCCTCCCTCTGCGAAGACCGCGGTCATTTGAAAAATTTTGTCACCGGTTGCATTTTAAGCCCGTTCGAGATATTGGCCGGTGCGCGTGTCCACCCGGATTTTATCGCCGGGATTCACGAAAAGCGGCACCTTGATCGTCGCGCCCGTTTCCACGGTGGCTGGTTTTGTTCCGCTTTTGGCCGTGTCACCCCGAACCCCCGGTTCCGTTTGCGTCACCTCGAGGGTTACCGATGCCGGGAGTTCCACCAAAATGAGTTCCTCGTCGTTGTACCGTCCAATGACCTCCATGTTTTCTTTCAGGTAGTTGACCTGCTCACCCAAAAGAGTTTTGGAGATCATCACCTCGTTGTAGGACTGGTTGTCCATAAAGTTATACTTATCGCCATCGCTGTAGAGATATTGGATCGGACGATCCTCGAGATAGATCTCCTCAAAGCGTTCGCCCGAACGGAAAGGTTGATCCAGAACGCTGCCTGTTTTGATATTTTTAAGACGCGTCCGGACAATCGCCTGACGCTGTTGCATACGAACCAACTGAAAATCGATGATCTCGTACATCCCGTGCTCGTATCGAATAACCATGCCGTTCTTAAAATCACTTGTCGAGATCACGAGTCAACACCTCATTCCCTTTTTTGGTTATCAAAACCATGTCTTCGATTCGAACGCCGAATTTACCCGGCAAATAGATCCCTGGTTCGACGGTGATCACCATGCCCGGCTTAAGCACCGTGTCGCTGCGAGAGGAAACGCTGGGGGACTCGTGTACCTCCAGCCCAACGCCATGGCCGGTGCTATGCCCGAACTGCCTACCGTACCCCTGTTTCTCAATGTGATCGCGGCAGGCTTTGTCGACTTCGCTGCATGGGACTCCCGGCCTGGCCCTGTGAATGCCGGCGCGCTGCGCCTTCCAAACGATTTCAAAAATTTTCTTGTAAAGGGGCGCCATTTTACCCAAAAAAATAGGACGGGTCAAATCGGAGTGATAACCCTCAAAGACAACTCCCATGTCCACCAGCACCGACTCATTATTTTTGAGACGAGTTCCATTGGATTGGCAGTGCGGCATTGAGGCGCGCGCGCCGGCGGCGATGATGATGTCAAAGGCGGGCTTTTCAGAACCCAGGGATTTAGTGTAATGCTCCAAACGCCCCTGCAGATCCCGCTCTTTCATCCCCGGTTGCGCAATGCGGCGAACATAGCGCAGCCCTTTGACCGCAATATCGGCGGATCGGCGGATCGATAGAATCTCCCCATCATCCTTGATCACCCGGAGCGCCTCGACCAGATTTTCCGTGGGCACGAGGTTGTCCTTGCCAACTCGCTTGGCCAAGGCGGCATAAAAAGAATAGGTGACGACGCGGGCCTCAAAACCCAGACGCCGGACTTTCCACGCTTTTACCTGATCGGCCACTATTTCGGCGACATTTTTTTTGTCACGCAGAACAATTTTGAATCCGACGGCCTCCTCTTGGGCCTGTTGAACATAACGGGAATCCGTGATGAAAATCTGTCCTTTTGGCGATACCAGAATCCAGGACTCGGTTGCCTTAAAACCGCTAAGATAGGTCACGTTAGGCCATGAACTTATAAGCAGGGCGTCAATGCCTGCTTTTTTGAATGAACCGAGGAGTTTCACGAGACGGGGTTTCATCGTTTTTTCTTTGCCGAGGCCAGGTGGATGGCAGCAAAAAAGCCCAGTTCATAGCTTTTGGCCCCAAAACCGGAGATCTGTCCCGCGGCCACCGGCGCAATAAGCGACTGATGGCGGAACGTTTCCCGCGAGTAAATATTCGATAGGTGCACCTCCACGACCGGGACCTTGACCGCCGAAACCGCATCGCGGATTGCGACGCTCGTATGAGTGTAAGCCGCTGGATTCATGACGATGGCATCAAACACGTCCTCGGACTCCTGAATCTTGGTTACAATTTCACCCTCATGATTGGATTGAAATATTTCAAGCGTCGCTTTCTGCGATTTGGCAAGTCTTTGCAGATTTCGGTCGACAGTTTTAATCGAGAGCTTGCCGTATACGTCCGGTTCACGTTTTCCGAGCAGGTTGAGGTTGGGTCCATGAATGATAAGGATTTTCAAGCCGCCGACTCCTCTTGTATCGCCGCTTCCTTAAACCGAATGTGGTAGTCGTGGCGCACAAAATAGATGATTCCCCCGATCACGCTCAAGAGGATCAAGAGGCCAAGCCATAAAATACCCAACGCCGCCGCATACTCTCTTCCGGTGTAGGGTGTCAGAAAATATATGAAAGCCCCCTCGCGTATGCCAAGCCCGTTGAGCGATGGAAGCATGCTCACCAGCTGGACCACCGGCACCAAAAGAAAAAAATAGGTCGCTGAGGTTTTAACGCCAAGTGCCACTGCCATCAAATAGAGGACGTAAATGCCCGCGCTTTGCCCGACGACCGATAAGGCCATTGCAAAAAAAACGGTCCATCTGTGGTTCTTGAAATCATGAAGGCCCTCATAGATCTCTCGAATTTTCCGGCCCAAGCCGAACCGATCCAGAAAAACCTGGAGGAATAGAAAGTTGCGTGCGGCACTGCGGCTAAAGATTAAACAAAAGAAAACACAGGCCAATCCAAGAAGCGTGTACACCACCGCAGGCACCATGGGATTCCCGATCTGCTTCCTGAAAAAAATAAGTGTTAGGCTCGGAATGATAATGAACGTGAACAAACCGAAGATGCGATCCATGAGAACGCCCGTCACCGATTTGACAGCATTCTTCGTGATGCGGGCGGCACACATCGCTTTTACAATATCTCCCCCGACGGATGTCGGCAAAAAATTGTTGAAGAAATAACCGACGAAAGTAAGTTGGCAGCCCTCGCTTAGGGGTATCCAAAGCTCTTTTGCCGCGAAGATCAGCTTGAGGCGGATCCCCATCACGAGCACCGTTGAGAGCATGAACAGGACCGAAATCGCTATCAAGCCATGGTCCGCTTTTTTCAGCACTCCCGCGATTACGGGGATATCCTCGCGAACCAGAGTGTACAAAAGACCCAAAAAAAGGGCGCTGATGGTCCCGCGGAAAAGGATTTTTTTCATGAAGCGCTCATTATAGACAAACCCTCCCCCAAATGCAAGGAATTGAGCCCGGATTAGGGCCGCCAAACGGGCCCGACCCCTTCCGCCAGTCGGCAATCCCCACTTACGGCATGCTCCAACTCGGTCTCACGTTTTCTGCGAAAAACCCATGCCCAATGGCCAGCCCCAAGCCACGCGGCCGACATTAGGGCCTGCTTACCCTTAGGCTGCGAGCAGCGTTGGCCAGTCATGGCTCGGGATGGTCTAGAGGGTGTTTCGTAGGCGTTGGGCGGCGGCTTCCGGGGGAGTGGGATTGATGTAAAAACCGGTTCCCAGTTCAAAACCGGCTACCTGGGTCAGATGAGGGATAATCTCCATATGCCAATGAAAACTGTCCGACGATTTTGTTTGTAGCGGCAGGGTGTGGATCATAAAATTGTAGGAGGGGTCACCCAGGGAATGCTTAATCTTGCTTAAAACTGCTTTGAGCGCGGTTGCCATCGATCGGAGGGAAGCCTCCGGCATGCTGTCAAAACTCGCCTCATGACTTTTGGGCAATAACCATGTCTCAAACGGAAAACGTGAGGCAAAAGGCGCCAGGGCCATAAAATGCTCATTCGAATAGACGGTCAGTATTTTTTCGGCGCTTTCCTGGCGAAGCATGTCGCAGAAGAGGCAGCGCTCCGTGTGCTCCTCGTGCAATTGGGCGTTCTTGAGCTCCCCCTGAACGCGCGAGGGCACGATCGGCAAGGCGATAAGCTGAGAATGCGGGTGCTCGATGCTCGCTCCTGCCTCCGAGCCATAATTTTTAAAGAGCAGAATATATTTGAATCGTGGATCTTTTCTTAGATCACGACAGCGGTCCAGGTAAGCGCGAAGAATGCACTCCACCTCCTCTTCGGATAGATCGGCAATCTCTCGGTGGTGGTCCGGATTCTCGATGATCACCTCGTGTGCACCGAAACCTCCCAAACGGTCATAGAGACCGGAAGCGCTTCTTTCGGGATTTTCCTCGATGCTGAGCGCTGGAAACCTGTTGGGAATGACCCGTACTTGCCAATCGGGGCCGCTTGTCGTCCCCTTTTTGGAATACACGGCGATTGCAGGAGGCGTCGTCGCTTCACTACCGGGACAAAAGGGGCAGGCTTTGCTGGATTTCAGGTACTTCTGGGGGCTGAACTCGAGTTTTGGGTGCTCCTGATCGACGATAACCCATCGGCCCGTGACAGGATCTTTTCTAAGTTGTGGCATGCTCAGTCATCCCCCGGCGTATCGCGTAGAAGCGCGGCCGCCTCTTCCGGGGGCGTTGGGTTGATGTGGATTCCTGTGCCCCATTCAAATCCTGCATCCTGCGTCAATCGAGGCATGATTTGCCAGTACCAATGGGTGTCTTCCTCCAACGTTTTCCAATAAATGGCGCTTTTTTTATGACGAAAAGGTGCGGTGTGAAGGACCAGGTTATGCGGCGGGTCGTTGAGTAAATTGCGTAATCTTACCAGGCATTGCCTGAGCACCCATGCCAGGTCGGCAAAAGCGTCTACCTGCGTCTTGGCGAAATCAGCCGAGTGCTTCTTTGGAAGAATCCACATTTCGAATGGATAGCGGGAAGCGAACGGACAATAGGCAAAAAAAGAATTGTTCTCGACCACGACCCGCGCGCCGTTAACCCTCTCCTGTTTTAGCACGTCGCAGACCACGCAACGCTCTCGGCGCTCGTAATAGTTCCTGGCAAGCGACAGCTCTTCTTTCACTCGCTTGGGAATGATGGGCATGGCCAAAAGTTGGGAACGTGAATGGCGGATGACGTCCGTTGCGGAACCGGAAACTAGCCCGTGATTTTTGAAAAGAAGCGCGTACTCAAAACGCGGGTCATCGCCGAGTTCACGCAATCTCTCTGCGTATACCGCCAAAACCTTTTCGATTGCCTGCAGAGAGAATTCATCCAGATCGTGCTGGTGGCGCGGCGTTTCCACGATTACTTCGTGCTGCCCCACCGCGTCGCGGGTATCGTAAATGCCGACGCCCTCCGAATCGTACCCATCGGCCAGGTTCGAGAGAATGGGCACCTTGCTCAAAATAGATCGAACATCCCAGCCGGGTCCGTTTGGCGGGCTACCGGGCTTGCGCAAGGCGAAGACCTCGGAGGTTGTCATCGCCTCTTTGCCCTCGCAAAACGGACATTCGCGCTGATCCATTGCTTTTTTTGGACGGTATTCCATTGGCCGCCATCCGCGCTCGGAGGAAATGATGGTCCAGTAGCCAGCCAGGGGATCGCGCCGCAACTCAGACATGATTTTCTCCGGGACGTAAATACGTCAAAAGATCCGAGGGCCGGATGGTTCCCACAATCTTGTTGTTCTTGTCCTGAATCACAAGGATCTCGCATTTGGATTCCTTGAACTTCCGGATCGCGTCGCTGATGGTGGCATCCTTGCCGATCACCGCAAAATCTTTTTTTACAAAATCCGCCACCGATTTGTCCAATTCTTTCAAACTTAGATTGGGGATAGCGAATTTTTCTAAGTTCCGCACATTCAAAAGACGCCGGTTGATGTATTCGTAGAACTGCGTTGAAAGAATACGCTTAAAACTTACGGGTAAAGGCAGGATGGGCTTGCCCTCGATAAAATCCAGGTGATTCCGCAGGGCGCAGCTCTGTGAGCGCGGATCGATGGACAAAAGATAGCGTAGGGAGCTATCCGGGATCAGGTGCTCCTCGGCTTCGGGAATCGCGGAAAGCGAAATAAGCTCATGCACGTCCTCGAGGCTGATTTGGAGCGAATTGAATCCACGCGCGATTTGGAATGAGAGGTTGCCGTCTTGGTCGCTGAATACCGGCGCGTATTTTTCGAGGGTGTCGATCGCGTCTGCCAAAAAAACCCCCAGAGCGACGTCGGGATTGTATAGCACGCCGCCCATGATAAAAGCCGCGTCATCGGATTGGCCAGGGCCGATCCGGTGGCGGATATAAAAGTATTTTTGAGTTTTGGGATCCACGGCCCCCTCGGTGCCCACGATAAGTCCGCGCCGCGAGTAGTCATCTATTTCGGCCTCATGCGCTTCTTCGGCCAGTTTCTCGCCGTCCAGGTTCATCGCGAGCATGGTTTTGACGTCGATGACATAGCACCGGCCTCCCCCGATCTTGATCTGATATTTTTTTTCGGCCTCTTTGCGGAAATCCGGATTATCCCGTAGTCCGCCCAGGTAAAGGCCGCGAACCACATCGCGCGCATTGACCTTGCGGTCGCGGAATAACGCCAATCCCAGGATGGGGTCCCCGTCTTCGCTGAGTAGTCTATCGCGCTTTTCGCCGTTCATCGTGGATGACGCAAATTCGACAATGTCGTCGATGAGCGCCTGACGCTTGGCTTTCACCTCGTCCGCATCCCGCCCCAAGGCGCGCACCACATCATCGATCGTGGTGTTCACAAACACACGATTTTCGAAAGCGCCAGCCCCGTTGTGAGCGCGACCCTCCAGGGATTGCATGAAAAGGAGGTCCTCTATTTCAGGAGTGGTCTCAAGGTGCTCGTAGGATTTTAAAAGTTCATAGTCGGCCTGAATGAGCTCTTTTGGCGCGACGGAGTGCAAATACATAAGCGCGATTATATCAGCTGTGATCGATTATTCAAGGAGTTCTCCTGCTTTCAGGGGAGTTCCTTTCAGGAATTCGGAAGCTCTGAGAGTTTTTCGACCCTCCAGCTGCAACTCTTCCAGGACAAGGCAGCCATCGGAGGTGGCAACCGCGATGCCCGCGGGCGATACCCGCTGGATCTGGCCATGCTTGCAGGGACTTGTCGAGATTTCAGGGCGGCTCACTTTTACCACGAGTCGTTTTCCCTTACAGAGCGTGTAAGAACCAGGCCAGGCCAAGTAGGCCCTTACCTGACGATCAAGCTGTTGAGCGCTCAGGTCCCAACGGAGTCTCCCGTCTTCTTTTTTGATCTTGGCGCAATAGGTGGCCCGGTTCGGATCTTGAGCGATCCAATCCGCTTTCCGCGCTTCGATCGGTCCCAAAGATTCCATCAAGGCATGCGATGCCAAGGCCGAAAGCTTGGGTTCTAGCGTCACGATGGTTTCTTTGTCTTGGAGGCTTATTTTTTTTGTGAGACATACTTCTCCGGCATCCAACTCTTCGACCATCCGCATGACGCTAACACCTGTTTCCGAATCTCCGCCCAGAACGGCCGATTGCATGGGAGATGCTCCCCGGTATTTGGGAAGCAGCGAGCCATGAACATTGATCGCACCCAAAACCGGAAGCTCCAAATAATTTTTCCTTAAAATTTTACCAAACGCGATCACGATAAAAAGGTCCGGTTTTATTTCTTTGAGTTGGGCGAAACATTCAGATTCCTTGGAAGAAGCCATTTCAATCACGCGGATGTGATTTTGAATGGCCCACAATTTAACGGCGGAGGGCTTGGGCGCCAAATGCCGCCCGCTGGGTTTTTCGGGTGATGTGACGACAGCCGCCAAGCGGTGGTCTGATGCCAGAAGCGCGTCGAGTGAGGGGAGGCCGAAAGCGCCCGCCCCGAAGAAAACGAGGGTCAATCGCTGCTCTTGGCCGAAACTCGGCGCGCCAGCCGAGTTTTGATACGGCAGCCTTTCAAAAATCCTAAGCGGTCGATGAACAGAATCCCGTTCAAATGATCGATCTCGTGTTGAAAGATCCTCGAAAGGAGCCCCTCGCCTTTCACCTCGACTTCTCTGCCATCGAGAGACAGGGCTTTCATCCAAACGCGCTTGGCACGTTTCACGGGTTCATAAAATTCGGGCACGCTAAGACAGCCCTCAAACTCTTTGATGACACCCTCCGAACGCACGATGCGGGGATTAAGGAAAACAAGCTCCTGTCCCGGAATCTGGTCGGCGCTGGCCACAAAAATCCGCTTGGCAATCCCGACCTGGTTCGCCGCCAGGCCAACGCCGTTTTCGGCATGCATGGTCTGGATCATGTCGCGAACAAGGCGCCGCTCCGCCTCGGTGATTGTTTTGACCTCATTGGTTTTGGCCGCCAGTACCGGGTGAGGGTACTTGATTACCGGTAAAATAGGCATGACGCCGTCATTTTAGCATGTCTTTTAACAAGGGTCCACATCGACCGCGATGCTACCCCGGATTTTTTTGTGGGATTCTAGGATTGGTTTGAAGAATAGATGGATGCAGGGCACATCGGGCCCTTTTAGAAAAAGATTCCAATAAAATTGCCCATGCTCTTTGGAATTAATGCATGGCGCCGGTCCCAGAACGCGGATGGGTCCGTCTTCGGACCGGGCGCGGATCTCCTTGGAGAGTTCGAGGATCGTACGCACCACGTCCCGCTCCGCGGCCCCTTTCACCAAGACGCGCACCAAATGCGTGAAAGGCGGCATCGAAAGCTCGCGGCGCAACACGATCTCTTTATCGTAAAACTCAAGAAAATCATGGTCCTTTGCGCTCTGGATCGAATAATGATGCGGCACAAAAGTCTGTATCACCACTTTTCCCGGCACGTCCCCCCGGCCGGCACGTCCCGCGACCTGGGTTAACAGGTCGAACGTACGCTCGCTGGAGCGAAAATCAGGGATATGCAGAGCCGTGTCGGCGGAGATAACGCCGATTAAAGAGACGTTTGGAAAATCATGACCCTTGGCGATCATTTGAGTCCCGATGAGAATGTCGATCTCTTTTTTTTTGAAAGATTTTAAAATTGTCTCGTGCGCATCTTTTTTGGCCATCGAATCCGTGTCCATGCGTCCCAGGCGCGCTTCAGGAAAAAGGCGTCTGGCCTCCTGCTCCACTTTTTGAGTTCCGATTCCGAAATAGTGCAAATAATTTTTCTGGCAGCCCGGGCACAATCTCTGCGGCATGCTTTGGTGATGGCAGACGTGACACAAAAGCACGGTCTTATCAAAATGATAGGCGAGGCTGATGCGGCAGTTGGGGCAGGTCATCACGTAGCCGCAGGAGGCACAGTGCAGATAGGTGGAAAAACCGCGGCGGTTCAAAAGCAGCATCACCTGTTCTTTTTTGAACAGCGCGTCCCGGATGGCCTGCTCAAGGACCGTTGAATAAATGCGCTCTTTTTTACCTTCGCGCTGACGGCGCATGTCGACAATCTCGACGGCGGGGAGAGGCCTATTTTCGATGCGCTGAGGGAGCGAGAGGCACTTTATCCGGCCGATCTCGGAGCCGTGGTAGGCTTCCAGAGATGGAGTGGCGCTCCCCAACACAAGAACGGCTTTTTCCAGTTCCGCGCGTTTTTTTGCCACCTCCCGAGCATGGTAGCGAGGAGTTTCATCTTGCTTGTAGGACCCCTCATGTTCTTCGTCAATGACGATGAGGCCCAAATTTTGAACGGGGCTGAAAAGCGCCGACCGCGCGCCAACAACGACTTTCGCCTCCCCGCTCCGGATTCGATGCCATTCCTCCACGCGCCGGCCCTGGCTTAAACGGCTGTGAATGACGGCCACGCAATCGCCAAAGCGGGAGTAAAAACGATTCACCGTCTGGGGAGTCAACGAGATCTCTGGAACCAGGACAATGCTGGAGCGGCCCTGCTTCAGAAGTCCGCGAATGAGTTGGATGTAAACTTCTGTTTTTCCGCTGCCGGTTACTCCGTGAAGAAGAAAGACGGCTGACTGTGCAGCATTTAGTTTTTCTAGGATCGCATCGTATGCCGTTTGCTGTGCGGGAGTGAATGAAAGATCCAGCGGGTTCTCGACTTCGGAGCCTGCATGAGTCTTTGGGGAGCGGCTCTTCATGAAATGCCGCCCTTTTCTAAACGGTGAGGGCAGCGCGGTATCCACGGCTTGGCCCTGGGAGCAAAGGTAGTATTCGGACATCCATCGCGTAAGTTCGAGCATATTCTTATCAAGAACGGGCCTCTCATCGACCACGGAGTCTATGGCTTTCACGGATTCGACGATTTTGAGCTGGGACAAGCCGACCACCGTGCCAACCATAACCCGATTCCGCATCTTCACGAAGACGCGTACCCCCGGGCGAACCTTTGAAACAAGATGTTCCGGGACCGAATATTGGAATGACCCCGCGGAGGGCACGGCCAACGCGACATCGGCGTAAACAGATTGATCCGTGATTGTGGTCATTCCGCCGGCGCTCCCAATTCTTTCATGATCTTTTGCATGTCGTCCCAAACAAGTTTTTTGTCACCGGGATTTCTCAGCAGATATGCCGGATGAAACGTTGGCATGAGCTTGATGCCGTGGTTCCAGTCAAAAAATCGCCCGCGAATACGGCTAATAGGCTCCTCTGTTTTAAGCAAGGTCTGGGCCGCAAACTTACCCAAGGCGCAAATGATTCTTGGGCGGATGATTTCAATCTGCTTGGCCAGGATAGGGCCGCATGAGGCAATCTCGGTTGGAAGCGGGTTCCGGTTTTCCGGAGGGCGACACTTCAGGCAATTCGCAATGTAAACTTCCTCGCGACTAAGTTTCATGGCCTCAATGATCTTTGTGAGCAGCTGTCCCGCCGCCCCCACGAATGGCAATGCCTGTTTATCCTCCTCAAATCCGGGCGCTTCCCCGACGAACATCAGCCGGGCCAGGGGATTTCCAGCTCCAAACACGACATGGGTCCGGTGCTGACTGAGCGGGCATTGCTGACAATTTAGGTATTGGGAGTTCAGCGATGCGAGGGCGTTCGTTTTTTTGGTCAAGTCTCCAACCTTAGGGAGCTGCGTCAAACCAAAGGCGATTTCGGTTTCAAGGTATTGGCGAGCTTGGCGATGAACGGAGAAATCCATTTAATTCAATGCAAGGCGGAGGATTTTTTCGGCAGAATTCAGACAACGAATCTTTTCTATCGCCTCGGAGGCTTCGCGGTAAAGCCGGGTGTCTTTCCGAAAGGCGGTGACCTGCTCCACGACCTCGTTCAGAGATCGGGCCCTTTTAGCCGCGCCGCAGGCCACGACCTGGTCCACATTACGTGTTTCCTGCCCGGGCACGGCGCCAAAGAGCACCATGGGTTTCCCAACACAGAGGCTTTCGGTGATCGTGAGGCCGCCGCCTTTGCCCACAATAAGGTCGGAGGCAGCCATCAGCTCGTGGATATTGTCAACAAAGCCGTAGAAATGCAGCCAAGGTCTGCCCGCGTATTTGCCGCGGAGCTGGTTTAAAAGAGTGCCATTTGTTCCGCAAACCACCAGTTGCTGCATCGGCGGTTCCAAAATAGAGAGGCGATCCACCAGCGCGCCCGCAATTCCCACCCCCGCGCCCCCGCTTGTCACAAGCACCGTGAAAGCCGACGGGTCGAGCCCAAGGCTTCGAGAGGCTTGATCGCGCGTCAACCCGCTTGAAAATTTCGGTTCGATCGGGATGCCGGTTATGCTGATTTTTTCCTCCGGAACCCCGCGTCGGACCATCGCTTCCTTTGTCAGCTGTGTCGCCACCGCGTAGGAATCAGTTTGGCCGGTGATCCAGAAAGAATGCGGCATGTAGTCGGTGACCACGGTGATAAGCCGGCATTTCACCCGGCCTGTTTTTTTTAGGTTGCTCACGACCTCGGTCGCCAAAAAATGCGTGGCGATGACTACGTCCGGCGCTTCAGACTCGACGAATGTTTCCAAGTTTTTCGCAAAAAATTGATTGTTCACACGCCTCAGCGGCCGGATAAAAAAATAGGCCCAACCCCAATCCGTGACGGCATATAAAAACCCCCATAGCCACGGGATTTGGCGGATCATGAAAAAATAGACCGCCCGGTAGCCGTCGCCGAAACAACCGGAAGTCATCTTTAACATGTCGACAAGGCCGACCTCGGAGACACCGGCTTTGTGACACTCGGCCTCCATGGCCTTGGCCGCTTTTTCGTGGCCGTGTCCCGCACTGGCATAGAGGATCAGGATTTTAGAAGCCATTCAGCCGCCTCCTTGAGATCTTTTTTGATGACATCGGGCTTTATCCTCAGGGCAGCAACATCCTTTTTTTTTAGACGCCCCGAAAGAACAAGAACGGTGCGGCAGCCAAAATTTTTTCCCGCCAGAATATCCTCCTCCGAGTCCCCGATAAAATAGAGTTTCGAACGGTCGGGACGCCGACCCCGCATCGCTTTTTTAAGCAGGGCGGTTTTAGGTTTCTTGCATTCGCAGCAGTCCGTCGTTTGATGGGTGCAATAATAAACTTTTCGGATTCGGCCGCCAACGCGGCGAATCCTTTGAAGCATTTGCCGGGTCATTTGGTTCAGAGTTTTTTTTGTAAGAAGCCCGCGAGAAACGCAGCCCTGGTTCGAAATCACGACAAGCTCATAACCGGCCCGGGTCAGTTTTTTTATGGCCCCCAGAGCCCGGGGAAAGATTTTGAAATCGGCGAGGCTTGTCACGTATCGCCCTTTTCCGGGAAATCGATTGATAACCCCGTCCCGGTCAAGAAATGCGAAGCGCATGGGACTCCAGAACTTCTTTTGCGTTTCGGGCCAACAGGTCCATGTCGAGCTCTTGCATGCACTGTTCATCAATGGGGCAATCCCGCTTATAACACGGCGAGCAAACGATGGTTGAGACAATTTTACGGCCGCGGCCGTACAGTTCAATTTCGGCCGCACAGGTGGACGCAAAATACGCGACGACCGGAACTTTCCCGGCAATCGCCACATGCATCGCGGTGGTATCTCCGGTGATCACCAGATCGCAGGCATTCACGATCCCCGAAAAAATCTCAATGGGGTGGCTCCCCGTATCGACAACGGGAACGGCGGAGTTTTTGGCAATCCACCGGTTTCTCTCGACCTCATCTTCGCCGCCCAGCAAAAATACAACGGCTCCAAGATCCTCATGCAATTTTTTGGCCAGACTTACGAGGTGTTCCCTTGGGAGTTTTTTTCCGGCAAACCGGTTGCCGCTGCCCGTGTTGATGCCAATCACCCTTGTTTTTTTACTTCCGGGATCAAAACCCCTTTCCCGGAGAGCGCCTTCCGCTTTAGCCAGACTGGCGGTGTCCGGAAAAAAACTATACTCCTCCTTTTGGAACCGGAGGCCGACCTGCTCAAAACTGATTTCCTGGTAGGTTTTTTTGTTTATCCGGAATTTCAAATCATCGTCTACGCCGAGCCGGTAAGCATATTCGCTGAGCGCATTCACGGGGCAGACTTTCCCGTCGCGCGTTCTGCCGAAGCCCATTTTTAACGAGGCTTTTGTATTCTCGAGCGCCTCCAGGGCTTCGGGCTCCTTGTCCAGGTTGATCACAACATCGTAGCGTAATTTATTCCAATCCTGGTTCCCGGGCGCGAGAGACTCCAGGCGGTTGATTCGCGGGTTGCGTTCCAGCACGGCGCGATTCCGCGGATCCACCAGCCATGTGATGTGGCACTGGGGGTGCGTCTTTCGCAAGCCCTCCAAAAGCGGCGTGGTTCGCAAGACATCTCCCAGGGCGCCCAGTTTTACGAGGAGGATTTTCATTTTGCGGTCCCCTGCTTGGCATCCACGACCTCCCAGTACTTAGCCCAATTGATGAAATGCACCCAGGCAAAAAGCACCGAAAATATAAAACCATGCATGCCGTCCAAAAAACCTTTTTTCCGGATATAAAATTTTACAAATCGCTTGAGCGGCTTTGTTTTTAGTTCGAACAGGAGTTGATTGGGCGGCAAAAAACCGCATTCCTCGTATTTTGCCCTGGCTTCTCGCGAAGAATAACCGTTATGGCGGCAGACAAATTGGCTCAGGGATGCGAATGGCCTGTGCTCCACGGGCGCTTCCAGCCGGCCGATGGGACCGTCCACGAGAAGGGATTCGTGGATCACCCCGTCGTACCTGGCAAGTTTTCGCCGAAAAAGATGCAGGCTGTAATGGTACCAGCCGCCATGCTTCATCCATTTTCCAAGAAAAAAATTCTTCTTTCTGAATTCAAAGGCCGCAAACGATGTGCCGCGTTCGAGTATTTTTAACACGGCATCCCGGAAAGCGGGCGTCGACTTTTCGTCGGGATCAACGTGAAAGCACCAGTCCGAGGCGGCTTTTTCAATTCCCAAATTCCGTTCCGTGCAAAACCGGTAGCCGTCCCACCGGTTTTGAAAGACTTTGTCGGTGTACCTCCGACAAATTTCAACGGTGCGATCCGAGCTGAACCCGTCAATCACGACGATTTCATCGACCCACGGCGCAACGCTCTGAAGTGTGCCCTCGATGAGATCTTCGCAGTTCTTCGTCATGATCACCGCGGAGATGCTTTCGCGGGATTTTTTAGACGGTTCTGGATTTGGCGCCTGAATCTCTTTTGAGTTCCCAGTACTTTGCATAGGTTAGAAATTGGTACATGCCTGAGTTGACGGCCAAAAAAAGGCCGATGACGCCGTCCTTGTGCCCCTGCTTTGAGACGTAGGCTTTCCAAAACCGGTCAACCATCTTACGCAGAATTGAAAAAACGCCAACCTTGCGGTTCTCCCGAAACCATTTTTTGGCTTCCAGGTCCGTTTGCCTGTCGAGCTTCGCGATCGCATCCGTAAAATCACGGTAGGTGTAATGCAGAATATCGTTCTTCAGCATGCCTCGCGGATCTTGCATGTAGGCCTGGGGATGCACCTCCGCCAGTTCGTCGTACCGAAAAGCATCCTTGCGGAAAAGCCGGAGCTGCGCCGAGGGGTACATGCCTCCGTAGCGCACCCACACCCGACCCATAAAATTGCGTCTGGGGATCGCGTACCCATTGCAGGACGGGTTGTTCTTCAGAGTTTCGATAATTTCTTGCTTCAGTTCAGGCGTGACGCGCTCATCCGCATCGAGACTCAAGATCCAGCTATTTTTTGCCATCTGGTAAGCAACGTTTCGGTGTTTGCCCTCCACGTCCATTTTTCGAACATGCACGGAAGCACCCAGCGAGCGCGCGAGCGCCACAGTGTTATCGGTCGACTCATCGTCCAGCACAATGACTTCATCCGCCCAATCCACGCTTTTTAAGCAATCGGAAATGCGCGAAGCCTCGTTTTTGGTGATCACCACCACGGAAAGCGCGATTTTTTGATCCATAACGCTTTATCTTATGAGATTTTAGCGATGGCAGCCAGAACTTTCTGCACACTTAACTGTTCCAGGCACCGGCGCTCATGCGGGCACGGGGGAAAATGGAACCGAGAGTAGCACGGCCTGCAGGCCACGGGCTCGCATACGACCTCCACATCCGCGTAGGCACCATACGGGCCGTATACTTTTTCGTCCACCGGCCCGAAGATGGGGACCGTCTTCACCCCCAGCGCATGCGCCATATGGATCAAGCCACCGTCGTTGCCCAGCAGAAACTGCACGCGTTTTAAGAGCGCCGCCACCACTCCCAGGGATTGTCCGCACACCATTTTGTTTGGAACCGCGAGGTTCCTGCGAACAATTTCAAGGAGCTCTCTTTCGCTTTCGTCCCCGATTAAAAGAACGGCCGCTTTTGATTCAACGCACCAGGTGTTTGCCGCCTCGGCAAATTTCTCCGGATTCCACTGTTTATAAATTGCGTTTACTCCCCAGCTCTTTCCCCCGCCCGGAGCCATGGCCATGAACGAGCCGGCGTCTTCGAGGGCCTCATGCTGAAAAAAAAGAGAGGCTCTTTTCTCCAGCTCCGGAGAAATGCTTAGCAGTGGTCCGGTCCCGGCGGCCGGAGGCCGGATCCCGAGAGACTGCAGAATCTCCAGCTGAGATTCCGCGACGGACTTTTTTTCGTAGCCCTCGAACGGTGTTTTTTCGTTCAAAAAAAATCCCCGGCCACGGTAATCAAAGCCTATCCGGCGATGGATTCCGGCGCAAAAGCCTAAAAAACTGAATTCACGACCCAGGGAGTAGTCGACCATCACGTCATACTTCTTTTCGGCGATGGATCGGATGAGCCGGCGGTATTCCCGCAAGAAGAGAACAGGGTTGCTTGTGCGTATCTTGCGAAACCGATCGCGGTCAAGTTCATGGACGGTCGTCACGCCGGGGTACAGGGTAATTAATTCTTTCACACGCTCATTGCAGAGAAGCCCTATCTCGACCCGGGGAAGACTCTTTCTCGCCGCTTCCACGGCAGCCAGAGAAAAAAGGACATCCCCTATCCCAAAAGGATTCGCAAATAGGATCCTCTTTGCTCCGATGGTCATAGAACCCCGCACAGCGCGGCATAAACCTCATCCGCGGTGATGTCCTGAATATTCTTGTGAATGGCGATGCTGCCCGGGCTGCGCGGTCCCCACCGAAGAGGATCGGATCCTCGGATATTTTTTGCAAACAGGGCTACGACGGGTTTTCCTTGTATCCAAGCCACATGCACGGGACCGCTGTCACAGGAGACAAGTGTTTTGACGCGGCTCAGCCCAAGGAATGCCGCAAGCTCTTTTAAACTTAAAACGCCTGTCCAGTCCGTGACAGGCTCTTCGCATCGACGGACGACCTCTCGTGAAATCGCCGTCTCTTCGGAACCGCCTATTAAAACGGGGGCGTAGCGGCCTCCCCGCGCCAGTCTTTGGCAAATCTCCAAAAACTTTTCGCCATCCCAACGCTTTGCGGGGTTGCTGGTCCCGGGGTGAATGGCCACAACCATTTTATCCTTGGGTATTTCCTTGGCCAGGCGCGAGTCTATCCGCCGGACCGTTTCCTCATCCGCGAGCGGCCCCCAAGAGCCGTCCCACTTTTTTGATGAAACAAGACCGGCCAGACGAAGGTTGGAGTCGATCTCATGCTGCAGCTGGGCCGCCTTGTTATCCGGCAAAGAACGGTTCAGCAAAAAACCCCATTTTCGTCGCCACCCTACGCGGAGCCGGATCCCGGCGCTGAAAAGCATCCAGTGAAAAAACTTATGCGGGTTGGATGCGATCGCCAGGTCAAACTTTGCGCTCCGGATCTGACGCAGAAGCCCCCGCCGATAGGCGGCGCTTCTCTCCAGCTCGGCTCCATCAATCTCCAAGACCTCATCGATGTCCGGGTGGCCTTTTAAAATTCCGGCCACGGAGCGGTCAACCATCCATGTTAGCCAGCATTTTGGGTAGGTTTGTCTCAAGAGGTGGACGGCGGGCAAATTCATCAACACATCACCCAAACGATCCGTTCGGATGAAAAGGATCCTGCGAATTTTTATCATCGACCGGCTCCGGGCCGCCGCCGTAGACCATCGGTCCGGTCAATAGGCATTGCGTCGGGCAAAAAAAGTCATGAAAAGAATCTTGATATCCAACAGCAGAGACCAGTTCTCGATGTAGTAAAGATCGTACTTGGTCCTTTCTTCGATGGACGTATTTCCGCGCAAGCCATTGACCTGCGCCCATCCGGACATGCCGGAACGTATGGAATGGCGCGCCATGTACCGAGGGATATCCTCCTTGAATTGACTCGCAAAAAATGGGCGCTCGGGTCTGGGTCCCACCAGGCTCATGTCCCCTTTCAAGACATTCCACAGTTGCGGTAATTCATCGAGGTTGTTCCTCCTCAAAAAACCGCCAATCTCGGTGCGGCGGTCATCGTTTTCACGGGCCCATACAGGGCCGGTCTTGGCTTCGGCGTCCACGCGCATCGTCCTAAACTTGTACAGCATAAAATGACGGCCATCCTGTCCTACGCGCTCCTGCTTGAAAAAAACAGGACCTGGGGAACTGCGGCGTATACCGTACGCAATCGGAATGAACACCGGCAAAAAAAGCAGGAGCCCGCCTGCCGAAAAAAGAATGTCCATGAATCGTTTCAAGACCCGATTTTCCCACTCCGCCAAAGGGGAATCCATAAAAGACAGTATCGAGATGCCGCCGAGGTAGGAAATATTCATTTTGGATGCGATCAGACCAAAAATGTCCGCGATCCAGCGGAAAGCCACCATTTCTTTTTCACATTCATACAGGATCTTGAGGACCGCATCTCCCTGGATTGCGGGGTCCGACAGGATGACCTCGTGCACCTGGTGCTCCTTTTTGAGCAGCTCAGGGAGATCACCCACCCTCCCAAGAACGGGGACCCCGCAGACCTGCTCCCCAGTCGTTTTCCGATCATCTAAAATACCGGCCACTTTCGTCGCCAGACGGAGATTTTTTCGGTAGACCTGGATCAATTTTTCAGCGTTTGCGTCAGACCCGATGAGGAGAACATTCCGGAAGCTTCCGCGTGAGCGGTCCAGACCCATCAAAAGAAGCCCCAGGAGAAAGCGAGCCAGGGATATTCCGGGCCCCAAGACGAGACCCGACATCACCAGGAATGTGCGGGAAAAACTGAATTGTCTTACAAAAAATGTGATGGCCATCAAGACAAGCGTTCCCGCCAGAACCGATTTCATGACACGCCATGTTTCGTCCGCGAATGTAAGACGGGCGATGGGCCGATAGAGCCCGTAAAAACGTAAAAAAAAGATCATGATGATGACGATAAGATGGAAAGCCTTGAAGTAAACGGCGTGGTCTTCTCGCGCCAAAAGAGTCTGGAATAGTCCGCTTTGGAAACGGAACCAAAAGAGCGTCCAAAGCAAAAAATAGACTACCCCGGCGTCCAGCATAAGCTGGATCCAGGGGAGAAATGTTTCTCGCTGTCTTCGTCTGGGCTGAATCATGCGATGTTAGGTTGCCCCCATCCGTTTTCTTTGAAGCATGCTCCTCATTTCCATTATAAAACGTTCATCTGAAAACCGGAGCGCGTTTTTTCTGGGCGATTCAGGGTTCCACGATGCGGATTCAAACCGCCGCACCGCTTCCATGAGGCTCTCCACGTTTAAGTCGGAGAAAAAAAGACCCGTTTCTCCCGCCAAAACCGTTTCCAAAGTGCCGCCCTTTCCGTAGCCGATCACGCATCCCCCGCAGGCCTGCATTTCTACCGGAACAATGCCGAAGTCTTCCTCGCCCGGAAAGAGGAGCCCTCGGCAGCGCCGGTAATGGTCGCGAAGCACCTCGTCGGCCTGCCAACCCAAAAACCGGGTTCCCTCCCCCGCCATTTTTTCCAAAGAACGCCTCTGAGGGCCGTCTCCGATAATGACCAGGGTTTTTTTCATTTTTTTCGCAGCCAGCACGGCCAAGTCTATTTTTTTGTATGGGACAAGCGCCGAAACAACGAGATAAAATTCTTCCCGGGCCAAACGATGATCCGGCGTGTAATAACCGGTATTTACCGGCGGGTAGATAACGTCCGAATCGCGTCCGTAGCACGATTGGATTCTCTTGCGAATGTGCTGGGATATCGCCACGAAATGATCAACGCCCGCGGCCGAGGCGTGATCCCATTTTCTAAGTCGCTTCAAGAAGAGGCGGATCAGTGTCTTAGAAAAAAAGTTCATTTGCCCAAAGTAGTCATCAAAGAATCCCCAGGCATACCGCATGGGTGTAAAGCAATAGCAAATATGGGTTGAATTTTTTCGTTTGCGAATCCCCTTGGAGACGCAATGACTGAAAGACAGAACCACATCGCACGGAACCGCGCGAAGCGACCCTATTGCCGCGGGGAAAAGCGGCAGATAATGCCGGTACGCTCCCAGGATCCCCGGCGCTTTCTGAAGCCAGGAGGTGCGAATCGGGTGGCTCAGAATATTCTTGGATAGCTTTTTTTTATCGCAAAACAGAGTATAGATAGGGCTTTCCGGGTAGGCCTCGCAAAGAACTTCCAGGCACTTTTCCCCGCCGCGCATTCCGTTTAGCCAATCATGAGCGAAAACCATTCGGATGGATTCAGTCATGGGCTCAGCACTTTTTCATAAAGGTTCAGGGTTTCTTGCGCGGCCTTTTCCCAGGAGAAATGGCTGGCTCTCTCCAACCCCTTGGAAGAAAGTTTTTGACGCAAGCGGCTATCTTGAAGCGTCTGGGTTAAAAGTTCTTCCAAATGATCCGCTCGCTCCGGATCAAACAGAAGCGCCGCGTCGCCGGCGACCTCCGGAAGACTGGACCTATCCGAGCAGAGCACCGGCGTTCCGCAGGACATGGCCTCAAGCACCGGCAAGCCAAAACCCTCCCATAGGGACGGCAATACGAGAGCCTCCGCCAAGTGGTACAACTCAAAAAGCGAGGTATCCCCCAAGTTCTCCAAACATCTCACGCGAGGCATGCTCTGAAGACGCCTCAAAAGTTTTTTTTCTTTGGGGTCTTTTTTTCCGGCTAGCACGAGCTCGTATTTCGCCCCGGATTTTTTTTGAATCCCTTCGAAGGCATCCAAGAGGACGGGTAAATTTTTATGCGCCTTGAAACTCCCGACGAAAAGAACAAACGGCGAAAAGAGCCCAAACCTCTCTCTGGCGGCTCTCAAGACCAGGGGGTTCGCGTGTTGGCGAAAGTTGGCTGAGGCAGATTCATGGATCACCGTAACTTTCCCCTCAAGTTTAGGAAAGGACTTGAGAAGATCTTTCCTGGTGAAATCAGAAACGGCGATGACGGCGTCCGCATTGGCCTGGATTCCGCGAAAAAGCGCCTGCGCATAGAGCTTTCCCGCAAAAAATCCGCTAAAACGCGCCTCTTTTAAATAAATAAGATCATGCACCGTGACAATCAATTTTGAAGAACAAAATAACGGTGCGTTGAAATGCGGCACATGCAAAAGATTCACGGTTTTTGAAAAATCAAAAAGTTCTTTCTGCTCTCTCGGGCTGTAAATGCTGGCCGAGGACTCTTTGAACCCGGCGTTCGGGAAAAAATGTCTGATTTGGGCCCTGTCCCGGCCGGCGCCCAAGAATGAGTATCGATGGTCGTCGCCCAACGCGGACAGCGCCCCGATCAATTCTCTCAGGTAACGTCCAATGCCGGAATGGTTCCACATCCGGACATCGATTCCAATGAGAGACCTATCCATGGATTAACAACGCGCCCTTAGCCAGGACCCCACGTCCTCCGCCCCGATCCCCGACATGCAGGGGTGCCCCTCTACGGGGCATTGGGTTCGATGGCAGGGAGAGCATGGCACCGCATGGCGCAAAAAATGCGCGCTTTCAGCCAAAGATTTCCACTGGTCAAAAGAATTGGTGCCGCTAAACAAGAAGAGCGTGGGAATGGCCTGAGAGGCCGCCACATGGGCCGGGCCTGAGTCGGGGCCGACGTAGGCTCTCAGGGACCTCATCAAATAAAAAAGTTCCCGCAGACTTGTTTTTCCCACAAGATTTAGACAATTCTTCCCGGGCAACTTGGATAAAATTTTCTCGAGATATTTTGCGCCATCGGTGTCGTCTCCCAAAAGCACAATTTTAAGGTTGGGTGCCCCGGCGGCGAGGGCCGCGAGAAGCTTTTCTAGGTTCTGCAGCGGCCATTTTTTTGCCGACGTTCCCGCGTCCACTTGAATGGCAACCCATTTATCTTCAAGAAAACATTTCTCTTTTAAACTCTGTCGATAGCCGGCTTCTTCCTCGTGGGTCCAATAGAGTTTTGTCTTCAGCGGTGCGGGCTGGATCCCCAAAGAATGGAGCAGGTCGAGCGCGTGACGTGACTCATGCGCATTCCAAGCGTACGGGACTCGATGCGTCAAAAAAAAGCCTCCTCCCGTAATCCCGTACCCAAGCCTGATTTTTGCCCTGATTCTCCACAAAAGGAAATTTTCCCGTATATCGCCCCTGGGCGCCAGCGCCAGATCGAACCGCTCGGCACGGAGCGATCTCAGGAGGTCTGAAAATTTTGGCTCCGAGGGGCTCTTCGCGCCGGAACGCTTATACCAGCCGGGGCTAAAGATCCAAACACGGTTTACGTAGGGGTTGTTTCTCAGGAGCGTCTCGCCGGCGGCATTGGTGAGAAAGTGGATCTCGGCGCCCGAAAAGTTTTCCTTTAGAACTTGGGGAAGTGCTGCGGCTTGTAGAACATCCCCGAGATGATCCAGCCTCACGATCAATATTTTTTTTGGACTGATCTTCCGCAGGGGGACACCATGCCTGCCCGGCGATGAAACAAGAACATTTCCTATTCCATCCAGAATGCTCGCCAGCAGCGCATACCCTTTTTTCCGAAACACGTATCTCACTGAACGCCCCTATCGATGGCTTTTTTGGCAAAAATACGCAAAGAACCGGCTATTTCTTTCACCACGGGAATTCGTTCCAAAATTCCACCGATTGCCTCTGCGGATGGTGCCAAGGCACCGGGGATCCATGGGTGCAAAAAATCAAAGGGCTCGATGCAAATATCAGCGAAACCGTGATTTTTCAAAAAACGGTTGAGAGGCCATTTAAAAAAGGCCGTTTCGTCAGGCGTGTCCCCCATGAGGCGCTTCACGAAAGGGATATTTTTTTGGATCATGATTTGGGGGTTCAGCATGTTAGGCTCACAGAATGCGATGACGCCCCCCCTTGCCAAAACGCGGCTAATTTCGGCGAAAGATGCCTCCATGTCCAGGTGGTGAAGAACCCTGATGCCTACGACCGCGTCAAAGACCCCGTCCTTGTAGGGCAAGGATTCGATATCGCATAGGCGAAAGTCGATTTTTTTTTCTTTTGTCTGACCAGCGGCGGGTAGAAAACGTTCGCGCGCTTTGGCTAAAAGTTCCGGCGAGATATCAATGGCGTGAAGATCGATCCCATGGCGCAGAAAGATCTCCGAAAAAAAACCCGTTCCGCAACCCACTTCCAGCACCCGCAGGCCCGGACGAAAACCGGCGGCCTTTGCCACCCAGTCCGCCCGTCTGACGGATCCGCGATAACCCGAAGAAGTCGCCGAATTCCAATAAAACTCCGGGTGATGGAGAATTTTGCGGGCGTGCTCAAGTTCCAGGGCCTTGTTTTGACCCATGGGTCAATCGGTGTCTGTGCCGAAGTTGAACGCGTGGGTCCTTAGGAGGCGAAGCCCCGACCGGACGTAATTTACAAAAACATGGAAAGACCGGATGTCCCGGAGAGTGTTGAAAATATAGGTGGGACGAAGATAAAATCCCAGCAGGGCTTTTTTACGCAGGCTTATTAACTGCGCCGTGCTGAGCGTCAGGGTCCGGACAATGGGGCGCGCATAATCGCCCTTGGATAAATCTTGATCACTGAACAGGCCCATCTCCTTGGCGATCCGGTAGTACTCCGTTCCGGGCAGCGGGTACGCAATATTAAAATCCAAGAAGCTCGGGTTGATTTTCTTGGCAAAATCCACGGTTTGTTTCACCGTTTCAAGCGTCTCCCAGGGAAGACCGATCAGAAAAAGGCCATAGGTTTTGATGCCGTGTTTCTTGCATAGGGCAATGGCTTTCTCCGCATCTTCAAGCTTGGCGCGTTTTTTCATTTTATCCAGCATTTCCTGGTTGCCGCTTTCAATGCCGAAGCCGATCACCCAACAGCCGGCGCGCTTCATCGCTTCGAGCCGCTTTTCGCTGATCGTATCCACGCGGCTATTGGAGCCCCAGCGAATATCTAATTTTCTTTCGATGATCATTCCGCAAAGGTCCGTCACCCATTTCTCATCCCAGGTAAACGTATCCGCCCGAAAGAAGAAATTGCGAATATGGTGATTTTTGACGCATTCTTCGATCTCATCGACAATGTTGGCGGGAGTCCGTACCTTGAGCTTGTAGCCGGACGCAATGGTCACCGCGCAATAAATGCATTGGTGGGGGCAACCGCGCCCGGTATTGATCATGGTGATCGGCTCACCTGTGTCCGGCGCGACGTACAGATCGTTGTTTAAGAGGTGGCGGGCGGGAAATGGCAGCTGGTCCAGATTATCGACTTCGATGTAAGGCCTGTCGGCGTTACGCTTCAAGACTCCCTCCGAGCGGTAGGCCAGGCCCAGGATCGTGGAAAGGTCCTTTCTTTCCACGATCTCTACGATCGCGTGTTCAGACTCTCCCCGGATGACAAGGTCCAGTTCCGGGAATTGCAGTAACACCTCATCATCTTTCGAAGTAAAGTGCGCCCCCTTTGCTACAGTGAGGATCTCAGGATCAATTTTTTTTGCGATACGGCAGGCCGCCAGATCCTGCTGGATCGTCGGGGTTGTCACGCTGACGAGTAGCAGGTCGGGCTTGAACCGGCGTAGATCTTTCTCAAGATCGTCCCACGGGGATTTTTTTGCCGCATAGTCCTCGATCCGGCAAGTGATTTCCAGTTTTTCCAGCATGGCCGCCATGTAGGCCAGATCGAGCGGTGCACGGTTGGGCTGGGCAGTCATCCCCTCCACGGGGGCCTGGCACCGGTCGTCCCTCATGTAAACCCCGGTGGGAGGATAGATTAGGAATACTTTTTTGATCTTCTTATTTAACGAAGCTTCAGTCGACAAATCGATACTTGAGGAGGGTGAAAATGGCTTCAAACCCATGTCTCCAATTCAGTTTTTTACCCTCCTTGCGGGACCGAGGGTGGTAGTTGATCGGCACTTCAAAAATACGATACCCGGCTTTCCTTGCCTTGGCTGTAAACTCCGGGCAGAATTCAAAACCCCGGCATCTGAGCTTAACCTTACCTAACACCTCACGCCGGAAAGCCTTGTAGCAGGTCGCTTCGTCCGATATGTTAGCAGAGTATAAAATATTTGCCAAGAAGTTTAGGGTTTGAATGCCTAAAAAATGGTGCAGATAGCGTATCTCGTAATGGGCGCCCAGAAAACGGTTGCAGAACCAATGCCAAACGAATAAATACTTGTTGACCCCCCAAAACCTCGTGCCATACACCACGGAGACTTCCGGATCTCTGAACTTACGCATGATTTGCAGGTAATCCTTGGGGTCGTACTCCAGATCGGCATCCTGAATAATGATCACGTCGCCACCGGCTTTTTTGAGGCCGGTAAGAATCGCCGCACCTTTACCCAGATTTTTGGAATGCCGCTCTGACCGAATATCCGGATAACTCTTAAGGATGCGTTCTTCAATGATCTTGGAGGTGCCGTCGGTCGATGCGTCATCGATGAGAATAATTTCCTTTTCCAGGGGAGTTGCGATGACACGTCTTACAAGTTCCTCGATCTGGGTCGCCTCGTTGTAAACGGGGATAATGACGGAAAGTTTCACGATAAACGGTGAGTTTCCACGATTTGAAGGATTCTTTCGGATGCGTGGCCGTCCCCGAAAGGATTTTTCCAGCTGCGTTTGAGGCGGATCATACGACGTGAGCACTTTAAAATATTTTCGGGTCGATAACCCGCGATCGCATTGGCCCCCACCTCGACCGTCTCGGGCCGTTCGGTGGACGTTCGAAGCGTCACGCAGGGCACACGCAAAATACAGCTTTCCTCCTGAACTCCGCCGGAATCCGACAGAATTAAGCGGGCCGCCGCTTCCAAACGCAAAAAGTCTAAAAAACCGACCGGCGCGTGCGCCCCAACACCCTTGGGCAGCGAAAGACCGAAGTGATGGAGCATTTTCACCGTGCGGGGATGGGCCGGAAAAACGATGGGCATTTTAAAATGAGCGGATACTTTCTCAAGGCCCCTGAGAATGGAGGCCAGCCGCTTTTTATCATCCACATTCTCTTGGCGATGTAGCGTGAGCAGAATAAAATCGTCTTTCTCTCCTAAGCCGTACGGCAGCTTCCGCGATTTTTTTTTGGCAATGCTTAAGTTTTGCAGAACTGCGTCCACGATCGTGTTCCCCGTCATAAAAATCTTTTTGTCCGGTATCCCCTCTCGCCTGAGGATCTTTCTGGCGCCTAGCGTTGGAGCGAACAAATAATCCGACACATGGTCGGTCATGATGCGGTTCACTTCCTCGGGCATCTCGCGGTCGTAGCTTCTGAGACCCGCCTCCACATGTCCAAGTTTCATCCCGGAGATCTTGGACGCGATCAGGGCCCCCGCGAGCACCGTGTTCGTATCCCCTTGCACGAGCACCGTGTGCGGCATTTCCTTGAGAAAAATTTTCTCAAGATCCGGGAGCATCCGGCCCACGTGGTGGCCGTGACCGGTGGATGGCGTCTGGTGCACGGACAACTGATATTTTGGTTCCGGAAGTTCAAGTTCCTTAAAAAATACTCGATCCATCTCGTAGGAGTAATGTTGCCCGGTATGTAAAAGGACATAGGGTTGGCTGGATTTTTCAAGCAGGCGGATCAAAGCGCTGAGCTTGATGATTTCGGGACGCGTCCCCAGAATAACCGCGACGGGACGTGGGTTACTTCTTGATTTCATCTTTAAATATTCCAAGCATTCGTCTTGCATAATTAGTCATGGAAAAATCCCCCGCCCTCTGCAAGGCAGCCTGAGAAAGAGCGCGCCTAAGCTTCGCGTCCTCGGAATAGCGTCTCAGCGCCTCCGAAATTTGGTCGACATTTTCAGGGTCCACCATCAGCGCGGTATCCCCGGCCACCTCCGGCAGCGAACTCCGGTTGGAGCAGACGCCGCTTAAACCGCAACTCATGGCCTCCAAAACAGGCAGCCCAAAACCCTCATAAAGTGAGGTTATAGCATACCCCAGCGCGGCGTTGTAGAGATAAATTAGCTCATCCAACGCGACATAACCTAAAAAGACAACATCCTCCCGCAACCCCCGGTCTCGAACAAAGCTTTTGATCTGCTTGTCGGCAGTCGCGGGCTTTCCTACAATGACAAGAGCGAAAGAGTGGAGTTTTTTTTGCTTAAGTCTGTCATAGGCCTCCAGCAGACGCAGGTGGTTTTTCCGAGGCTCCAGAGTCCCAACGCTAATAAAAAATGGGCGTTGGATGCCGTGTTTGTCTAAGATGTTTTGCGCCGCGGCCGGGTTTGTTGTTCTTCTGAAGACAGGGTTTACCGCCAGAGGCACCACGCTTACACGTTCGGGTCCGATATTCAAGAACCGGGAGAGATCCCCCCGCGTGTGTTCGGAGCTTGCGATGATGCATTTCGCCCGACGCACCGCCCCTGGGAGCCAGCGTGACCAATAAAAACCGGAAACAACCCCCTGGTTTCCCGGATATGCCATGCCGATCAGATCGTGAACGGTCACCACCGATGGAACGGAGCTCCACATGGGCGGGGCAAAACCCGGGCTGTAGAGAAGGTCCACCCTGTCATGCCGAGCCTTCAAGGGAAGAGTCGCAGATTCCCAATAAATTCGTCTTGGCGTATTCAGCTCTCTCCCGGAAGCGGTGTAGAGAAGAAACTCCGTTTCAGGCGATTCTTTTTTCATGGCCTGGATTAAATTTTGGGCGGCCATGCCGATTCCGGTCTTGCCCTGAACCACCGAGGCGTAATCGACCCCTATTTTCATCGGGACAGGATCCCCATAAGCATCAACGGCCGCTTGATCAAAAAATTTCTCTTCACACGTTTCATGAAATAGGGTTTCATGCGCAACGAACCGCTGGCGGCAAAAATTTTACGCCAATCATTTTCTTTGAGCAGGCGTTCATTGCCAAAGTCCTTATGCCTGTAATAATAGCCGGGCACGCTGAAAATAAACACCGGCGCGACGCGCAGAGCCTCGGCAGACGCGGCCCGAATTTCTTCATCCGTCATGTGTTCAAGAACGCCTTGAGAAAAGACGGCATCAAAAGAATTCTTTGGATATCGCAGTCTGAATATATCCTGGTTTTCAAACAGAACGCTCGCTTTCCAATTTTTTGCGGTCTCGCGGGCCTTTTCAAGCACTTCTTCATCCCGGTCGCAGGCGTTCACATTCACGCCCGCCATCGAGAAAAAAACAGACATGATGCCCGACCCGCAGCCGGCTTCAAGAAGCCTCGCGGGTTTGAGGTCCAAGACCCCCTTTAAAAAATCTCTATGAATGGCCGTGTGCTCGGCAAAATATTCTTTTCCGCCGGCCCCCTCATAAAAATCACCCCACCTTTTCGTCTCTTTATTCACCGGCAAGCACCCCTTTTTCCCAACGCTTTGCCCAGCGCACGAATTCATGGTAGGAGGATAGCACTGAATAGATGAAACCCTCCATTCCGTCTCGGAATCCCTGCTTCAAAAAATAGATGTCCAGAAAGCGATAAATCGGTCTTCCGAGCACATGCGCCATTCCAATCGTTTTCTCCTCTGACGGCTGGGCAATGGCCGTATACAATTGCAGTTTTTTCCAATAATCCTCCAACGTTTGAAAAGAAATGTGCCGTAAGGGCTCTCGCAGCAACCCTGTTTTTCCGTCCACCCTCAATTCTTCATGAACCGGGTTCTTAAAAACACCCCGCCCTCTCCGGAATAGGCGAACAGGCTTATCATTTTGAAGGCCGCTGTACCGGAATTCCTTGTTGAAGAGCCGCGTATGACGCAATACTCGGTAGGCAACATCGGCGGTCTCAGAGGAAATCGTCCTTTGAATTTCACTCGCAAGCGCGACGCTCACCCGCTCATCCGCATCCACGGATAAAATCCACTCCCCCTTGGCCAGCGAAAGAGCAAAATTTTTCTGGGATGAAAAATCATCGAATTTTCTGAGCAGCACGTTTGGCGTGAATCGCCTTGCGATTTCGCAGGTCCTGTCCGCGCTGTGGCTATCGACTAGAATTATTTCATCGGCAAACTTCAGGGCCGTCAGACAATCGGCGATATTATTTTCCTCATTCAGGGTGATAACAATAGCCGACAGCCTCATCAGAGGCTCTCCGATATCTTAAATATTTCTCGGTCGGAGCGGCGATGCTCCTCGCCACGCAATTGATCTCGCCTTTTTAAGGCGGCCCCCAGCCTTCCCAAAGCCCAAAGAGTTCCCCACAAGAATTCTGGTCTTGCCTGGAACAAAAAATAGATCGGCCGGACGAGAATCCACAAAAAATAACTTGCCCAAATGCGCTCATCCGTAATATTTTTCCAAATAAACAGATGATTATTCCGATGATTGATTGCGGCCAGCCGGCGACGCCCAAAGTGCTTTTTAAACGTGGCCTGGCCCTTATGATACACGCGGCTTTGGGGGACATAGTAGCAGGCCCGGCCCGTCTTCCAGGCGCGGAAACAAATATCGGCGTCTTCCACCGTTCCGGGCAGATACAAGTCATCAAAACCGCCCAATGCCAAAAAAATTTTTCGATGATATGCGCCGAAACCCGCCTGCATCGTAAATCCCGGCGCTCCCACTTTCGCTTCATATCCCTGGAAGCGAGTTTCGGCACGCAAGATCCCATTTTTAAAATCCATTTTAGATAAACTGCCCTCGTACTGCTTCCCGTCAAACGTCCACGCCTGCGGAGCCGCCAAAAAAGCATCACGATGATTCCGGAACGCATCGATGAGCGGGTCTATGAAATCCGACTCCACTTTGAGGTCGTTGTTCAGCAAAATCACGATGTCCGCTGCGCTTTCCCGGGCAGCATCATTGAAAGAGCACAGGACGCGGTTCTTGGATAAACGGATCCTGATGGATGGGAATTCCTTTTTTAGCATCTCGACGCTTCCATCGCGGCTGTCATTGTCAATCACTGTAAGAGCGCAAGGGGTTAAGCTTTTTTCTACGGCCTCAACAATGGACGGAAGACACTCTCTCAGCAAATCTGTTCCCTTGTAGTTCAGCACAAATACTTCGGCTTTCAGCGGCTCATTCATGGGGCAGCTCATACAAATAAATTCGTGAATTGTCTTTGCCATGGGCAAAATTTTCTTCGTGCAATAGTTTGGCTTGGCGCTGCGAGAGCGCGCTCTGGAGAACACTCGTCGCCCCCTCGGAAGTTTGCGTCGCCCTAAGAAGCGCATGGGTAAATCCTCGCGCTCTTATCTCATCGATTAATTTCTCGGCGCTAAGCAATGCAAGTTGCGGTTCAAGCCCCAAGAGAATATCCAATCGCGCGGAACGCCTGTCCAGGTAGTACTGAGACGGCTCGTTCTCCAAAAGAATGGCGGCGCTTGGGTCCAAATGTTCATTGATCCAGGCCTGCATGGCATAAGAGCGCTCGGTTTTTTCCAGGTATTTCGCCTTGGATGGATACGCAAGGTATCGTGATAATTTTCCGTTATAGTAAAAAATAAATAGGGCTTGCGTGAAAATGGCCGCGATCATCAGTGCTTTTAATGCCTTCCACGACTTGTCTCGATAACCAAATAGCTCTTCGGCTGCCAGGCCGCACAAAAGAACCAGCACAGGAACCAGTGGAAAAAGGAATCGGAAATGCTGGACAAGATAGAACCAAAAAAGGAATTGGGAAATAATAAGAAAAAGAAGCCTTGCCTTGTCCTCTTTTTTCATGCGAACGGCTACGAGGATAGGCGTCAGCATCAGGACAAGGATCCCGACCTGGCTGTCTCCGCCGCCAAAACGCTCCGGATCCAAAAAGAAAAGAAAGGGCGCTCGAAAAAGCGCCGCCACTCCTCGGCCGATTCCGGTCTGGTCGCGTATATCACTTACCCACGCATGCCCGGTGAACCATGCGTTAAAGTAAGGAAAGATCGGATTCCCCGTGGCCAGGTAAGAACGCAAATACCACCCTGCGCACGGCAGGAGCGCCACGCAAGAGAAAATAAGCAAAACCCTGAACCCGCGCACCCCCTTTTCACGAAATGTTTTCCGGGCGAGCATCAGAAATAAAGCCGCCACGAATGGCGCGGCCAACAGCTTTACGGCCAAAGCGACGCCCGAAAAAAGCGCCGTTGCCATAAGAAACAATTCTTTCGATTCGTGAAAATAGCGCCACATGGCAAAAAAAGATAAGAAAAGAAAAAAACTCAGCGCGATGTCCGTGTAAGCATAGGGAGCTTGCGCCATGAATCCGGTCGTGGTTAACAAGAGCAGTGCCGCGGCGAGGCCTCTGGCGCGCGGCTCAAATAAGCGGCATGCGGAGGTCAACATTCCCGCGGTCCCCAAGAGAAAACCAAGGTTGTAAAGCTTGGAGAAAATTTCGCTCCGAAAAAGAAGCCCTTGTAAATACAGCATTTGGATCAACAACGGTTGGAAGGCGTTCACGCTGTAGGGGATCGGATAAATCGCGCCCTTTTGGATGAACGCTTTTGGGCAGTAGAAATGATAGGCCAGCGCGTCCCTGCCCGGCTGCCCGGACGCGATTGCTAACAAGGTGACGAGAAGTGAAAGTGAGGCCACCCATGTTAAAAAAACCTCGAAGCCGCCGCGGAACGTAAAAAGTACTTTTAGATATCTTCCAAATGACGCAAGCCACTCAAAAAACGATCGTAGGGTCGCAATCCACACCCCGATCACAACGATGGATAGCGCCCCGACTGACCAGAACCGAAGACCCGATAAAAGACCCAACAGCCAAATTGCGGAGGCAAAGAGCGCTGTCCCGAGACCCAGCGAAAAACACCCCTCTTCCATCTCATCCAGAAAAGGGTATCTCGCCAGCAAAAATAATAGACGGCCGGTCTGCAGCAGCGCCGCCGCAAAAACCGCCCACAGTGGAAGCGTAAAAATTAGTTCAACGAAAGAACTCATAGACTTTCGGAATCACGTAACTCTGCATGTAAAGGCAAAAAAATAACGCACCCCAAGCGATCGAAAACCACCTGAAGAATCCGCCGTTTTTCATGGAACCCTCTTTCCTGAACCAAGAAGATCAAGCATGGCATCCATTTCCCTGAGGCCGTCCAACTGAGTCGCCAGCATGAATCGCCACCGAGACCTTTTGCGATCGAGCATCTCGCCCACGACGTAAAGGAGCCTTTTCAGCACATCCATCTGGCCGTAAACTAGCAGCTCCTCAAAGGAATACCCCATCTTTCTTGCGCGAAGTATTTTTTTAAGCCGTAGGAGATGATTCCCAAATGCCGGGCCTTTTTTGCCGACCAACAGCTCGCGCGCACACTTAAAGACCGAGAAACCAAGGCTCAGCTCAAGCGTTGTCGTTCGGAAACTATCAAAATCCGCCAAGAGCGACAGGCGATTGTTTTGGAACAACACATTGAGCGGATGGATATCTACGTGGAAAACGGCGCGATGCAAATTTTTTTCATTCTTTTCATAAATCCGCCTTAGATGGGTGAATTTTTTTAGCACATACGCGATCTCCGCCTTATGGAGGCCTGTCCCGCTGGGAAAATTTCTCAGCTTCCTTATCACACGGGTGTCGGAGATCTCAAAAAAATTTCTTGACCCGACCCGGGAAGAAAATTTCTTTGGTGAGTTCCTAATACAGTACGCGGCAAGCCGTCGTTCATGCCCCAGGAGATTCGCCCATCGCCGTGAGGAGGCGCCAAGATACGAGCCCTTTTTAAAATGGGTCAGGCACCAGGCATGCCCCCCAAAAAGAAAGACGAGTTTCTTTTTTTTATTTGGGCAGAAGCGCGCGGCCGGAAATCCGCCTGCCGAAAGGCGCTGAACCCACGCGGCCTGAAGCTCAAGCGCAACGGCTTTGGATGCATCCACCCGCTTCAGAACAAAGGCGCCGCGCCGGCACGAAATCTTCCAATTTTGGCTATTGACCCCAAAGGCGTTTACCGCGGAGATTCGTGTCGGCTCTAGTGCCGGGAACTGATGCCGAATGACTTCCCGGATGCGCTCTGTCTGCGATGAGCCGACGGGAAGTAAGCTCGGTCTCCGCACCGAAAACCTATTTTTTTTAAAAAGGGTTGACATTAAATATTAGGGGCTCTTACGCACCATGCCTCCATCCACCGGGATCACGGTCCCGCTAATGAAAGAGGCGTCCTCCGATGCCAAAAATACGGCCAGGTGCGCGAACTCCTCCGGGCTGGCAATCCTCTGAAGCGGAATCGTCTTGGCGGCAATCTCCAGGATCTCTTTCTCCGTTTTTCCGGAACTTTTGGCCTGATCTTTAAATAGAGACAGAAGTCGATCCGTGAGCACCGCCCCCGGACACACCGTATTCATCGTGATGCCATCCTTTCCCGCAAGATGCGCCGCGCATTTAATGGCATTGATAAGCATGGCCCGGTAACCGGCCGACAAGATCATCCCTACGGTTGGCTCCACGGCGATCGTCGAACTGACATTGATAACCCGCCCCCACTTTTTCTTTCGCATTCCCGGCAAAAAAGCCTTTAAAAGCATCAAAGAGCTTTTAAACTGCTGCTGAAAGGCGCTCTCCCAGTCCTCCACCGAAATATCGTCGAACGTGCCGGCCTTTGGCCCTCCGGTGTTGAGAACAAGAACATCCGGAGCTCCGGGGCCATTATTGATGGATAAGATAAGGTCCTCGACCGACTTGGATGAAGAATAATCGGAGGCGAACGCATAAACTTTTCGGCCCGTATATTTATTTTTTAAAGCCGCTTCCGTCATCCCCAGGCGCTCCCGGTCCCGGGCCGTGAGAATGACGTCCATGCCGCTTTTCAAGAGGCCCTCTGCGACGGCTTTCCCGATTCCGGCGCTCGAACCTCCGACCAATGCGAGTTTACTCATGACTGGACTCCTGTTCTTTACGTTTCCTGATATGTCTTCAGCCGATCTTTTAATGTTTGAGAAAATCCCGCCTGATCAGCGTTTTCTAAGAGTTCCTCCAAATAGGCGCCCAGCCCCCGGTCCTGGGCATGAGCAAATCCAAGAAGTTTTTCTCGAATCTCGTGAACGTACTCCCGCCGGACCGCTTCGTCAGGATTGAGACATAAAACAAAAAGATTATCCATTTTGTCCAAGAGCTTAATGAGCATAACCTCTTTTTCCCCCACCCCCAAACGGTTGTAATAGGCCTCCTTTTGCGCCGAAAAAGGGATGCTGCGATCCACTAACAAAATACGTATTGCGGATGAAACCCAGCCGCCAAAGGCCCTTTCAATTTCAGGCAGAGACACGGAGGTCACTTCCGGCACGTTGTGCAGGACCGCCGTCACCAACGCATCCGCTCGCACCGAAGGATCGATGCGAAGCAAGAAATTTGCCACGCGAATCGGGTGACTGAGATAGCTCGATCTCAAAGCGCTCTTTAAAAAATCAAGGGTCTTGGCATAATCCAGAGCCCTGTGGATCTCATTGTCAAAACGTTCAAATTTTTTTAGATCGTTCAAAAAAACTCGCTCCGTGTCTGTTGCGGATACACACAGACTTTCTATTTTCTTTAGTCTCTCCGTCTCGACCGATTCAAAGACCGTACGCCCCCTAAGAACCAGATCCATGAAGCGCCTTGTATTTTCTTTCAAGCGTAAGCCAATCCTCCGGGGTATCCACGTCTACGGCAAGAGAGTCGGGAACGGAGTAGCAATTCAATCCTTGTTTTACATTGAACCAATGCCCGCCGTGACGAACCAGCCTGGCGTAGTCCAAAAAATAGAACAAGCCCGCATCCACCTGAGCCTGCGGCAGTTTTTGCGAAAAGGTCAAAAGTTTTTTTGGAAATAAGGGTTTCCACCGGCCATGGGGGCTTTGAACAAGCGCGCGGTATGGGCTATGTGAAAATTTGGTCGTGGCCACAAGAACAGAGGCCATTTTTTTTAAAAATTCCCTGTGCGCTTTTTGGTAAGTGCCTGCGTCAACCAATGCTGCCGTGGCCAGCGCGAAGAGGACGGTCGTGCCAGTCCCTTTCATTCCCAGGGCTCTCAAATATCGCGGGATGTCCTTTTTTAGAAGTTCCATCAACGTTGTGTGATCATCTGAAAACTTGGGGTCGCGTAGATCCAAAACCAACGCCCCGGCAGCCTCTGCGATTCGCTTGATCCCCGGGTCATCCGTCGAGACGGCGACCGTTTCCGCCACGCCTGATTTCTGAATCGCCTCGATGACGTGACAAATGACTGGCTTGCCGCCTAGACGCTTCACGTTTTTTCTGGGAACTCTTTTCGAGCCAGCTCTGGCCGGAATATAGGCAATCAAAGCCACCGTCACCCCCTCAATTCTTCTGCACAACCGTAAACTGTGTGATATCTGCGTCGACCGCGGAATTAACTTTTTCGGCGCGCAGGACTTTCAGGCCCATCTCTTGATAAATCCGGGCATGGTCATAACCATACCTCGAAAAGTTGATGTCCGTATCTTCCTTGTGGACCACATATTTTTTGCTTACGCGGAGGATCTCGCGGCGCATTTTATCCGCTTTTTTAGGGGGATTGTGGAGAATAACGTTGGATGTGAATACCACATCAAAAGTACCGTCAGGAAACGGCAGGCTCTCGGCATCCCCTTGGATCAGCGTGATTCCCTCAAGACCAGAAAGATACTCCTTTGCTTTCTCCAGCTGAGTTCGGCTGAAGTCGATCCCGGTTAGCGGCGCAGCCGTGAACTCTCTCAAAGATTTAAGGACTTTGCCGTACCCGCAGCCCACCTCCAAAATCGACGCCCCCCCTAAACCGCCTATCTCTCTTGCCAAAAAACGGCTGGTCTCCCCGCGGTCCTTGCGGGACTCCTGCTCTTCAAAGTAACGTTTTCCTCCTCTGCGCTCCCAATAGCGGCGTATATTGCTGTATAGCAAAAGTCGCCCCAACGTTGGGTTCTGTTGAAAAATACCCACAAGAAGACGACTTGTTCCAAAACGCCGCTGCCCATAAAAAAGCAAGGGGGCGCTACCCAACATTGCCGCAAGAGGGCGAAAAAATTGGGCATGGGATGAATTCTCTGGCAGCCATCGATCGAGCAGAAAAAGAAGAATCAGCGGATAAGAGGCACAGAAAACAACTTTAAAAATTTCCGCAAAAACGGTCGCACGGCCAAACAATGTCCGAAGCGCCAGCGCGGCATAGACAACGTACAGGGTGAGATACGCCCCGAAAGTGACCCAGGCAACGGAAGTGATGCCGCCACCGCCGGCTATTACCGCGGCGTTGATGATCAGACATGCGACCCCCAGGAATCCCTGGACTGGAATCATCCAAAGATATTTTTTAAATGTGACCAGTGTATCGGACATGTTATTCAAAAGAATCATAAAAAGCGTTGCAAACAAACCAACCTTCATTGCCGAAATGCCGTCGACATACTGAGGTAAAAAAGTACGGACAGCCCAGGGCCCAAGCATCCAGAGGAACGCCACCATGAGCGGCATGTAGACTGCCATGAACAGCGTTGGGTAGACCGCGAGTTTTCTTAATCTAGCGGAATCGTTCGAGGCCCCATACGTTTCATTCAAATAAGGGAAAGTGATCACGCCGAGGTTATTGGGAAAAGCTGTAACCAGACTGCTGGCCATAATCACGAGACTATAGATTCCAAGCGCTTTGAAACCGAGTAGCGCGCTGATCGATATTTTGTCCACACTGCTAAGAAAGGTAAAAAAAATATTCACCACAATCAAACCGACGCCCATTTTGAACAAAGATGAAAGCTCCCGCCAGTCCCAGTCGAGCCGGAAGCGAACATTTGAAAATCTTAATACATAGATGAAGTTGAGGACAAAACTCAGGATCATGGATAGGTAATATCCGTATAGACCTAAGCCTGTGATCAACAGCACCGTGAGGACCGCGTTTGCGAGCGCCGAGTAAACATTAAACCGATTGATGAATAAAAACTGCTTCTCTGCCCTCAAAAGGCTGATGCAAAATGTGGATGCCCGTTGAAAAAAGCTCAAAAAAGACAATGCAAGCAGGCTGTAAAAAAACAGTTCCCCCATTTTTCCACGCAGCACAAATGCGGCCACTGCCATCGCCAGGCTCAGGAACAAGGCGATCACGATCGTAAAAGTGAAGGAGACGTTTCGGATGCTCTCCGCGCGATCAAAGCGCTGTCTGCCTTTTTCAAATGGAATCTCACGGCCCGCCGCGTTGGCGAGACCAAGGTTTGAATATTTTGTGTAATTTAAAATGACCTGCAGGCTTACCCAAACACCCATTTGCTCCGGCCCAAGAACATTCCGGATGAAAATGGCAAGCCCGATGGTGATAAGCTGCATAAAAAAATAGCCCGCCGAGTAAGACGCAAATTCACGCGTGAGTGTACGGCTGAAGCTCATGCAGAAACCTCCACGCCGGATGTCCGCCCCTTTTGACTCATCAACTGCTCGACGGGCCGTTCATCCTGAAGAGGAATAATTGGCTGATAAACGCCTGGGTTCTTTCGGAAATCAAGCAAAAATTGGTCTATCCTGTTGAATGCGTCTTCGAAACTTGAAAACTGTTGAAGAGATTTTCCAAATACCGCCGCACACTCACGGTCAATCAAACCCTCAATGAAGTCCGGATACAGAGCAAGAACCGGCAAACCGCTGGTGGCAACCTCGTAGAGCGCCGTCGTGGGCCTGTCTAAAATGACCGCATCTACGGTCATCAAACTTTCCCTGACTGACCGGTGATTATCCGTCATGTGGCTTGCTTTTTTTTCCCTTAAATACGGCAGCACCGACGTTTCGGCGTAACGATTCACCCGACCGGCCGAGTGCTTGTAGATAAAATTAAAATCTTTCTTTTGAGCGAAAAAATCGATCAATTTTTTTTGGTATTCAAAGTACCAGACAGCCGGGTAAGTCATGCAGTTAAAATATCTCTGATGAATTAAAAGTTTTGTCGGAATATACAACACAGTCGGCGCATCTCTTTTCGGTGCCTGAGATTTGCGCTGCGCGTCTCTTGCTGTTTCTTTCAGAAAATGGGGGGCGGTAAGGAGACGACATGCGCTAACATAGGTCTCTTTCAGGCTGCGCTTAAATTTTTCACTCGAAAGCCCGTCCGTTGTTAAATACCAATCAAATGCATCAATATCGGAGACTTGCCACGCAACGTCCCAAAATACGTCACTGCCGTGCTGGATTCCGACGGTTTCTATTCCTTTTCTCTTGGCAGAGATAAGCGCCCCCTTAGAGTCAAAATCGGCAGAAGTATGCGTTATAACGTAATCAATATTGCTTTTATCATAAAAGACTTCATAAGCGCTTGCTTTTTCCAGGATTGCGATTAAATCGTCAGTTATAAATTTTTTTAGGAAAGGAAGTGTGAGCGCGGCGACTCCAAAACCGCACTGGCGATCAATCCAATCCAGAACGAACCGCCCCGCCGTTGGTAGAGACTCGGCTGCCTTTCCGCTTTCAAAGATAAGGCGCTCATCACGCCGCTCCGTCAAATCGAAAGCGTTTGTCTCCAAACGGTCCACGCGGTGGATGTGATTCCCGGTACGGCAATAAACCGCGGCGCCCCCGAGGATAAACTGCCTGATCATGGGGTCCAGGTGAGGGCTGCCGTGATGCACAAAAAGCACGCGAACATTTTGGCTCTGTCGGGGCACGCTGGCTCCGCGGATTCCCGCATACTTGAGAAAGTCTCTAAAATCTTTTGCAAGGTTCCTGGCAAAAGGACGGGTCGGTCTATCTCCGGGGGCGACCGGCCCCGTCTCTTTCGCGGCGCTGCCTTTTCCGGCAAAAGAATGTATAGAAAATTTAAAAGAACGGTTTTGTGCTGTCGCGAGCGGGATTAGCCTCGAAAACAACTCCCCGTTAGGCCGAAACATATAATCGTAAGGACCTTGACCGGGACTCTGCGATTCATTTCTTTTTACATAAACGATTTCATCGCACGCGGTCTTTTGAATAAATAAGCGGATCATGTACGATTGGATTACGATCGAATCAACAAAATATTTGAGAAAGTTGTAGCAAATCTTTGCATACCCGATCCCGGGATCTTCACAGGAGAGAATCGATTTTTTCAAAAAATCATCAAAATCACGAAACCATACGAGTTGTTCAAAAAAGTACTCTGTTTCTTTCTGACGCAACTCCTTTTCATCGTAGTAATCCTCGAGGATGCTGTACGGCCGACCGAGTCTCGTCAATGCGTAGGCGGACTGCGGCATGGTGGCGATAATTTGACCATCGGCCATCTCCAGAGCCGGGTCCAGATCTTCGACGAAATAATATTTATGATTTGTTTCCATCATTCAGTCCCTGGACGAGCGCAGAGGAGCCGCCCTGCTCTTCCCATAGGTTGCCTTTCACCCAGTGCCCGCCTGGATCCTTGGCCCAAACGCGCGGATCACGAAAGGTCTCGGCCACTTCATCAAAATAACTGCGTTTCCACCCGACATAATCCAGCCAACGGACAAGATCGCCCGGAATCACGTGGTCGTATTCGCGCACCATCTCGATCCCCTGCTTTCGAGTCAGGACGCCGTTTCGAATGTCTCTGCAGGCGTGATCCGTAGCGCGTCCGTAGCCAAATTTTATGTACTTCATATAGTCGTGGATGCCATGCGTGTGGATATCGTTGATATCCGAATCTCTTCGGTATGTCCTGTCGAACGGTCGATCGGAAAGCTCGAAACCATAAAGTTCGATCATCTTTTGTAAATGCTCGGTCTGTTTCCAGCCAAAATAATTCGCAATAAAAATTCCCCGAAGGCCCAGCTTTTCAATCTCCTCATCTGTCGGGTATTTTGCCCAAATAAAATCCTGCGGAGTCAGCCCTTCGGTCTTCTCGCAAAAATCAAACCAATCATAGCCCCGACACATGTGCTCGGTGCGATACTTTCTTGTAAATTCCACCAAGTCGTTGTATGAATGCATCCCGCCTAAATCCATGAACCCGTGCTCGCCGTAAATAAAAAGCTTCACGCCGAACTTCGCCGTTATCACGATTGGGAGGGTCATAATCCCAATGTGACAGTGCCAGTTGGGATCCCCGGTCTTTAACATACCAAGGCGGTTCAATTTTTTAAGCACGTTCACCTCCGGGGTAAAGTGTAAAAAATCACCTTTGAAGTTCTCTTTCATGCGTTGGATGTTACGCATTCCGGCATCCGTATGGTTATTTTCCGCGTAACACACAAAAAGTACCTTGAGCCCGTACTCTTTACACAATAAATGCGCTTGATAAAAACTGTCCTTGCCGCCACTAACGGCAATAACGCAGTCGTAGCCGGAATGATCCTTGGAACGATACTTCTCGATAAGCTTTTCGAACATTTCGCGCCGTTTTTTCCAATCCACGGTTTTTTGCTGTTCAAATGTCCGACAACCGCTGCACACGCCTTTGTCATCAAATGTAAGCGGTGTGGCCGCCACCCCCGGATACACACAGCGAGTGCAATAAACCATTTTTGGGACAGCGGTCATTTTCTTTTTTCCTCCAAGATACGATTCTGAAGACAAGGTTTCACGGGACATCCGGCAATCTCGAGTTCTTTTTTCGCACGGATATAGGCGTTTTCAGTAAAATTAAAAATATTTCCCGCAGCAACAGCGGAGGCGCTCGTTTTTTGAAAAACCTCGACGAAATCGTCAAACGAGCCGGCGCCGCCGCAGGCGATTACCGGGATCCGAACGGCGCTCGACACCGCTTCAATGATCTCAAGATCATAACCGCTGGCTGAACCATCGCGATCGATGGAGTTCAAAAATATCTCTCCAGCGCCTTTTTCCTCGGCGCGTTTGGCCCATTGGACAGGTGTATAATTTGATACGAGCTTCCTACCTTGCTCAACAAACATTTCATGATCTCCCCGTAACCTTTTTTTTACATCAATACCCACGACTGCGCACTGACTTCCAAAGTGATGCGCTATTTGCTCTATGATACCGGTGCTGCGGTCCGACTCGTAGGCCTGGGTATTGACAATGATTTTATCGGCTCCGTTCTGAATGTATTTAGCGGCTTCATCAAAAGTTTTGATGCGACCGCCAAACGTCAGCGGCATAAAACACTGTTTCGAAATATCTCTCAAAACATCCAACGTATTATTTGCGACCCTGATTTTATGGTCGTCTCTTTTTAAGTTGTGCTCACCATCACGCGTGATATCGATATAAATGAGCTCGTCCGCTTCCCAGTCGTTCAGACGCTCCAGCTGATTGATCGGGTTGCCAAATTCGCGGAAATCATGGAATCCCTCGCTGCGCACAATAAGACCGTTCTTCAAAAATAAAACGGGTATCAGACGTTTCTTAAGCATGGGGCTTTAAAAAAATTATTCAAGAGATCCAGACCCAGTCTGTGAGATTTCTCCGGATGGAACTGCACGCCAAAAACGTTATCCCTGCCGACCACGCACGGGAACGTCGTGCCGTAATCACACACGGCCAGCACGTCCTCTTCATGCGCCGCATTGAAAAAGTAACTGTGCACAAAATAATAATCCACGGTCTTGCCCACCACCGGCATCAAAGGGTTGGTTTTTATTGCCCTGGCTTCATTCCAGCCAATGTGGGGAATGCGCAATCCCAAGTCTTTGAAGCGCTCGACACGCCCTGGGATGAGCCCAAGACCGTCCCCCTCCCAGATTTCTCCTGCGCGACCCTCCGTCCCCGAAGTGGCCAGAAGCTGCATTCCCAAACATATCCCTAAGAGATTAATTTTTTTTCTGGCAATATGATCTTTGAGCGATCCGTCCAAACCCATCTTCTGAAGATTTTCCATCCCCTGACGAAAAGCCCCAACACCCGGTAAAATAACGTGCGTTAAACCATTAAAATCATCCTCTGTGCGAATACGTTTCACCGCATGCCCCAGATATTCACAGGAATTTGCGACACTTTGCAGGTTCCCCATTCCATAATCGATCAGTCCGATAGCTGATTTCATGCGCAAACCTTTTTAACTTGTGTCGTAATTCGATGACGGTCCGGAGGCGACAGGAAAGGATAGATCGGGATGCTCAGAGTCTGCTCATAATACTTTTCCGCACACGGATAGTCCCGGGGCTTCAGACCATACCTTTTGCGGTAATAGGGTTGCCGCGTCAGGGGGATGTAATGCACCTGGGTTCCGATGCCCCGAGAGGCGAGCTCACGCATGACGTCGCGCCGGGTCTTTTTCAATGCCCTGAAATCGACGCGCAGCGGATACAAATGATAGCTTGAGCGGGTCCGTTTGTCAGTAAAAGGCGTCCTGAAAAATTTTGCGTCCTTAAATTCTTTATCATAAAAAGAAGCCGTTTCGCGGCGATGAGCCACGAAGCGGGTCACTTCTTTCAGCTGTGAGACCCCAAGCGCGCACTGAATGTCGGTGAGGCGGTAATTGAAGCCCACCTCGTTCATTTCATATGCCCAAGGATCGGCGTTTCCTTTTTTTTCCATGCCGTGGTTTCGGAACAAAAGTAAGCGCTGGTAAAACCGCTCATCGTTGGTGGTGATAGCCCCACCCTCCCCAGTCGTGATCGTTTTGATCGGATGAAATGAAAATACTGTCATGTCCGAATGATAGCAAGAGCCCACCTTGATCGTCTGGCCGTTCCGCGTCCGATAGGAAGCACCCAACGCGTGGCAGGCGTCCTCGACGATCTTCAATCCTTTCTTGCGGGCAACATGAAAAATGCCCTCCATCTCTGCGGGGTTTCCGGCAAAATGCACCGGAAAAATCGCTTTTACATTGCGCGTCCTGCGAAGCGTTTGCGACAACTTTCCCGGGTCGAGGTTGGCGGTCCTTTCATCAATATCAGTGAATGCAACTTCCGCCCCCACGTATCTGGCGCAATTGGCAGTGGCCAAAAAAGTGATGGGCGAAGTGACAATAGAGTCTTTTTCTTTCAACCCCAGCGCCAGGCATGACAAATGAAGCGCCGCGGTTCCGCTGGAGCAGACAACGGCATATCGCGCACCGCAATAAGCCGCCAATTTTTCCTCAAATTGACGAACCCTGGGCCCCGTCGTAAGATACTCGCTTCGTAAGGCTTTCGCGACGGCCTGGACGTCCTTGGAACTGATGGTTTGTCGGCCATAAGGGATAAATTTGTTTGGGACGAATATTTTCATACAAGAAATTCCTTCGCTGAGCGAAATTCAAATTGTTCTTCAAAATCTCGGTCGATCCTTTTGTTGCTCAGGTTCCTTGCCGCAATACAAATGAAAACGATCCCGGACGCAACCGCATAGTAAAGAATCAAACCTAAGCGCAGATCAGTTCCGCCCGTTCTCACCATCAAGTTTGAAATCGCAGTCAGCGTGATCACATTCATCACCGTGGGAAAGGTGCAGCTGTAATGCATGCCCATAAATACCCATTTAAACGGGCTATGGCGTTTCGGAGATGCCTGGGTTGTTCCCGCCGAGCGCTGCTTGGCACACGCCACTGTCTGTCCGGAGGCTTCTTTGTGAATTTTGCCCACAAAGGCTCTCGACTTTGAGTCATGCACCGCCAAGAGCAGCATCTGGAAAAAGGAGGCGGTAAAACCGACGAGTAGCCATTTTGAATCCCCGTTTATCCGGAACGCTCCGTACGAAATCAAAAATAGTGAAAGCCCGTGAACGATGTAATGGTTCAGATAGTCCCAGTAGGATCCGGTCATCGAAAGCCGCGTCTTATCCACCACAACCTCTTTGGCCCGCTGATAAAAACGGTATCGGGCCACTTCCCCATCCGCGCAATCCAACACGTACCACAGCTGCAGGCCCAGCGCGCCCCACAAGAACAGTCCTCGATCCGGGCTCAAGAAAATGAAAGTGGAGCCGACCCCCACGACGATCATCGCGAGGCTTACCTGGTCGGCATGGACAGGAAGCGGCAGAAGAATGCGTGAAATATAGATCGAAAAAAATCTCGAAACATACCGCATATAATAATTTGAAACGTCCTTTTTTGCGGTTGTCTGACAGATGACGCGCAGTTCTTTGATGGATTCCATGCCTAAACCTTTACGCTCGCTTTTTTTCCAGAAATATAATCATTGAGAACGCCCGCGTCCTGCGCGGCTGTCGGACTTTCTGAGTTGTCATAAACAACAGCATCTTTTGGCTGGATGAGAGGCGCAATCTCCCGCTCTGTGTCATTTTTGTCCAATTCTTGGATTTTTGGAATAAGCTCTGCGGTATCCGAAAACTTCTCGCGCTCCTCAGGCGCCATCATCTTGAGCATCCGCCGAGCGCGCACCTCCAGGCGTGCCGTGACAAAAAACTTCCACTCCGCGTCAGGGAATACCTGGGAACCGATGTCGCGGCCCTCCATGATAATCGTTTGATTCTTGGCATAATTGCGCTGCCGCGCGGTCAGGATTCCGCGCAGCGCCCCAATGCCTGCAATCTCAGAGGCGGCCAGAACAATCTCCGGCGCGTTCAAGGCATGCGTCATTTCCTGGCCGTCGACCCACGTCCGCGTTTCGATGCCAGACCTTTTGAATTCAATACGGGTCCGCTCCGCGACCCCGACTGCCAAAGTCGTATCCGCCGGGGAAACACCGAGCTCCAGGCATTTTTTTGCCACGGCGCGGTACATATGGCCCGTATTGATGTAAGTGAACCCGGTTAACTCTGCCAATGCCTTGGAGATGCTGCTTTTTCCAACATAAGCAGGTCCGTCAATGGCAATCACGCGTGAACTCATCGTTTTAAATCCCTTGGAAAAAATAAAAAAGGGCAATCAGGGTTTTTGCGTCTTGGATCTTGCCGCTTTCCATCATTTTCTTTGTTTCGCGCAGAGAAAAAACTTTGGGCCTAAGGATCTCGTCCGGTTCCAAACAACTTTTTGTTTTTTTGAGATCTTTGGCTAAAAAACAATGCATGATCTCCGTATTGAAACCGGGAGACGCGTAGACTGCCGCCAATTTTGTCCAGCGACGAGCCTGGTAGCCGATCTCTTCCTGTAGTTCGCGCTTCGCGCATAAAAGCGGCGCCTCCGACTTCTTGAGCGTACCCGCCGGCACCTCCCACAGCACCCGGTCTGCTCCATAGCGGTATTGGCTGATCAGGATCAGATAGTTTTTGTCCAGGAGAGGCACCATGACGGTGATCCCCGGGTGAACGATTAGCGAGCGCTCGAGTGTCGCGCCGTTAGGCCATAGCACTCGGTCGGAATTTACGTCAAAACAGTAACCCTTAAAAATATTTCGTCGTCGAATCAGTTTTGCTTTAACGCTCATAAAATCCTCATCAGCATCGACTTGAGAGCTTCCGTTGTCAGTTCCCGCGGGTTATTTTTGACGCGGTCCGGGCGGAATCCATTTTGAAGCACCACCCCCATGCCTTTCCGGTCGATACCAAGTTTTGACAAACGCCTCTCAAGTCCGATCTTCCCCATCAACCCCTCCACAAACTCAGCAGCCCCGAAGGCCGAAGACACTCCCATCGCTTTCCAAAGACTGTCATAACGGCTGTCCTGCATGGAGGGCTCATTGAAACGGATAAACTCCGCCAACGTCAATGCGCAGGCATGACCATGCGGCACCCCGAAATGCTCCGTGATGGGATAAGACACCGAGTGCACCGCCGTCGTCGCCGTCTGGGCAATGGCCAGTCCTGATTCGCAGCTTCCCAGCGCCATCGCAAAGCGCGCCTGCGCATCACCGGGCTTGGCAACCACGGTCTCAAGGTGACGCGTTACCAAAGAAACGGCTCTCAAAGCATGCGTGTCGGACAAACCGGTGTGGTGGACCGACCAAAAGGATTCGATTGCCTGCGACAGAGCGTCCATGCCTGTCGAGGCACTTACAGGGGCCGGCATCGTATGGGTCAGCAGTGGATCCAAAAGTGCCAGATCTGGAAATAACTGAGGGTCGGTCACGGTAATTTTTTTTCGGTCCTGGGTTGACAGTGACACGTAAGGCGTGACTTCACTCCCTGTTCCTGCGGTCGTCGGGACGGCGGCCAACGGCAGGCGTTTTTTAAAAGCTTTTTTTGAAACGATATAATCGTCAAGCGTTGCGGCGTCCCCCGCCAGAATAACCGCGGCCATTTTTGCCGTGTCAATGGCGCTTCCGCCCCCGATCCCGATCACGCAGTCGAAAGAAGCCCCTCGGAATTTTTCTGAAAATTCACGGACAAAGGATATTTTTGGATTCTCGGACACCGGCGTTGAAACTTGCCAGTCAAGTCCCCGCAGGGCCTCTTTCAAGACCCCAAAATAGGAGGAGCCCTTGAAAAATTTTCCTCCCAGAACCAGCAAAATCTTTTTTGCGCCCACAAGATGGACCCAGTCGGCAATTTTAGGGAAAGCGCCGTTCTCAAGAAGTATCGTTGTGGGGTTCCGGTAGAATTTGGACATTTGCCTGAGGCCCTCGCTAGGCGCCATCCACGCCTTGCGGGTAATACTCTCCTTCGTCGGACACGATACGCCTGACATTGTCCTTGCCGATGAGATCTAGTTCTTGCCGCGCATCGCCCGTGAGGTGTTGGCCAAAAGTGACCGCCAGAATTCTTCCTAAGTTTCCAATCTGGGGAGAATAGAAACCATGCGGCACAAATCCTGGGATCAGCCAGGAATCCCCCTCCTGAAAAACCTCTTCGTGGACCCGCTCATCCCATTTCCAGAGGTATGCCACGGGCCCGCCGTGCAAAACTTGCGTGTACTGGTGGAAAAAATGGCCGTGATTTAGCACCACATCCTCTCGGCGGTTCAGATGAAGTAACAGTTCGATGGGTTTAAAATTCGGCAACACCGAGGTCATCACCTTTGGCCAATAGGAGTATTGCAATCTGTCGGCGCGTGTCTGATCGATCCTCTGGGATTCTGCCTGCCTTAGGATCTTAATGCCCCGGTCCAGGTCGTTCTCGGCCGGTATCAAATCCCGAACGCTGACAAAAAGATGTTTAGCCAAAGCTTCGAGTTCCGTCCATTCCGCCCTAATTTCCCCCTTTTCGATCATCCTTAACCGATTTTCCGCAATGCCCGTGTCGTGAGAAACCTTGCCAAGGGTGTGCTTGATCTCATTTCTCCACGCGTGGATCAAATCGCCATGTTTCTTGAAAGGAGCCTTTGTTGCCAACGCTTTGAATGTCCCCATGATCCCTCCTTGTTTTCTAATTCGATTTCAGAGCCTCTTTTTGTTTAAACGCGTTCTGAGCTTTCTCGAAATCCTCTACCGTATCTATTTCTTTCCAGGCGCTTCCAATGATCTCGCAGTGAATAGGAACTCCCAGATCCGCCATGTCCTGCAAAAGATCCGTCAGATAGGCTTTTTGGAAAACAGCGGACCGCTGAAAAGGTTCCCCGTCATACAATTTTTTTGCCCTGTGATAATGCTTTCTCAGGATCTCGCAGCCGCGGCGCGTGAGCTTCATCATGCCGATGAATTCCCCGTGGACCTCTTCTTTCTCTGCCGCGATCTTTCCGATCTTGATGATACGGTTGTCGCTGTCAAAGATAACGTTCTCGGCCTCGGTGATCGGGTGATCCTTTCTGCCAAGATAATAGTCTTTCCAATCGATGTCGACGCCGATCGCAATGTCTTTCTGACACCGGCAAAGCCGCTTGACCACATCCGCCTCGTACCAAATATCTGAATAAGACACGATGACATCCTCGTCCAGTTCTTTCTCCGCATAAAAGAGAGACTCCAGGATATTATTTATTTCATAGTTTTCGTTGTGATAATAGCGAAGTCCAGGCGTGTCAATTTTACTTGCGCAATATCCTCGAACGACGCTGATCTCGCGGATTCCCGCTGCGCGCAGGGCGTTGAGCTGGGTTTGTAAAAGCGTCACCCCGTTTAAAACAATGGCGATGCATTTGGGAAGTTCCTGAGTCATATGCTTCATGCGCTTGCCCTGGCCGGCAGCCAGAATCACTGCCTTCACTGCATGTTCTCCGTCAATTTTTTAAGATCCAGGGGTTTTAGCCATTGCGAGTTGGCATCGCTTGAATATTCGAATTCTTTCTTTACGGCGCGCCCCCTTTTAAGTTTTTTATTTTGCCAATCCTCGGTATCCGGACAAATGACATACATGTCGTCAAATTCTAGGGTATGCCTCATTTCATCCTTGGGGATCAGGACTTCATGCAACTTCTCCCCGGGCCGAATCCCGGTAACCTTGCGTCGACACTCAGGCGCTATCGCTTTTGCCAAATCCGTGATCTTCATGCTGGGTATCTTTGGCACGAAGATCTCCCCGCCGCTCATCACGTCAAATGCCTTTATGACGAGCGCGACTCCCTGGTCCAACGATATCCAAAAACGCGTCATGCGTTCGTCCGTAATTGGAATGGTTCCCGTTTTTTTCAATTCTTTAAACAGAGGCACCACGCTTCCCCGGGACCCCAGCACGTTCCCGTACCGCACCACCGAAAAAGATGTGCGGCCCGCGGAATAATTATTGCCCGCCACGAACATCTTGTCTGCGCAAAGCTTTGTCGCGCCATACATGTTGACGGGGTTGACCGCTTTGTCAGAACTTAGCGCAACGACTTTCTTAACGCCGTTGTCTATGGCCATGTTGATGACATTCTCTGCGCCGATCACATTCGTTTTGACTGCCTCGAAAGGGTTGTACTCCGCAATGGGCACGTGTTTAAGCGCCGCTGCATGAACCACCAGATCCACACCCTCAAAGGCGCGGTGGAGCCTGTTTTCATCCCGGACATCCCCAATGAAATAACGCATGCAGGGATCATTGAATTGACGCTTCATCTCTGACTGCTTCAGCTCGTCGCGGCTGAATACGATGAGTTTGTTGGGTTTGTACCGTTTCAAAACCGTTTCCACAAACTTCTTTCCGAACGAACCGGTGCCTCCGGTAACTAAAATATTTTTTCCGTCGAAACTCATCTGCTCCTCCTCCACTCATAGGTATTTTGGATGTGATCGAAACCCAATTTTTTGAAAAATTGGATGGATCGGTCATTTAAAGGGTTCACATTGGCTAAAAACCTTTTCACCGATCGGTGTTTTTTGATCAGGAGGCCAACCGCTTTTTTGGCGTACCCTTTTTTTTGGAACTTTTTCAAAAGAAATACGCCGATCTCGTCCATCTTCGAAAGATAAATCCCGCCCACATAGTGTCCTGGCGCGTCAGAGATCAAATACCAGGCCCGGTAGGGCCTCGAGCGAATAAATTTTATATGCGCACGCCAGGTTGGCATCTTCCGATGGCTGATGTTGATCTTCGACGAGCGCTCCTTTAAGAGTTGGTAGAGAAATTCCGCGGAACTTTTTTTATTGTAAACATCCACGAGCTTGAGGCTACGCATGACAAACATCCGTTAGACGAACTCCATGGCCCGCCGGGATGGCGCGGGCGGCTTTCTTTCCATGGATGTCGGGAAGGTATTTCGGATGGGCACCCTGCGGCTGCTTGCCGGGGCGTAATATGGCGATATTGTGGCCCTCCCTTAACACGGCGCCCTTGGAAATGCCCTGAGTTGCCTGAAGCGATCTCTGTGCATACGCTTTTAGCTCTCTTTCCACAGAGAGCACTCTTTTTTTTCCATCCCCCAAGGCATCCTCGCAGTTTCGCACCGAGGAGACCATTTCTTTCAATTCATTCGGAGTGAGGGCGAATGCGTGATCCGGTCCGCGCAGTTTTCGGCTCATCGTGAAATGTTTTTCTAGAATGGTGGCGCCCAACGCCACGGCCGCCACCGGCCCAAGCGCAGGAGCCATCGAATGATCTGACAGCCCCACCGGCACCCGGTAACGACGAATCATTTCTGGGATCACAAGCAGATTGAGGGCCGACAAAGGAGCCGGATACTTGGCGGTGCATTGCATCAGCGAAATTTTTTTCCCGCCCTGTTTTTTGAAGTAAGCAAGAGCCCAGTCGATGTCCTGATAAGTGCAGGCGCCCGTGGACAGAATAAGGGGCTTCCCGGACTTGGCGGCAAGAGATAAGAGCCTCGGATGGGATATCTCATAGGATGCGATTTTGTGTCGTACCACATAAGGATTGACGGCAAGAAAGTCTTCCTCGGAAAATGCGGAGGACATGAACTCGATCCCGCGCTTCTTCGCATATGCCGCAAGTCTTGGGATCATTTCATAAGGCATGGCCAGATCCCGAAATATCTCCGTGATCGATCGCCGGATCCCATTTTTTGACAGGTAATCGCTGGAACCTGCGTTCGGCACATAGACGGTCTCGGCGCGGTACGTCTGGAATTTGACGGCATCTGCGCCCGCCCCCTTGGCAGCATCGATCAAGTTCTTGGCCATCTTTAGATCCTGGGCGGGCTTACCCACTTTCCAATTGGATCCCGCTTCGGCGATGATAAAAACCTTTACTCTACTCATCTAGATCCTTGTGCGCCCAATGGCGTGCCTTATTGTAAGTTTTTCCTATCTTATCCTCTAGCTTGGGCGACAAGATTCGAAGCAATTCCTTGCCCATGATGCGGTACTGCTTGCCAACTTTGGCTGTGCGGATCAGGCCTTTCTTGATCATTCTGGTGACGGTGCTGGAGCTCACCTTGAGGAGCGCCTGCGTTTCTTCATGCGTGTAGACTTCGTTTTCTTTGATTTCCATGGTTTCCCTCTCACTCATAGAATATCAATTAACATCATTTGATGTCAATAGATGTCACTAATAGTCACTTTTAGGTGTCGGGTGCATCCATAAAAGTAAGAATAAAACTCCGACAAGGCCCCAAGCCATGGCGGCTATTTTTTCCCACTGATGCTGCTCGTAGGGATCATAAAAAACCCGCACTTGATGCGCCCCCCCAGAAAGATGGGCACCGCAAAAGGCGTGATTGACCCGAATTAGTTTAGCTGAAACACCGTCGACCGTGATCCGAACACCCGGGATGTCGACAATCCGACTCACCAGGAACCCCTCCGACGGCATGTCGATAATCGCCGAGATGCCGTTCGGCAAGGGATTTACTGCTTTTGGTGGCGAGAACACCGCCTTTCCCTCCAGAACGTACGGAATTTCCAGCACCACCTCGCTTCGTGGATCAAAATTTTTGCTTTTAAGGTGCGCGAGTCTTTTGGCGGCATCTGTTATCACTCTTGCACGATCCACGCCATAGATCACAGGCAGCGCTGTTTTATTCTTGTAAACTCGCCTCCCGCCCATCTCATCCACACGTATCCAGCCGGGGTTTTCAAAAGAAGAGTTGGATATCAATAACCCCACGCCTAAAAAATCCACCAACCCTTTTTCCCTCCTCCAAACGGGATCCGAAAATACTTGTCGCCCAAGGGAGCTGTCGACAAAACCCAGTTCTCGCGTCAATTCGTAGTAGTGTTTGACCAAAAGCGGCGAATATCCCCCCGCATGTCTTAATCCGTAAAAAAGATTGCGCGAGGGTTCAAACCACTCGTCATCGCGAAGCTCCGTTTTTTCGGCGATGGATTGGTCTGAGCCGGGCAAAAGCTTTTTCAATCGCTCTGAGTATTTCTGAGATGTTGAAATGCCTGGGGCCGCGACGTTCCCCAAAAATCCCGTGCCAAAAAAATGCGCGAAGTAGATCAAATTGACTGACACGAGCGCCATCGCGGTCCAAGAAACATACGTGGAGCGCCACTTGACGATTTTAGCAGCCCAGACAACCCCAAGGGACGCCAGAATGAAAAATACGGCTGCCCATCCATGCGGATTATCAAATGCAAACAAACTTTCGCATCGCCCCAACATCTCCCGGAGAATTTGGGCATAGCCCTCAGATGTTTTTGCCGGATCGACTTTTTCCGTATAAATTCCCTGAGCAATTGTCGGAATCATCTTTCCCCAAAAGTCTTTCGTAAACGTCAGGAAAACTGTTGCAACGCCCGGCACGATCAGCATTGCCCCGCCCGCAATCGAGGCTACTTTTTTAAAATGGCGGGCTTTCTTTTCCTCGCCCAAAGCATCCAGCCAGCGCTGCATCCCAAAACCCGCTGCGGCAATTAGAGAAACGGTTGTAAAAAACAGGAACTTGGACGGGTTCCGAACGGCCGTAAGCGAAAATGTTTTGACTAGCGCCGCGTAAAGCGGGTTGTATTTCCCAAAAGCAAGTAGAAGAAAAAATAGCGCCAGCCACAGATGACTGGTGGACACACTTGATCTTTTTTTTGAAAACATTTCAAAGACAACGAACAGTAGTGGCAAGATCCCGATGTAAAACGAAACTCGTAATAAATTTCCCCATTCAGGGTAAATCAAGGATGTCGGAGCGAATGGCGGCACGGAGCCCCAAAGAGCAAAGGAGGGGCTTTCGCCGGCTCGCACGGAAATGGCGGCTAACTGCAACGTAGCCTCTACCTGAGGCAGCGCCAAACAAATGGCCAGACAGCTCGCCGCCAGCCATGCCCATAATAGTTTGGCGCGATCTTCTCTGACCAGAAGAGAAAGAATGCCCAGGTACATGATTCCGTACAAAGCCAATTGCGGAAATCCCGCCGTCCACATCTGCGCAAGAATCGCTGAGAGGAGCAGCGTCCAGCGTATGACGTTTCGGCGGCCTTGGGTTTTGCGTAAACATTCCATTGCCCACATCGCCCATGGAAGCCATGTCAGCACTCGCAAGGTCCCCGTCGTATAAAAACAGCCTCCGTAAGCGCTAGAAAATGTAAAAAGAATGGCCGTAAGCGTGGCAGGTGCCTCGTCCAATCCGATTTTTCGGGAATACAGATAAAATCCGGTGCCGCCCAGCAAAAAATGCAGGGCAATCCCCCAGGTGTACGCGGCATCAAATGGGAGCAGTCGGTAAGACAGCAAGTGCAGCGGATAGTACGGCCCTATTTGACCCTCCGCAACCAGCGAAAAACCATTTGCGATAAGGTCCGTCCAATAAGGTAAGCGCCCAAGCTTCAGTTGTTGGGCGTAAAAGAAAGACCACGGATAAAACTGTATCCCGTAATCTCCCAGAACGAATGTTTTTTTAAGAAGCAACAACGGCCATAAAAAATAAACAAAAAGACCCCCAAAAAATAGAGCAAAAAAAGGAAATCGTTCACGGTATCTCATGATTCGTTTTTCCATTCGTAAATTTCAAGGTAGGGACCCAGAGATCGCCTGGAAAAAAGCTCGGTGCTGAGAAACGGCAAAGCCGCATTTGCCCAAACATCGACGGTCATTATTTTCTCCTTGCTCCGGTAAGGAGAAATAGTTTTTACAAGCCGCATACGGTCTTTCATTTCGGCCCCGAAATACGCGGGCTCGCCGGGATGACGGTAACGAATAAGATAGCGCACACCCTCCCTTTTAAAAGCGGTCGCGTTTGCAGGAATCGCAGGTGACCATGAAAGAAATTTTGGGGAACCTACGCTGTGGGGATCCACATAAAAAACTCGGTAACGCTTTTTATTTTGTCGCGCTTTGTCCATCAACTCCAGTCTTTTGATTTTGAAATCCCGGTGGGGGTCGTCAGAGCGAACGAGAGTGCCCTTTTCAGCCATCTGCTCGGAACTTTGCGCTAAATTGGGTGAAAAAAAAGCATGGTCTATTGCAACGGTTGAGTCCTCGGGAACTTCCGACTCCACCCAACGTTGCGCCTGGGTTCGGGTGTCGGGCCGTAATAGCAGCTGGTCCAAGTAAATCGATTTGGCAAGCGGCTCCGCCAGAAGCAGAATCCCCGCGATAACAGCCAGAGCATGATGACGACGCCCGATGAGCGCCAAAAGATAACCGATTCCAAGACACAGGAACGGAACCAGCGGCAGGGCATAACGTTCGTAAGGCTGGCTGAAGCTGGCAATGAAAACATAGTGCAGGGCGGGGAAAAGCCATATCCAGCGCGTCGTTCGAGAACGGATGAAACAAATAAGGGACCCTATGAGGCCAATTCCGAGCGCCGGCCACCCAAAGGACCCGCGTAAGGAATAAACGACGTGATGCCATAATCCGGAGCTAGCCTCGGCGGCTGCTTGTTCGCGAATCTCCTGCAGAAAGAATCCAAAATCAAAAAGACTTGTGAAATTTCCCATCAAATATACCGCCACCGATAGGGCGCCAAAGCCCAATATCCAGGGTAAACTCTTTTTCTTCTTGTCCAAAACGGCCACAAGCAGCACTGGGACAACGACTGGCGCCGCTACATATTTAAACGCCGTCGCAACGCCCCCCCAAGTGGCGGCCAATAGCAAGTGTTTTTCTCGCTTGTCGTTCGCCTTCGTGTATTGGACCAACTCACGGTAAACCATGAGCATGGCGCAAAGCATGGGAATATCGACATACACGTAATGCGAATCGCGCACATGCAGATAGTTGCAAGCAAAGAACGCGGCTGCCCACAACGCCACAGACGCATTGCCAAAAAGCTTCTCAACTAGCCGATACAGAACATAGACAGAGGCCGTGCCCAAAACCACGCCGAACAATAAACGCGCCAGCACATAAAAAAAAGCGGGGTCTCTAGAAAACCATAACGCAAAATCTTCAACAGAAATACCTCGAAAAATATGCAGGACGCCGTAGACCAAACCATACGAAATAAAAACAAGGTACGATAAAAGCGGCGGAATTTTAAAAAAATGAGGATTAAAATCCAGGTGAGAATACCCCAGCGCATGATTGATCACAATCGGCTCATCCTGATGCATGACTTGAGGCAGGCCAAAGTTTACCCCCGCGATTCTCAGAACCAAGGCCAAGGCCGCCACCCATAAAAAAATCTTCACGCGGCACCGGCTTTTACATGAAAGAGGATGTAATCTTCATTTTCTTCCAAGATTGAATAATGGCTCCTGAGATAAGCCTCAAACGAAGCGGTGGCGTGTTCCAAATTTTTCTTGATCGTCACAAACGCGGAGGCTCCCCGGTTTCGTAAAGCCTCAAGCTTGTCGACGGGATCCCCAGCCGAACCTGATAGATCCAGCTCCCACCCTTTTCGGTCGCAATAGTAAAGCAGTGCTGGACCGCCCTCATAGGAGGCGATGAGTAATTCATCCGGGCTTGTTTTTGCTTGAGCGGCCTTGCCTGCGGCGAGAATTGCATTTCGCTCCGGAGGCAACGAATAGAGCCCCCTGTAAAAATACAGAAGACTTGGGATTGCAATGACCACCAAGCATGCGATCAGGATACCTCGGCAACGACCAAAGGGGCCATCCTTTAGGGCCAGAATAACCATCGCGCCGCGCCCCACAAATACCGCCGCCGGAAGTACGAGCGGCAATTCGTAATATGGGTTTCGCAAGACGATCCTCCAAGTCACGAGGAGAAAGAGAAAGACAGCCCCAAACCAGGCGTAGAATATCAAATCTTCTTTTTTTGTGCTGCGTCTGACGAACCCGATAAAAAATAAAATGGCACCTGCCGGAGTCAAAATATGTATCAAAAAAATCTTTAAAAATATTCCAATGTTGCCGGCCGAAAAAAGCTCTAAAAAAGACTGATAAGCTATCCCTCGGTCGTAGCGAATCGTATCGTAATAAAGGTGCTGGGTCTTCCCTTGAACCCACATGAATCCGTACCAAAAAAGTGTCAACAATACGATAAAGGCATAAAAATAATTTTTAGGATCTTGAAGTAGCCTCCTTTTCTGCGCGCACCACGCGATCGCAATGAGAGGTAAAAATAAATAGAGAGCATAGGCCTTGGATGCGACGGCCAGAGTCGTCAGAAGTACCGAAAAAATAAAATGCCGACTCTTTTTTTCTTCAAAGTATCGATAAAAATAGTAGAGCCCTCCGGCGGAGCCGGCGAGCATCAGAATATCGGGTTGCAGGGCGCGACTAAAAGCCAGACAAAGTGGAGAGACGGCGGCAAAGCCAGTCGCAATGGCTGCCTGAGCCTTGCCATAAACTTTTTTTACAAAGGCATACAGAAACCATAGCATGGCCATAGAAAAACAAACCGAGACGAGCCGGGCTGCCCATTCATGCACCCCTCCCAGCAGCCAGTACAAGACAGCCGTCAGATAGGGCCCGATCGGCATCTCTGCGTTGAAAAGGTACGGCCCGGCACCCTGATCCAGTTCCGGCATCCAAAAGCAGAATCCGTGACGGTAATAATTTCTGGCGATCATTCCCGATACGGCCTGACGGGTTAGGTTGTTGTATGCCTCGAGGATCGGGAGGTTAAGATGAAAAACACGCAGAAGAAAAGCTCCGCTGAAAATGAACAAGACGATCCTTTTCAACGAGGTCTCGTGGGATGACATGGCTCATTATTGTATGTGGGCCACTAAGATGTGTCAATCGGAGGCTATGGAGATGTTAATCGCTTTACTTTCAAACAAACATGTTGTAAGGTGTGCCAATACAACCTGTTGGAATAATTTTAATGACCGATAAACTCTCCAGTCTTACCATTTTTTTTCCCGCTTATTATGATGAGAATACCATCGAGCCCCTAACGCGTACCTGTGTTGAAGTCGCAAGATCCCTGACGGATGATTTTGAGATCCTCATCATCGACGATCATAGTCCTGACAAAACCGGCGAGATCGCCGACCGCATGGCACAAGAATTCAAGGAAGTGCGCGCCATTCATCATGAGCGCAATAGGGGGGTTGGCGAAGCGATGATCACCGGCTATACGCTGGCAAAAAAAGATTACGTTTTTTACACGGACGGCGACGCGCAATACGATGTCCGCGAACTTCCCCTCCTTGCCGAGCAAGCCAAGCGCAGTGATCTGGTCATCGGATACAGACTGAAGCGTGCGGAGGGCTTCCGGCGGGTTTTTGCAAGCCGCGCGTTTCACGGGCTTATTTGGCTTTTCTTTGGAATTTATTTTCGTGACATGGATTGCAGTTTTAAGCTCGTGCATCAACGCGTCCTAAAAAAAATCCGTTTTTATACCCGCAGCGGACTCATTGACGCAGAAATGCTTATCCAGGCAAGGAAATTGAAAGTTCCGATCATAGAAGTGGGCGTGCACCATTACAACCGTCAATACGGCTCTTCCCGCTGCTTAAGGATGAGTCTCGTGTTGACGATGTTGCGCGATATCCTTAGGTTGCGTCTGAAACTCTGGGGCATGGGTTGATCTTACTGACGGGCGCCTCAGGCTTCATCGGATCGCACCTGCTTCCCCGTCTAGCCGCTCATAAAAAAGTGCGCTGCCTTGTGCGCGCAAACTCCCTGCCTAAAATTAAAAAAAATGATTCGGTGGAAGTCTACGAGGGCGACCTGCGTTCCTCCGAAACGGTGCGAGGTGCCATGAGAGGGATTCAATCAGTCATCCACATGGCAGCTCTCTTGAGAAATAACCCTCCCGGGGAGATTCATAAAACCAACGTGGAGGCGACCCGGCTTCTAGTCGAGGAGGCCTTAAAAAATAAAGTTAAAAAATTTATTTTTGTCAGCACGGAAAACGCACTGCGAGAGGACCTGGAGGAGGCCTATGCCCGCTCGTAGCGGGAAGCAGAGTCGGCTGTGGCCTCTTTCCCCGGTTCG
>CAYZGM010000002.1:0-18339 GCA_964478015.1 uncultured Planctomycetia bacterium
GACAATCCTGCAAGGAGTCTTTTTTGAGTTTCAACTAAGAATAGCATTCCGCCCCCGTCCAAAGCCGTCGTCGGTAGCTTTGTGGACGGATCCGCCAACGTCTTGTGGCGGGCGCGGTCGCTTAGTCGCGCCTTGTATCTGAGGCTTTTTCAGCAGACTGTTGGGTGATTTCTGGTGGTTAGCCTACTTCTTTTTCTTTCGACTTCTTTCGACTCAAGTTTTTTGGATTTGCGCCAATTGGCGGTGTGAAGTTTGTAGACCATCATGGTGCGTAGGATTCCAAGCCCGTAAATGATGCTCGGACCAAGCTTGATGGAAGAAGCCTCCTCAAAGTACCGAGTGCGGATCGGGACCTCATCGATCTTAAAATGATGCGCGTGCGCCTGCACGATAATCTCCGTGTCGAAAATAAAGCTATCAGAATTGTCCTCGTAACGAACGGTTTTTAAAAGTTTCGAGCTGTAGGCTCGGAAACCTGAATGGTATTCCGTGAGGTAAGTGCCTAGAACGACATTTTCGAATGCGGTGAGAAGAATGTTCGCGCTGTGCTTCCAAAGCGGCATGCCCCCCTCTAAAGCGCCGCCTTTCATCATGCGCGAGCCGAACACGGCATCGGCTTCTCCGCGCAGGATAGGCTCAATGAGTTGAGGAATGATTTTCGGGTCATACTGATAGTCCGGATGGCACATCACAACAACATCTGCCCCGCGCTCCAGGGCTTTTTTATAACAGGTTTTTTGGTTCGCGCCGTAACCGCCGTTCTTAGGATGCACGAACACGACCAATCCAAGTTTTTTTGCCAACGCCACTGTTTCATCCTTACTCGCGTCATCGACAAGGATGATTTCATCCACAACATTTCTTGGAATATCCCGCACGGTGCGCTCCAAAGTTTTCGCGGCGTTGTAGGCTGGCAGCACTACCGTAACTTTCATTTTTTGTGGGGGTCTTTCTTCGGCCTTTTCATCAAAATCGAGGTTTTCCAATTGGTGAAATTTTTTCGCCAGTACTCCAAGCTGGTCGTACAGGTTGATCTTGAGCAGCCGGTTGCCGAGTTTGAGTGATCGGGAGAATTTTTCGGGCAGATAATGAACCCAAGCCGGGTACGTTTCTAGCCGCTTCACCCAATAATTCCAGGAAAAAACACGCGGGTAAGGCGCATGATGGATGCTTCTAAATCCCGTTTCATGGAACATTTTTTCAAGACTTTTTCTTGAAAAATAAAAAAGGTGGTACTTGTTGATGCCCCACCACTTTGCGCGGAGGAGTTTGCTCAGAAAACTATCGATGTCTGGCGTGCTTAGGTAAAGCACACCGTCATTTTTTAAAACGCGGCGGATCTGGCGCAGGGCTGATTTAGGGTCTTCCAGATGCTCGATGACGTCGTTCATCACCACGACGTCAAAACTTTTATCGGGAAAGCTTGCTTCTGAAAGGGACCCCTCAAAAACATCGACCCCGAAATTTTCAGCCGCATATTTTTTTGCCCAGGGCGAAAGGTCCACGCCCTGAACTCGCCAACCTCTTTTTTTTGCTTCGGACAGAAAAAGGCCTGGCCCACAGCCCACATCAAGAATTTTCCCTGGAGTTTTGTATTTGGCCAGCAGGTTTAAGAGGATCTGCGCCTGCTTTCTTCGGCCCTTTTCTTCCGAGACATACTCCGGGTCTTCCATCCGGGCATAATCTTGAATGATCTCCGACACCGGACCCCTGGGAACTGCATAGACGAGACCGCAAGTCATGCAGCGCACGATCTTGTCGGGCTTTTCGGTGTGTGTCTCGGAAATAGCATAGGCAGGTTTCTCGGTCCTGACCGGAGGTTTTTTCTTTTCTTGGTGGACCAGATAAACCCGAGCTCCTCCGCAAAGATTGCAGAGGTTAGACACTGTTTTTTGACTCATAACAGCGTAGCTTATCAGTTAATATAAAATCACGCAATCTTAGGAGGCTTAGGGGGCATCTGGCGCGGGGGAGACGAAAAGTCAGAACATGTAGGGGAATAAGAACTTTGGTGCGGACCTGGAATATGTTATATTAACTTCAAAAGATGAGTTATTCCCAGCATAAAATTCGCTTTCAAGAACGCCGAGAAATGGCCCGCCTTTTTGGACTGCGGCTCGTATTTTTTACTCTTCTTTTCTTAACCTCTCCCATAGATCTATTTGTGCTAAGTTCTAAAAAAATACTCGCAGAAAATACATCCCAAGCCGCGCAGGAGGATCGACTTACGTTTGCTTCCGCCACGGGACAAACTCAAGCGGCGGCTATTCCCGGTACGGCGGTCATGGGCGAAGAGCAATGGGTGATGCTTGTCTACCAGAAAGGCAAAGACAGCTACGATCGCGGCGATTATATCGGGGCTAGGGCCGAGTGGGACAAACTAAACGGGATTGTGGACCGCTACCCGGCGTTCAAGATCGTGATTGATTACCTGCGTGGTCGACAGAAGAATATTTCGACGGATGTAACGGAGCAGGTGGAACGGCAGTTAGCCGAGCGGAGGAAGCAAATCGAAGTTAATTTTCAAAAGGGCAAAGAGTTCTTTGATCAGGGCAAGATGCCGCAGGCCCTGGCCGCTTGGGATAAGCTTGCCCTTTATTTGCCGGATGATGCCCCGCAGCGCAGGCTGATCCGCGACATGAAGATTGTTTACCAAAAAACAAAAGAAGATCCACCTCCAAAGAGCACGACCCCTGAAGTTCTCTCAGAGGAAAGTTCCGCCGAGATGATCGAATTTTTTACGGAGGGGGTGGATCATTTTAAAACGCAGGCTCAACAAGCAAGGGCGGCGACTTCCGATGCCGAAAACGCTCAAAAAAATGCCACCGAGTCTTATGCCAGAGCGAAACTTTTGTATTATCAAGGCGATTATGTGGGGGCAATGAAAGAAATTGAGAAGCTGACTTCTTACTTTCCAAAAGATTCCCTCGAGCGGCGTTCTTTCGAGTCTCTTTTGCAGAATTACCGGCAGGCCCTCGAGGAAAAGACAACCTCGGACAGGGCGTTTGCTTTGAAGGATCTAAAAGTGAAGCTTCCCGAAGACTTCTCAAGATTTTCAAGCGAGATAAACGAAAGATTTTCCTCCGAGATCAAAGAAGCCAAAACTCGCCGCCTGGCGGGCCAAAAATCAATGGAAGACAAACAGTCCTGGGCGTCCTCTGATTTCAGAAAAGGGATGGAGCTTTACCGGGAAGGTCACGTAGACGAGGCAGTCAATCTATGGGAAAACGCCGCCCCTTCATTCGAGGATGAGACGGTGGTTCGTGCTGTCATCGCATTAATCCGGAAAAACCAGCTTGAGCTCAAGAAAATCGAGACCGATAGAGCCGCCGCCCTAGCCGAGAACCAGAAACTGATCAAAGACCATCTGGAAAAAGGACGTTTATTGTTCAAGGATGGAAATTTTCAAGAAGCCAAGAAAGAGTGGTTGTTGGCCAAGCCCCTCATCGAGGACGATAAAAAGTTCGACGATTTTATTTCCCAGGTGCAGCAAATTTTTCAGGATTCTCTTGAGGCCAATAGGAAAGCCCAAGAAATGCTGCAAGCGCCTGTTCCCAGGGTCAAAACCCCAGAATCCATCTCCGGCATCCTCCAAGCCGCCCAGGAGAAACTAACTCTCCAAACCCAACAAGCCTCCATCCAAGAGCAGAAATCCCAAGCTTTTCTCAAAGATCGCGAAGCCCTGCTTGAGAAAATTTTTTCGGACGGTAAGCTCTTGTGGGACGCCGGAAAGATGGAGGAATCTTTGCAGGAGTGGTCGAAATTGCTGCCGCTTGTGGAAAATGAATCCGAATTGAAGCAAACGCTCGAGGGTTTGAGGGCGGATTATGAGGCGTCTCTCAACATGGCTCAAAAAGCACAGATTGCGGAATCCAAGAAAGACGCCAAGCTCAATCTTCCTGAGGATCTGTCAAAAGCACTCTTAGAATGTGCCCGTCAGATCCGCGCCCAAGCCGATGCGGCCAACGCCCGGGAAAAAAGCGCCGAGCAATCACAGATAGATAACCAAGCTTTTGTCACGGAGCATCAGGATAAAGCAAAAAGCTATTTTATCCAGGGTGATTATTCTGGCGCGCTCAAGGAATGGGAGATCGTGGTGCCTCGGACCACCGACGCAGAAAAACTGGAACCGCTGATGAACGCGGCCAAACAAAGTGCCCAAGACCTATTGCTAGCCCAGAGATCCGCCAATGAAGCCGAGAGAGCCAGAGATAATAAAACCAGAACACCCAGCGACATTTCAAGAGCGCTTGCAGATGTAAGCGAAAAATTAAAAGAACGCACAGTGGCCGCTCAAAAACTTAAGAGTGATTCCGACCTGGCGTTCGCGTCGCGCCAAACGGAGATACAGGCCACATTTGACACGGGTACGAAGTATTATTGGGAGGGAAAATTGGGTGATGCCATTCGCACGTGGGCCCTCGCAGCGCCATCCCTGGAAGACTCCGAGATCAAGACGTCGATTGAGAGCTTAATAAAATTGCATGAGAATATGGCCCAAGTCCAGAAAACGGCCCAAGAGGCCGAGCTGAGGAAGGACGAGAAGTCCAAGACGCCGGAAGATCTTCCCAAGCTATTGGAAGACATGAAGAAGATTGTCCAAAGCCAGACGCAGTACGCCGAAACACAGAAAAAGATCGCAGACCAAACGTTCGTGGACCGGCAGTCGCTGATCAACACCACCTTTCAAAAGGGTAAAAACTTGTATGAGCAGGACCGCATTCCGGAGGCTTTGGAGGAGTGGAGCACGATCACGCCGTACCTTGAAAAGGGATCCCAGTCGAAAGAGTTTATTGACGCAGTTGCGAAGAATTACGAGAACTTGCTTGTTGTGAAAAAAGCCGCCGAGGAGGCCCAGATAAAGAAAACGGTTAAATTTCAGGCGCCCGAAGATATGGCGCGGGTTCTGGAAGAGGCAGGAAATAAACTCAGGGCTCAGGTGGAGGATTCAAAAACACGAAAAGAATCCTCCGAGAATTCGCGAAGAGAGCGCCAGCTATTTATCGATGGGAAGTTCCAAAGAGGCCAGCTGCTGTACCAACAGGGGCAGGTGGAAGAGGCTCTGACAGAATGGAAAGCGATCCTACCCTACATTCAGGATGACAGTAAGGTGAGGCAGCTGATCCTGAAAGCCGAAGAGAATCGCCGACTGTTGGAAGAAGAACCTCAGGCTGCGCCACAACGGCCACTGATTCTTCCGGCGGACTTGGAGAAGACATTGGAATCTGTTAACAAGACCCTCGAGAAAAAGACTGAAGCAAAGAGCCGGGAAAAATTGGAGGCGGATGTTCTGGACGTCATCCAGAATAAAAAGGAAAAACTTCGCAAGGGTGAGCCAAAAAAAGCGGCGAAAGTCGAACCCAAGGTCCAGCTTGATGAGATCGAGCAAATGATGCTGGAATACGACATCGCCACCCCTCAAGAGCTGGAAAAGCAGCATCAGGAACTTAAAGCTGTCCAATAGGGCCTCCCGCCCGGGTTTTCACTGTTTGTTAATCTTTGAATAGAATAAATAAAACATTTGTGTTTTTTTATAAAAAACGCTTTAATGTAAGGTGGGGTTTGTGTCTGCTGGCTCGAACCAAGGAGGAGCCTTGAGTTATTACAGAGTATTTGGGCTGGAGGAGGAACCTTTCTCCACGAGTCCAGATCCTGCATTTTTTTATGAATCGGCTGAGCATCGCGAAGCGCTGCTGCGGCTTGAGATCACCGTAAAATTAAAACGCGGAGCCAGTCTCGTTTTGGGGGACGTCGGCACCGGAAAAACCACGCTTGCTCGAAAGTTATTCCACGCATTCCAAGACCGTTCCAAGTTTGAGTTCAGCATGATCCTGGACCCGGGGTTCCACTCGGAACTTGAATTTTTAGCATCGCTCGCGCACGTGTTCGAGGTTCGGTCGGAAGTGCCCACCGTGTTTGGCTACCGAAAGGCCATCGAATCGTATCTTTTTCAAAAAGGGGTAAGCGAGAACAAGACCGTAATTCTTCTAATCGACGAGGCCCAAAAATTAAACGGGGAATCCATCGAAGTTTTACGGACGCTTTTGAATTATGAGACGAATAAGTTTAAGCTTCTTCAGCTTGTTCTTTTCGCTCAAACCGAACTGTTGCCCCAGGTCCAGCAGATAAAGAATTTTTGGGACAGGCTTTCCTTGAAATACGTGATCAATCCCTTGAGTCTCAGGGAGACCAAGGAGATCATTGAGTTTCGGTTAAAACAGGCAGGATATCGAAAAAGCACGCCGCTTTTTTCGAATGAGGCGGTGGATCTGATTTTTCACCAAACGGATGGCTGCCCGCGCCGCATCATGATGCTTTGTCACAACGCTTTGGAGAGTCTCATCATCAAGAATCGCCCCCAGGTTGACAGTGAAACTCTTCGGGAATTGATCTCCGAGGAAGCGAGGATCGTCGATGCCAGACCCTAATGAGTCAGACCGCGACAGAATTCTGCGCCTTATTGATGGCGGTCCGGAGGTTCTGAAAGAGGTTCAGGAGGAACGCGGCGCCAAATCTGCAGAAGAAGCGCCGAAAGAGCAAAAAGTGCCGGCCGCTTCCTGGCGTTCCAAGATCACTTTTTTAGACAAGGATCTTTTGAAGCTCTTAAAACTTCTCTTGGCTTTTGCTCTGATTTTTGTGTGCCTGTATTATGCGTCAGAATTGTTAAAAACCATGAAAAAGAGCCCAGCAGTGGCTTCCCCTGTGCGGGGTGGAGCGGTGGATTTAACCTCCACAGAAGATGAGTCCGGGGTAGGTCTGCGTCTTGTCGGGGTGGATTCAAGCGACGCCGCGTCTTCGGTGGCACTTTTGGAGAACTTGAAATCAGGCAAAACCTATTTCGCGCGTTTGAATGACCGCGTGGGGGATGCCAAGGTGACGCAGATCGAAAAGAATAAGGTTGTGGTTTCGGTGCACGGAAAGACGGTGGAGCTACGCTGATGCAGAGACGTTTATTCCACAGGGGGTTGCATGGGATGCTTCTAATGGCCGTGGCATCTGTATTTTTCGGTGCGCAACTCTTTGCCGAGGATCGGGCGATCATGGGTTCTTCAGGTTTTATTCTGGACAATCCCAATCTTTCCAGGAAAGTGTCCTTGGCTTTGAATGACACCAATATTGTGGATGCACTGGTGTATTTGTCGGAAAAGGCTGAAATCAACGTTGCGGTGTCCAAGGCGGTTGAGGGCCGCGCGACACTTTCTCTCACCAATGTCTCCATTCGCGATGCCCTGGACATCATTCTTCTTTCCAATGAACTTGCCTGCGAGAAAAGGGGCGATATTCTTTACATCATGCCAGCCGGCGATTATGAATCTTTGCACGGAGAAAAATGGTCCGAGGCGCGGCAGGTACGCATTTTTAAGCTGCGTTACGTGAGACCGGCAGACATTGTTGCGGTGATTGACACGATGAAAAGCCGCGTTGGAAACGTCGTCGCAGACAATGACAGCGGCACCGTGGTTGTGATGGACACGCCGGAAAAGATTCTTCAAATGAAAGAGACGGTCGAGACAATGGACCGGGAGCTCTTGACGCGCGTGTTCGACCTAAAATACGCGAACGCCAAGGACGTGGAGACGAGCCTTGCGGCAAGGCTTGACGCCAAGGGCCTCGGGTCCGTGAAGGCGGACGAGAAATACAACCGTGTCGTGGTGAACACTCTTCCGGGAAAAATGGAGGAGGTGGAAAAAGTTATTCTGCAGCTTGACTCGAAGATCAAGCAGGTGCTGATCGAGGCGAAGATCGTGAGCGTGCGGCTGGCGCCAGCCTATGAGATGGGCGTCGATTGGGAGAAGTTCCTGAACCGCGAGGGTGTTAATGTCGATTCCCAGTTTCCGTTTGACGCCGCTCTGACGAGCTTCGGAAAGATCGTGGTAGGCAAATTCGGAAGCTTCGACATTCATACGACGATCAAGCTGCTGCAAACCATCGGGGAAACCAAGTTGATCTCGAGCCCCCGCATTTCAGCCTTAAACAACGAGGAAGCGAAAATTTTTGTCGGCTCGAAAGAATTTTACACCCAAACAACCACAACAGTCACCACAGGCACTCCCACCACGGCGGTTGCCGTCACTTTCATCGATGTTGGGGTATCGCTCAAAGTAACACCGGTCATCAACGATGATGGATTTATTTTGATGAAGATTCGCCCGGAGGTCAGCGGAGTGGAAAGGACGGTCACAATCAGCACGGGCGATAAGATCCCGGTGATCAACACGACGAGCGCCGAAACAAGGGTGATGGTCCAGGACGGCAATACCATCATCATCGGCGGTCTCATTAAAGATGAGACGAAGCGCAACACAGAGCAATTCCCAATCCTTGGCAGTATTCCGGTATTAGGAAGTCTTTTCAAACACGTGAGGGAAGACAAGACAAAGACGGAAATGGTGGTATTTTTAACGCCGCATATCATCAGCGGGGACAAGGACATGACGCAGTTTGATACCAAACAACTTAAATCTCTGAAAGGGTACGACGAAAATGCCTGAGCTAAAGGGGCCTTTGAAATTTACGAGGAGTATTTTAATTTTATCCCTGGCGGGCGCGGCGACCGTCGGGTTAGTCTTGGTTGAGGGCATACGTCTTAATGCAAATCTAAAAAGCTCAACCAAAATAAACCAGAATCTGCGCGAAGAGCTGGAAGCGCTGCGCAAAGAGAATCAGATCTATCTCGACCAGCAAAAAGCGGAGCTTTCCAAGGTTGAGAGCCTAAGCGCGCAGTTGAACAATTTAAAAGAAGATAAAACTATTTCGGCGGGGCGGCAGGAAGAGCTGAAGAAGCTCGTGGACGAAGCGGAAAAAGCCCTCGACACACAGAATCGGAAAATCGGGGAACTTGAGGCGAAGCTAAAAAATGCCGAAGAGAAAATGATCCGCCAAAAAAAAGCCAGCGCGAATCTGGAGCAGCAGACAAAATCGGCCAAGGCCAGCCCCGGGATGACCCAGGAATATGTGAAGCTCGTTGAGGGGGAGTGGATGACGGCAATACAAAAAACCCAGGAGCTGAAGACAGATCTAAATAGGACTCTTTCTGAATTATCAAGCTACAATCGGGAACGTTCCAAGCTTCGCATGGACACGGCCACGATGCATTATAATCTTGCCGTGATCCTGACAGAACAGAAAAACTTTCCGGCGGCGATTCTGGAGTACCAAAAGGTGCTTGAGATACGACCGAACGACGCGGACGCGCATTACAATCTCGCCATTCTCTATGATGATTTCTTGAAGAATAACGAGAAAGCGCTGGAGCATTACCGCCAGTACATCCGCGTGGCGCCGAACACTCCGGAGTCACAAAAAGTACGACAGTGGATAAAGGACAAGGAATACGACGCAACCTTCAAATTTAAACTGTAATGTCAGCCTGACGGAATCGGAGAAAAATGGCCAAGAAAAAAATATTGGTTGTGGATGATGAGACGAGCATCACGAAACTTTTAAAATTTATTCTGGAAAAGTCCGGTTTGTATGAGATTGAAAGTGAGAATGTGGGTTTGAAAGCCTTGGAGAAGGTTAGAGTTATGCGGCCGGACCTTTTACTCTTGGACGTCAATCTTCCGGATATGAGCGGAGGCGAAATTGCGTCGGCGATCAAGGCAGACCCATCTCTCCAGAAACTACCCATTATTTTTTTGACAGGGGATGTCACTAACGAGGAGGTTGAGGGCGGCCTCAAAATCGCCGGCCATCCGGCGTTGGCGAAACCCATCAATGTTGAAGCGCTGCTTTCGTGCATCGAAAAAAGCCTAAAATAAAAAATAATTGTCATCCCGCGCCAATGTCATGCCTCAGCCTGTGCCATTGTCGCGCCGCTGCCATCCCCGCACAGGCGGGGATCAACCCGATTCCCGCAAAAAGCACGCGGGAATGACAGGGTTCCCCTCCTATGAAATCTCATGATTTAAAGTTAAAGGGCGAGCTTGTGGCCCGGGGTCTCCTCAAGGAAGATCTGGCCAAAAAAATCACCGATGAAATTGCCAAGAGCAAGGCCCCTTTCAAAGAAGCGCTTCTAAAATCAGCGAGCCTTACCGAGGAACAGATTTTGAATGTGGAAGCAGATATCCTCGGCGTCTCATTTCTTGACCTCGACAAGTATCTCATGATTAACGAAAAAATCATCAAAATGGTTCCGGAGGCGGTGGCTCGGACGCATCATGTCATCCCTGTTTTCAAGATAGGAAAGTTGACGGTTGCGACGCACGACCCTACGAATCTTCTTGCCTTGGATGAGGTGAGAGCCGCCGTTGGAGAGGATGTGGACGTCGTCCTTTCCACAAGCGAGATGATCCAAAAAGCGCTGGATCAATATTACAGCGGCGCGCGCATGCCCCATCATAAATCTTCCGATGCGGATTCCGGTGAAAAAGACAGTGTGTTCAAACTCGAAAAACACGATGATCTTTTTGGCGGGCTGGAAATCGCGACGCAAGAGGCCCAGGAAGTTCCTATTATAAAAATGGTGAATTCCATTATCATGACGGCGGTGGAGGAGAAAGCAAGCGACATTCATATTGAGCCTGAGGAAAATATGCTTCGCATCCGGAGCCGGGTGGATGGGGTGATGCATGAAATGATGACACTGGAAAGAAAAATGCTCAGCCCTATCGTGTCCCGTATCAAGATCATGTCAAAACTCGACATTGCCGAAACCCGCAAACCTCAGGATGGAAAGATCCGTTTGAAGATCGAGAATCAGGACCTGGATCTGCGCGTTTCGACATTCCCGACGACGCATGGCGAAAACATTGTCCTGCGTATCCTGGAGCAGTCCAAGGTGGTGCTCGGAATGGCGGAGCTAGGGATCGAAATTGAGATGATCAAAAAAGTTGAGGCGCTGATCGTCAAGCCTTACGGCATGGTTCTCGTGACGGGTCCGACGGGCGCCGGAAAAACAACGACACTCTATGCCATGCTCAATAAGATCAATTCCATGGACAAGAACATCATCACCATCGAAGACCCTGTGGAATACCAGATGGCGATCGTGCGCCAGACACAGGTGAACCCCAAAGCGGGGCTGACCTTTTCCACCGGCCTGCGCAACATTCTCCGCCAGGATCCGGACGTCATCCTCGTGGGTGAAATCCGTGACACAGAAACGGTCAATATCGCGATCGAGGCGGCACTGACCGGACATCTTGTTTTTTCCACGATCCACACCAACGATGCCGCCGGGGCCGTGACACGCCTCTTGGACATGGAGATAGAACCATTTTTGATTTCAAGCTCTCTTCTGGGTATTTTGGCACAGCGCCTTGTCCGCATGGTCTGCGAAAAATGCAAAGAAAGTTACACGGTGAGCCCCGAGGTTCTGAAAAAATTCGGGGTCAAAACCGAACAAACCAAGTTCTATCGCGGCGTCGGCTGCAACGAGTGCAAGAGAACCGGTTATATAAAACGGATAGGCGTTTATGAGCTCCTTGTCATCGACGAGGAGATCCGCCGCTTCATTCTAACCAAAGCCTCGAATAAAGAAATTAGGGCATTGGCCTTAAAAAAAGGGATGATCTCGATGCGCATTGACGGTTTCCGCAAGGCCGAGAGAGGGATCACGTCCATCGAGGAAGTCTTAAAAGCGACGTTGGAGGAGGAAGAATGAAGTTACGGTCGCAAAAAGGTTTCGGTCTCATTATTCTCGTGTCGCTCATTGTCATCAGCGGGATCCTACTGGGAGCTTCCAGTCGATTGTACGCCAATGCCATGCAGCAAACGCAGCTGCGCATTGACCAGACCAAGGCGCATTACCTGGCGCAGGCGGGCGTGATGCGCGCCGTCTGGGATTGGTACAAGTCCGATACGACGACGGACACGAACCGCCGCTGGGCGCCGTTGAATATGACCGTGACGGGGAACCAGATCTTCAAGGTCGGCCTCGACTCCGCCGGAGCGCGGCTGCACTCCAATTTTACTTATTTCACTTCGACCAGTGATCTGTCGGCGGCGCCAGCCTGGGTCCGAACCATCAACACTGCCGCTAACACCACAAACAGCACTTCCATCGCCGTGACGGTCCCGTCTTCTGCCGTGCCGATAGGAGATTATGTGATCGTGTCTTTGGCGATGGATGCCAATCGATTGAATCCGACCTGCACGGACAACGCAGCCCCAGCAAATATCTACACTCGTCATGAAGAAGCGGCAGCGGCTGCGAATGCCAACGAGGTTCGTCTTGCGTTTTTTTCTGCGCCCGTGACAACGGCGCTGAGTGTTGGCAGGACCATTACCTGCAGCTGGACCAACAATTGTACCGCCAAAGCCATCGTCGTGGACCAGTACACGAGAGTGAGCGGTTTTGACCCTTTATTGTCTACGTCTAACGCGGCAGCATCTGGAACGGCGCCGAGTTCAGGTGTGATTAGCAGCAACTACGGAAACGAATTGATTGTCGGCGCCATTGCCACGGAGGGTCCTACATCGGATACGTACACCGTTGGATCTGGTTACGCACAGACGACACGCAGAGGGGCGGGGGCCGGCACATCGGCAGTGACGATTCTTCCCGAATACAAAGTCGCGCCTATGGCGGGTGATTACGTCGGAGATGCCACGATCCAAAATCGCGGCTGGGCCGCCTCCGTTGCCGGTTTTATCCCGCCGCCACGTTGGACCACTTCAGGAGCCAACAGGCGCCTATCACAATGGCAGATTTACAACATCAACAACGGCAACAGCATCACTCTGGCTCAAATGAAGATTAGCTGGACGGGGGGCGGCACGGCGCGTCTAAATGAAATCCGTCTCAACAACGCGGTTGTTTGGACCGGAACCGGAACTACTGGAACTACTTTCAATATCACGGACACGGTCATCAATAACGGAGCTTTCATCGGCGGGGTCAATACGTGGCTGCAGTGGAATAATAACGGCCCCGCAGACCCGGTCACGATTACCTGTCAGTTTATTTTTAGCGGTGATACGGCGACGACGGATGCCAAGACCCACAATATAATCTTGTGGGACGGGGATCAGGCCGGTGGGGGATTGCCGGGCAGAAAGACGTTCAACATTACCTCTACGGGACAGGTCAACCAAACCGGGGGCACCGCTTTCAAAGTGTTGAAAACCATCCGAGCGGTGGTGTCCGGGGCGCCTGGCGTATCTTCGCTTGAGATCACGTATTGGAATGAGGGGGATAAGAATATTCCATGATGAAAGTTTGGCGCCTCGCCCGTTATAAAAAGCGCGGATTTACCCTGATAGAGCTAATTCTCATGATAGCCGTGGGGTCTATTCTTCTGTTAGGCATTAGCTCGGCTGCCCAGCTCCAGGTGAAAGCGACGACGGATAACAGAGACTTTTTGATTGCGCTCCACCTCGCCAAACGGCAGATGGCTATCATGAACAAGGGCGCTTATCCTGCCGTTGCCAGCGAAGCAGCGCTGACGGCGGACGCGGCATTCCCTGATTTTATTCCCACGCGGGAAGTCGTAAGCGTCGATACCAGCGGAAGCTTTAGTCTGCGTGAGATCCGAATCCGGATCCGAAAGGGGTCCTCGTCGGGGCCGGTCCTCATCACGCTATATACCTATCGTTCAGATTTGTTGACGTTCGGGAATGGAATCTGATGCTTTTTTTTAGCCGATCCCGCAGAACATCCTATTTGCGCGGTCGCCGGGGCTTTACGATCATAGAACTGGTTATTGTGATCGTCGTTACGGCTATCCTCGCCTCGGCTTTCGTGGGAGTCATGGTGCCAATGATAAATTTTTATTTTTACTATCCGCAAAGCACTCGTGCCGGCAACGCAGCCGTAGACCTCCTGCAGATTATTCTCGAAGGGGACGCCAAGGCGAAAGGGCTGCGCTACACGGGGCCGGCGTGCACAATAGGCGGTGCCGGTGGCGGTGGAAGCATGATCACCGCTGCTACAAGCTCGGGGACCACTTCAACGCTGACTTATAATTACGCGGACCATGACTATTGCGGGAGCGGCGCAGCGCGTATCTCTCACACGGTCACGTTGGTCTATGATTCTTCGCTCGGGACCGTGACGCGCTCCATCGACGGGGGCGCGGCAGCCAATATCCCCGATTATGTGACAAATAATTCGGACATTAAATTTAATGCCCCGGGCGGCGGCACGGATCTTTTTCATTATTTTGACCTTGACGGAAACGACCTTGGCAGTCAGCCTTTGACAGCCAACATTATTTACGAGAAAAACGTTGGCACAAACATATCTAACAAGACGAATGGAACAACGCTCTCAGTGACTGTTCCGGCGGCCGGAGTTGCCAAGGACCATCTTTTGGTGGTCTCGTTCACCGTCGACGGTGTGAGTGGAACTATCAGCACCGCGGACGTAAAAAATAACAGCTACTCTGTGGCGGCCGACGCCATTTACGCCTCACCCGGCACTGGGAACGTCCGGACGGTGATTCTTTATGCGATGGTGAGTAACCCGCTTGTCAGCGGGGATACGATCACGGTCACCCATCCCAGTCGCGCGGCCAGGGCCATGTCCGTGGATGAATACTCGGGCGTCAATACCTTGGACGTTGTTGCCACCGGCGTAGGATCAACGACCACCCCGTCCACGGCGACGGTGACGACGAACTCGGATAACGAGCTTTTGGTCGCCGCTTTTGGCGTAGAGGGACCCCCGACCGAAACGTTCACGCCCGGAAGCGGTTACAGTGCTTCTCCTCCGCCCGAGGATGGCACCACCGGCGGCGGCTCTGCCAGCAACGTCACGATCAACCCCGAATATCGAATCGTCAGTTCGATAGGTTCTTACAATGCGAGTGCGACGCTCAGTGTTAACACGGACAGCGCGAGGGCGCTGGCGACGTTTTTCAGCGCGACTATCCACCGCGTGGACATCGACGTCATCGCCGTGCAAGGCAGCGGGCAAGTCCAATATAATTCCGGACAGATTCGTCTGAAGACGGGTGTAGAGATAAAGGAGTACAACTCATGAAGAAAGAAATTTTACACTCCATGTGTGACAGTGGCCAACAAAATGCTTAACTTCAGCTACCGAGTACGTGACAGGAAAGGCAAGGCCATCACCGGTTCGATGCAGGGAGATTCGCCGGAGGCCGTGGCCGAAGCGCTGGGCAAGCAGGGTTACTTTCCGATGAACGTCGTGGAATCGAAGCCTTTCAACATGTCCTTTTTGGACATATTCAAGCCGCGGCTTAAGAAAGATGAACTGAGTATTTTTACACGCCAGCTTTGGACATTGCAAAAAGCGGGGCTTCCGCTTCTTTCGGGTCTGTCGTCCCTGCGCGAGCAGGCCACTTCCATGGTCTTTAAAAAAGTAATCGTAGACATTATTTCTGATCTGGAATCCGGCACCTCCTTGTCCGCTACGCTCGCAAAACAGCCGCGCATATTTAAACCGGTCTTTGTCCACATGGTGCGCGCGGGCGAGGCGTCGGGTAAGCTGGATGAGATTTTTTATCAGCTCTCGGAAATGGGAGAGTTTGAGGCCAGGACGCAGGAGAGGATACGCTCCGCGACGATTTACCCGATCATTACGCTTTTTAGTTTATCGGTTGCATTCATTGCCGTGACGACTTTTGTTGTTCCCAAATTTAGCAGTATTTTTGAGGGCGCGGGTCGAAAATTGCCGATGCCGACGCAGATACTCCTATTTATCAACAGCACGATTCGTTACCATTGGCTTGAGGCAGTTTCTGTCCTCGTCGCCTTAATTCTTCTTTTTCGTTTTTATGTCTCAACACCGCGAGGGCGCTTCCAATGCGATTACCTTAAGCTTAAGCTTCCGATTTTTGGAAAACTTATGTTTTTTCTTCAGATGAGCCGTTTTGGGAGGATCCTGTCAGAGCTCTTGAAGACGGGCGTGCCGATTCTGCAGTCTTTGCAGCTTGTTTCCGATACCTTGAATAACCGGGTGATCGAGAAAGCCATGGGGGTGATCACGGCCAACGTCAATGAGGGAAAGGGAATGTCCGGCGCGATGAAGAGCACCGGTCTATTTACTCCTATGGTGGTGCAGATGGTCGAGGTCGGAGAGCATAGCGGTAGAACCGATGAGCTGCTGGGTTATGTGGCAAGCTACTACGAGGACCAGGCCAATCTTATGATAAAGAACTTTTCTACGTTAATCGAACCAATACTACTGTTTTTCCTGGGGGGGATGGTCTTGCTGTTGGCGTTGGGGGTATTTTTGCCCATTTGGGACCTAAGTCGGGTCGTCCAATAGAGTAGGCGGGAAGAGCTAAGAATATAAATAAATTGACAAAAGTTCTAAATTCCATGTATACTTCGCTTAGTAGTGGGGGAAATCCTCGGATACGGGATAATTTTTTTGAGTGTAATTAAAAGAAGGAGATTGTAAATGAGAAGCATCTGGAGTAAGAATCGTGGTTTTACGTTGATCGAACTCGTTATTGTTATAGCAATTATAGGTATTCTTGCCGCTTTGGCTGTGCCGAAATTCATTGATATGTCGGGCGCGGCGAAAGTTTCAGCAACGAAAGCAGGCTTGGGGAGTTTACGCTCCATCCTGGCTATTCGATATGCAGCCAGCGCGACAGGTGGCGCCACGGCTTCTTACCCCGCAGCTCTGTCCGCTTCTGACTTTGCGGGCGCGGATGTTCCTAAGAACAGCCTGAACGCCACTGCAGGCATCGCCGCCCTGGCAGCCACCACCAACGGCACGGCCACAAACACCAGCGCCGGATTTTGGTACGTGACCGCCGCAGGCACAGACTACGGCAAAGCGGGTGCCTATTCCGACGGAAGCACTCAGACGTCGGATTATTGATCCACGTTGTTGTGGCATCCACAACAACAATTGGTTGTTTGTGTCCGTGAGAAGGGCAGGGCGTAAGCGGGATACCGGTTTTACGCTGATCGAGCTTGTGATGGTGATCGCGATCATTGGGATACTTGCTGCTTTGGCGGTCCCAAAATTTGTCGATCTCTCCGACTCGGCGAAAGTTTCAGCAACGAAAGGCGGGTTAGGCAGTTTACGCTCCGTTCTTGCGACTCGGTACGCAGCCAGTGCAACGGGAGGGGCCACGGGGTCATACCCTGTAGCACTTTCGGCTTCAGACTTTGCAGGAGCCGAAGTTCCGAAGAATGGTCTGAACGGCACCTCCGGAGTTTCCGAGCTTGCAGCCACCACCAACGGCACGGCCACAAACACCAGCGCCGGATTTTGGTACGTGACGGACTCAACAACAACGGATTATGGAAAGGCTGGCGCGTACTCAGATGGCACGACTCAGACTTCGGATTATTGACGAGTTAAAGAGCCGCACCCTACAATTTTTTCAGGCGAATAAAAAGTTTGTGACCTCTATTCCAAGGAGTGTCTCTGGTTTTACGCTCATTGAGCTTGTCATGGTGATCGCGATTATAGGTATTCTTGCCTCGCTTTCGGTTCCAAAATTCATCGACATGTCGGGCGCGGCGAAAGTTTCGGCAACGAAAGCAGGATTGGGGAGTTTGCGCTCTCTTTTAGCCATTCGTTACGCGTCCAGTGCCACGGGAGGGGTTACGGCTTCTTACCCCGCAGCTCTGTCCGCTTCTGACTTTGCGGGTGCGGATGTTCCTAAGAACAGCCTGAACGCCACTGCAGGCATCTCCGCCCTGGCAGCCACCACCAACGGCACGGCCACAAACACCAGCGCCGGATTTTGGTACGTGACCGCCGCAGGCACAGACTACGGCAAAGCAGGCGCCTATTCCGACGGAACCACTCAGACGTCGGATTATTGATCTTTCAAGCCCTCCGGATTTGACTGTTCCCAAAAGCGAGAATAAGTTTTTCATCGTCGGAACTTTCTTATTTTTTCTAGGTGTATTCGTTCTCGTTTTTCCAGACGTTGTTTTCTCCGGCGAATCCTTTTCGAAGCGCGATCTCCTGCGCTACTACTATCCCGTGTGGCATTTTTCCGTAGAAAGCCTCTGTCGCGGGGTCTTGCCGCTTTGGAATCCTTACAACGGTTATGGCAGTCCATTTTTAGCCAATGTCCAAACTTGTATTTTTTATCCGTTGGCAGCTCTCCTCTATCTGCCCAATTATCTCTTGGCATTTAATTTTTATATTTTAATTCATTTAGCCTTGGCGGGTTTTTTCACCTCGCTGTGGATGCGTGACTGCGGCGCTTCCCGTTGGGCCTCTCTGATGGCAGGCATCGCATTCGCTCTTGGCGGATGCGTCATGAGTTTAATCGATCTCACAATTTCATTGTGCGGAGTGGTCTATTTCCCACTGGCGCTCTTTTCGCTGCGCAGAGCTTTCCGAACGCAGGATTTATTTTGGAAAGCGATTACAGGGATTATTTTGCTTTTTCAGTATTTTGCGGGAGATCCGGCGATCCTATTGGTGACCCTTGTGGTGTTCACTCTGTCCTC
>CAYZGM010000002.1:18439-55781 GCA_964478015.1 uncultured Planctomycetia bacterium
CTTTTTTTTACTTTTCTTGTGTTTGCGGATCTGGCAGGAGCAAATGTCGTGGCTGTTCATACCCCAGGGGAATGGATGGAAAAAAAAGGCGAAAACATGGCGCTTGTGATGAAAGATACGGGGATTTTCCGTGTTCACCCCACACCCGGCGTAAATAATTTCCAGTTAGAGCCTCCCATAACCCATTCATTAATAGAGACTTACAGAGTATTGACAGAAATGCTCAGCCCTAATTTAACTTTGCCGAACCGCGTCGCGCTGACTACAAGCTACGATTCTATTTATTTGAAAGATGCGTATGATCTCAATGCGGAATTAAAAAAAATCAAGGATCCGTCGAAACACCGCATCTTGAATCTTCTAAACATTAAGTATTTGGTCAGCTTTAACAAAGATCTTGGGGGGCATTTCAGATTTATTCACGGGTCTAATCCCGCGAACCTTTCGGTGAACGAATCCGCGTTGCCTCGCGCGTTTTTAGTTTCAAAGGTCGTGGTGATCAAGGACCATAAGGAAGTGTTGAGAAAAATTATGTCGGCAGAATTTGATCCGGTTGCTCAAATTTACTTGGAGGAGGAGCCGCCGGCAGGGGCGACATCACTTGAATCACACCAACAGCAGGATTCCGCTCAAATCCTTACGTATTCTTTAAATGAGATTTCAATGAATGTTTTTTCATCTAAGGCTCAATGGTTGTTCCTGTCTGATATGTTTTATCCGGGATGGAAAGCGACGGTGGATGGGCGGCCTGTCAAAATTTACCGGGCGGATTATGCGTTTCGAGCCATTCGAGTAGGCCCCGGGATGCATAGAGTAGAGTGGAAGTATGACCCACTTTTGTTTAAGATAGGCATCGTCATCAGTTTGCTCACGGCTTTTGGTTTGGCAGTCGCCTTTTTGCGAAGGAAGCGCGGATGAAGAAGATTTTGAATTGGGAAGCGCGGAAGCTTTATTTTCCTGCCGTATTTCTATTTTACCTGGCGTTGTTCATTTCTGTTTTCCCGGATGTGGTTTTTTTTGGGATGTCGTTCGCCAAAAGAGATGTTTTTCGATACTACTATCCGGTTTGGCATTTTGCCATTGACGCGATCCGGCAGGGGATCTTTCCGCTTTGGAATCCTTACAGCAGCTACGGGACCCCATTCTTTGCAGACATCCAAACGTGTGTTTTTTACCCGCTGACGCTCATTCTCTATCTCCCTAATTATTTGTGGGCATTTAATTTTTATATTTTAGTACACTTGGCCCTGGCCAGTTTTTTTGTTTGTGTTTGGATGAGGGACTGTGGAGCTTCGCCCATGGCCTCATTTTTATCCGGTTTTGCCTACGGGCTTACCGGCTATATTTTATCAGCGATTAATCTGACGATCTCCCTGGCTACCATGGCCTATTTCCCGCTTGTTTTATTAACGCTGCGGAGAGCACTTCGCACGCGTGGATTTTTTTGGAAATCGCTTGGCGGGGTGACTCTATTTTTTCAGTACCTTGCCGGAGATCCGACTATTTTTTTTGCTTCCTTGGTCGTCGCGGTGCTATTCGTTCTTTATGGAACGATCCGGGAAACCTGTGTTCACCGTAAGCTCGACCTAAAACCTATGTTCGATTGGTTGCAGATAATAGGTGTCTTCCTTGGGCTTGCGGCGTTTCACATTTTTTTGTTCACTGAATTTCTATTCCATTCCAATCGAGTCAACCCGGCTTTAGAGCTGATCACGATGTGGAGCTTACAGTACAATGATCTAGTTTCTTTTTTCTTCCCATTTTTTTCGGACATCAGCCTATTTTTCATGAACTATTGGACCCGGCAAAGCTGGCTGGAGAACAGTTATGCGGGGATCTCCGTTTTAGTTCTCGCAGCACTGGCGATTCTTTGGAAGAGAAAGACTCCTCTGATCGGATATCATGTGCTTTTGGCTTTGTTCGGGGTCTCGCTGGCTCTGGGGAAGTGGTGCGGCGTCTATCACTTTTTCTACTATGTATTCCCATTTTTTAAATACATCCGCTATCCGGTTCGTTTTCTATTTCTATTTAGCTTTGCCATGGCGTGTTTAGCCGGGTTCGGTTTGGACGCGCTTCTTGAGAAATCGAGCCAGGCATCTCGGCCCCATCAGCTCTCTCCGAATGCCAGAAAATTTGCGTTTGGAATACTGTCGATGACGATCTTGATAATTATTTCTATGATTTTTTCTCCCTGGATTTCCGGGAAAATTTTTGAGACAGTTCACCAACTATTTTTAAATTGGACCAAGAACAAAATAGATTGGAATATGAACTTGACTGTGGATCTGGCGACCCCGGTGCTGGAGAATTTTAAACGAACTGGTTTTTTTGTTCTCATGATGCTGGCCGGGATTTTTTATGCTCTTTTTTTCAGATCCAAAAAGATTTTACTCTGTCTTTTTTTTGTATTTCTCGTTTTCTCAGATCTCGTCGAGGCGAACATCATGGAAATACGCATCCCCGGGAATATGATGGAGAGGATTGGCGAAAACATGAAAGTCTTGATGAGTGATAAAACGATATTCCGAGCGCAGGCGTCTCCAAGAGCTCTGCAGGTTCAACTAGATCCGCCGAACGGAAGCGCGGATGAGGTGATCAAGATCCTATTGGAAATACTCTGCCCAAATTTGCTGTTGCCCCATCGTATTTCCTATGTGACAGGCTATGACTCTATCTTTTTAAAGGATGTCATCGCGATCAGTGGGGAACAATTAAAAATCAAGCAGCCTACAGGGCTGCGGTTTCTTGATATGATGAATATCAAATATCTGGTTAGCCCGCTTGAGGATATCAAAGGTCATTTTAGCGTAGTAAATCATGCCAAACCCGCCAACTTATTTTTAAACGAACACGTTTTGCCGCGTGCATTTTTGGTATCGAGCGCTGTGGTCAATAAAAATCACGAAGAGATCTTGAAACTGATTGTTTCCAAGGACTTCGATCCTTTGAAACAGATCTATCTCGAAGAGGAGCTGCCGGCTCTCCAAAAATCCTCAGATTCTTTCATGCCGATCCCATCCAAAGAAGAGGTAAAAATTCTTGAGTACTCGTTAAACCAGGTGTCCATGGAGGTGGCCACAGCATCGCCCCAGTGGCTCTTTTTGTCTGATACGTATTACCCCGGGTGGAAAGCTCTCATCGACGGAAAGCCAACAAAGATTTATAAAGCCAATTTTGCTTTTCGCGCTATTCAGGTGTTGCCGGGAAAACATAAGGTACAATGGAAGTATGACCCTATTTTGTTTAGAATAGGGTTGTCGATCACAGTTCTTACAGGGCTAGCGCTGGCGGCGTACTATTTAAAAAAGTTCGGCAAGTGGTGGCACGGATGACCCAAGAGGGAATGGCGTGAATACGCAGAGATTAGTCCAGTCTCTTGAAAATACCCTCTCGGGTGTTTTTGGGAAAAACTCGGCGGATAACGAACTGCTGACGGTGGCGTTCACCTCACAGAGCATAACGCTGCTTCATCTCGAGCTTGGGGTTCCTCGTCCAAAAATTCTTCGTTATTCTGTTATTCGTCAGGATGCTTCCACATCCGAAAGTGAACGTAAGACCAGTATTGTAGATTTTCTTTCTTCCCTAAAAAATAAGAGATTTCCTGATGTAGCCGTCACCTGGTCTGACGGGATGACATTCCGCCAATTGAACATGCCAAAAATGCCAATAGAGGATCTTGAAAAGGCTTTTTTCTGGGACCTAAAGAAAAAATATTACTACAACCAAGACGAAAATTATTTTGGATACAGCGAAGTGATGAGTGTGGAGGGAGCCGAAAGTGCCGAAAAACTGTACAATGTTTACTACTGTGACAAAAAAAGCGCCGCCATATGGCTCTCCTTTGTTCAGAATCTTGGCTTGGAAATACGTTCTCTGGTGCCCGGCCAGGCCTCGTTAGCCTGTTTTGTAGCGGAAGCAGAACCTACCCCTGAAAGCGATGTCTTGATTTGCGAGTTGGAAGATGGATTGTTGCGTATATTGGTGGTGCGTGAGAACCACAACATGATGGTAAGGCAAGTTGTCTTGGGGGCTGCAGAGCCTCATTTGACCGATGAAATATTAACGAAGATCACTGATGAGATCAAAAAAACAATCGATTTTTATGAAAGCCAGAAATACTTTCGTCCCGTGGAGAAAGTAGTGATGGTCAGCGATGCGGGTGACATGGAGCGCGTTCATCAATTTATGACGCAGCATCTTGACACGAAAGTAGTCCCGTTGAACATTGAGCCATTTCTTTCCAGCGCGTTGAAACCGGATCAAAAAAATTATTTGATAAATCATCCATCTGTGGTTGCTTCTGGACTAGGGGCTGCTCTTCTAGGTGATGGCAGGATTAACCTAGTGCCGGAGGAGATTAAAAAAAAGAACCGCCAGAGGCGTTCAAATAAATTACTGAATTTCTCTCTGTTTGGGTTGGGATTCTTGCTTTTCTTAGTGGTTGTGGGTGCAACTCTCCACTCCGATACACTCAAAGCCAAGCTGGACATTTTTAAAAAACAATCTCAAGAAATCGACGAAAAGAAAAAATCTTTCGAGTCGATATTATATAAAGAAAAAGCACGCCGTAGATTATTCAAAGGAGAAATATATTTCCCATCTTTATTAAAGGAACTAAGTTATCGTACACCGACCCCTATCACGCTGACCGACATAGACTATTCTGCGCAGGCAGGAAATTTGACTCTGCGCGGGCAGATCAGCGACGTCACTCGGGAAAGCGCAAAAAACGTCACGCAGTACGCCACGAATCTTACCGATTCACCTTTTATTGCATCAGCCGCTGTGACTAGCAGCTATCAGGACGAGGAGAAAAAACTGCTCCAATTTGAAATAGTCTGTGATGTGAAAGCACTATTATGATGAAAGTTCCTGACCGTTTCAGACATTTGACCACGTTTTTTTTGGCGAGGCGAAACAATATCGTCTGGACGTTTAAATTTGCGGTGCTGATCGTTATTTTTTTGATATTTTTTCTTCCGGTGCAGAGAGATATAAGCGTTACTGCGGCGACCATAAATTCTTTGCGCAGCCAAACGGAAGATATGAAAAAAATAAGTCTTAACCTTTTAACACCTAGCGAGCTCAATGACACTGAGAAACGCGTAAATGAATTTGAAGATAAGCTGATTGATACGGCAAAAGTGAGCGCCTTACTGGATTACATCTCTGAAGAGGCCGACAAATATCACTTGAATGTGATTCAGATCTATTCGGATAGTCCTGTCACCATAAAAGATGATTCTGGCGAGGAGTTGGAATTGGGAGGGAAAAAATTAATGGTGCTTCCTGTTAATTTTCGCGTGGAAGCCGACTACAAAAGTGTGGCGGATTTCTTAAAGCTGCTGCGGGATAAAGTGGAGGGAAATTTTCTGGTGGGCTCGCTTACCTTAAAAAAAATATCGCCGCAGACGGAAAATCTGCAATGCGATATTAGCCTGAATTTTGCAGCTAAATGAGTACTGAGGAAATGATCATAATATGAATGACGCAGAGAAAACGGCAAAAAAAAATAAACGAGACATTATTATCACCTCGATTTTGCTTGTGATCTTTGCCATTTCATTCACAAAAAATATATTGCTGAATAAAAAGGAAGTCGCGCCAGCCGATACTCAAACAGGCGCCGGGCAGAGTATCTCGGAACAGTTGGTGTTGGCTACGAACATACGTTTATACGACAAGCTGCGGAAAGAAAGGATGCAGCTGTGGGATCGGGAATGGGGCAGGGATCCATTCACATTCCAGGAAACTGTCACGAGTGTCGTCAAAGCGGTCAATTTGACGCTAAAGGGGATCCTCTGGGACGAGAAGAATCCGAAAGCCATCATCAATGACAAAACTCTCGTCAAGGGCGACACGATCTACGGGTACTCTGTTGAGGAGATCAGGCCTCGGTCTGTGATCCTGAAAACGGGAGAAAAGAATATAGAGCTGCAAATTTTTCGTCGTTTTTCCTCTGAGATGGTAGCGAGTGGGTCATAAAAAAATTCTAATTGCGGGTGGCGGATATGCCGACATTCCGCTCATTCTTGCTGCAAAAAAAATCGGCTATCATGTGATCACGAGCGGGAATCGTCCGGAGGAACTCGGGCATCTCTACTCGGATGAATACCAGCCCGCTGATTTTTCGGATCCGGAGGCAATGTTTGCGTTGGCTAGGCGGCTGAAGATCGACGCCATCTGCGCATGCTGCAATGACTTTTCTGCGATTTCCTGTGCCTATGTTGCGGAAAGAATGGGGTTGGCCGGGCACGACTCGTATAATACATCAAAACTTATTCACCATAAAGATGAGTATCGAAATTTTGCTGCTACTCATGAGATACCTACCCCTAGTGCAAAAGGGGTCCATGATCTTAACAAGGCTCTGGATATCGTAGGAGCGCTCACATTTCCACTGATTGTTAAACCCGTGGATCTGACAGGGGGCAAAGGGGTTACTGTTATCCAAACGATGGGTGAAGCTAAGGCGGCCCTAGAGAAAGCTTTCAGCGTTTCTCACGTGCGGCGTGCCGTGGTAGAAGAATTTCTTTCTGGGAGCCGGCATGGATTCTCGATATTTTTGAGCAACGGTCGTGTGGTTTTCTTTTTTTCTGACAATGAGCATTATTACTTGAACCCATTTCTTGTCTCGGCGGCTTCTGCGCCGAGCAATGTTTCTCAGGTTGTTGAGAAAAAACTCTGTAAACTCGCCGAAAGGATCGCGTTTCTATTATCTTTGGTAACGGGCATTTTTCATGTTCAGTACGTTCTCCACGAGGGGGAGCCAATCATTATCGAGATTTGCCGCAGGGCCCCAGGGGATCTATACATTCAGTTGGTGGAACATGCCACGGGTGTACCATATCCAGTCTGGATCATTAAAGCTTCTTCTGGGCTGGACTGCAGCGGTTTGTCTCATGCTAAGCCCAAGGGTTTTTTCACGCGCCATTGCGTGATGAGTGGACGGCCTGGAAGATTGAAAGATGTTATCTTTGATCCCAGCATTAAAAGAAACGTGATTGACCGATTAATGTGGTGGAAAGTTGGCGATCCGGTATTGGACATCATGACGTCAAAATTCGGCATCGTATTTCTTAAGTTTGATTCGCAGGAAGAAATGCTAGACAAAACCGAACGAATGCAGGAGCTTATACACGTTGAAGTTTATTAGGCAACGGTAACAGTTAGGGTGGCGAGGCCCGTATGGGTTGCGGCGACGGTCATGGCCAAATCTATCCAGGTGAAGAATTGCACAAAGCAAAATGAGCGGGGGTTTACTCATGTTAAAAAATAAAGTGGCCATTGTCACAGGCAGTTCTCGCGGTATCGGAAGGGCCATTGCTCTTAAGTTCGCCTCGAATGGGGCGTCGGTCACCTTGGTGGCAGATCAAGACAAGGCCGGCTTAGATCAGGTTGCCGACGAAGTGAGGAAGATTGGGATGAAAGCTATAATTGTTCCTGGGGATGTCGCAAGGCCAGAGCTGTCAAAGAAAGCTGTACAGCGTACCATGGATGAATTTGGACCCGTGGATATTCTCGTGAATTGTGCGGGTATCATCACTCGAACCCCCGTGGAGGATTTGTCGCTTGAGGATTGGTTCCGCGTAATCGACGTTAATTTGCATGGGACATTTCATATGTGCCGCGCAGTATTACCCTTGATGCGCGCTAAGAACAAAGGAAAAATTATCAATATGTCTTCACAAATGGCAAAATTACCTCATCCCAGTGCTTCCCCCAGCTACGAAGTCTCCAAAGCGGGTCAGATCGCTCTGACGCGTCACCTTGCCTACCATTATGCAAAGTACAACATCTGCGTCAACGCCATCGCTCCGGGTTCCATTAATACCCAAATGCCGAACAGCATGAGTCCTGAGGCCCGCGAAAAGATCCGTCAGGCCATCCCGTTCCGTAGACTTGGCGAGCCGGAGGAAGTGAGTGATTTGGCGCTATTTCTTGCTTCGTCCATGTCGGATTACATCACAGGGGCAACTTTGGATATCAACGGCGGTTCCTTTATGGCGTGAAATTTTCAATCATCATCCCAACATTTAATTCAAAAAAATATTTACCTTTGTGCCTCGAAAGCCTTATCCGCCAGGATGTTTCCGCGGAGGATTTTGAGGTGTTGGTAGCGGATGATTGCTCGACAGACGGGACTTCTGAGCTGGCATCATCCTATGTGGCAAAACTACCCCATCTCAGAGTGATCACACGGAATCTTAATGAGGGTCCGGGTGCTGCAAGAAATGCAGGACTTGAGTGTGCGCGGGGACAATGGGTTCTATTTCTGGACAGCGATGATGAGCTTTCCCCAACAGCTTTATCTTTATTAACACATTTTATGGAACTAAGTTCCGGCCGCTATTTAAGCGCCATTGGTTTTGATTGGTCATCTCTGGGTTCACGCGATGCCTTGAACAGCAGCAAAAGAATTGGCCGCCGCGATGGCCAGTTTCTTGAGTCCCGGGAACGGCTGCTTCATCAGTATCTATCCCATCGGATGGATGGATCCGTGATATATACAACTGTGCGAAAAGATCTTCTTGAGAAATTTAAGATTCGTTTTGCTCCAGGTCTTCATGAAGACGTTGATTTTATCTTTAAGGTCTATTTCCATTCTCCTGAAACCTCTTACCTCGATCAGGCGTTGTACCTTAAGAGGAATCACGAGGCCTCTATTATCAACACAATTTCCGCGCGGCATGTAGAAGGTTATTTTCGAGCTTGGGATGCGATTAAGAATTTCCTGCAATCTGTCGAGCAGGACGCCAGGTTATTGGCAAAGTATATGGAGAGTTATAAAATTGGCACGGTAGGGGTCATCGCGACTAGGGTGCGTGAAGTAGTGAGGCATTGTGTGAATCCGGAAGAGATTCAAAATCTTTTTAGCATTATTCATTCTCACACGAAAAGACTTATCCAAAAAGGTGATTTTGACGAAAAAAATGAAAGTAAAACGGTTTATAGTGCGATCGCTTCTCGGTTTTGGCATGTGATGAACTCTTTGTCGATGGACGCCAAGGAAAAAGCGCTTACGGTCACCTCGGAGGTTCGCCAGATGAGCGGAAAAAGCTGGAGCTGCACCGATCTCCATCACTCCCTATTTCTCAGACCTGATCAGGTTAGAACATGTTGCAAGCGTTTTTTTGTGGGTGGTGAGATGAGGGGGGATGTTGTCCTTTTTGACGTCAAACAGAAAAGGGATGCGCCTATCTCAAAGGAGGCTGTCCTGGAGGCAAAGCGTGATTTGCATCAAAAAATAAATTCTGGAGAGCCATCCCCGTGTGATGGTTGCCCCTTTTTAGAGTTTCGGGCGTGGACCCCGCTCAATGAACTGGATATAAAATACTTGTCTATGGAGCATCATTCTTTGTGCAATATGCGCTGCACCTATTGCAGTGATGATTATTTTGGCGGCAAGGGAACGTCGTACAACGTCAGACGAACATTGGAAGATTTTTTAAAAAGCGGCGTCCTTAAAAATTGTGAGCTCGTTGTTTGGGGCGGAGGAGAGCCGGTTCTCGGAAGAGATTTTACAAATATGATCCATATGCTGACAACAAATTTACCAGCCGCGCAACAACGAGTGCTGACGAACGCCGTCGAAAGATCCTCTACGCTGGAAACATTGCTAGTGCAACAAAAAGCACAAATAATCACGAGCATAGATGCCGGTACGGAAGCAACATTTGAAACTGTTCGAGGGCGATCCGATTTAAGAAAAGTTTGTGAGAATTTAATGATTTATGCCCGTGCCAATAGCGCTCGAGTCACAATTAAATATATTTTTACGGATGGCAACGAGTCGGTGGAAGAGGTGAAGTGTTTTGTTGCTTTGATGCGGGAATACGACCTGATGCAATGCAATTTTCAAATAAGCTGCGACTTTAAGCATGAGTTTATCAACCCTGACGTGGCGTCGGCGATGATTCTTATGTTTGGTTTGCTTTGTAAGATAGGCAATAGTGCTGTGATTTTTGATGAGCTGCTACGGCATAGGCTAAGTGCCGTCATCAATTTTGATGACTCCACGCAAATCGAGCGTATTCATGCCTTGGCCGGGTTTAATTTCATCGCAACCCCTTTTAAGTACTCTCATGTTATTATTTGGGGAGCCGGGCAATTGGCTAAATATTTATTAGAGAAGAGTGTTTTTTTTAAAAATGTCGAAGTAGATTTTTTTGTGGATTCGACACCAGAAAAGGTTGGCTCTTATTTTTTTGGAAAAGAAGTCCGGGACCCATCGGCTCTACTAAACAATGATCTGCCGGTGGTCATAGCAGCTGTTCAGGGATACCCTCTCATCCTAGAGAAATTTCACCAAATGGGTCTTTCCGGGTCTAGGCTAATTCAAGAGTTAATCCTTTAGAAATGGAGGCCTAAGTGATCTCAATTATTGTTCCAGTTTACAAAGCAAAAGAATGCTTAGGGCCGCTGCATGACCGATTGAAGCAGGCGCTAAGTTCAACGCAAGGGATTACAGGCTATGAAATAATTCTGGTCGAGGACTGTGGCCGTGATGGTAGCTGGGAAAGTATTGAGTTGCTGGCGAGCAAGGACCCGCGCATCCGCGCCGTTCAGCTAAGCAGGAATTTTGGCCAGCACCAGTGCATTACAGCGGGTCTTGAATTGAGCAAAGGAAACTGGGCTGTCATTATGGATTGCGATCTTCAGGACCGTCCGGAGGATATTCCAAAATTGTGGGAAAAAGCGCAGGAAGGATTTGATGTTGTCAATGCCCGGAGGGGAAAGCGCAACGATCCGGTTTGGAAAAGAGCCGCGTCTCGAATCTATCATTTTGTTTTGCAGAATTTTTCCGGCCTTTCCTATGACCCACAAGTGGCTAACTTCCGCATTATCAACCGGAAAGTGATCAACGCCTATCTTTCAATGCATGAAAATTTTCGATCTTTCGGAGCCCAAGTTCATTGGCTAGGATTTCCAACGGCCTATGTGGAAATAAAACATGATGGCCGGCATGGTGGCAAAAGTTCTTACACGCTTAGAAAACTAGTCGCGATGGCTGTTGATACGATCACTGCTTTTTCAAACAAACCGCTGCTTGTTTCCGCGGGGGTGGGATTTTTTATTTTTTTAGCGTCCATATGCTTTTCATTATATCTTGTGATACGAAAGGTGGTGTGGTCTGTTCCCATCGAGGGATGGGCGAGCTTGATGGTTTCTCTTTGGTTCTTGGGCGGCATGATTATCGCCAACCTTGGGATCGTGGGTCTCTACATAGGAAAGATCTATGATGAAACACGGCACCGGCCTGTTTATGTTATCTCAAAAAGGGTGAACTGCTAGATCAATGTCTCATATTCCCATCAAGATTCCATTCAATAAACCTTTCATGAGCGGCCGAGAGCTTGTCTATATTCGAGAGGCACACGCTAGCGGTCATCTTTCAGGCGGCGGCCCGTTCACTAAAAAATGTGAGGCGTGGCTTAAGAAAAAAACAAATAGTCAGAAAGCTCTTCTTACTCATTCTTGCACAGCGGCACTGGAGATCGCAGCGATCCTTTCCGGAATACACAAAGGCGATGAGATCATTATGCCGTCCTATGCGTTTGTATCTACGGCGAATGCGTTCGTCTTACGAGGAGGCGTTCCTGTTTTTGTAGACATACGACCGGACACGTTGAATATGGACGAAAAGAAAATAGAGCTAGCCATCACTCGCAAGACCAAAGCTATTGTGGCGCTTCACTATGGGGGTATTTCCTGCGAGATGGGGCCCATCCTGTTACTTGCTAAAAAACGCGGACTCCTAGTCATCGAAGATGCCGCGCAGGGGATTTTGGGCTCGTACAAAGGAAGCATGTTGGGAGGGTTGGGGGATTTTGGAGTTTTTAGTTTTCATGAAACTAAGAGCGTTATGTCAGGTGAGGGCGGAGCGCTATTGGTGCACGATAAGCGATTTATTGAGCGTGCGGAGATTATTCGGGAAAAAGGCACCGACCGCAGCCAGTTTTTGAGAGGCCAGACGGATAAATATACCTGGCGCGATATCGGGTCGTCTTACTTACCAAGTGATATCATTGCCGCTTTCTTGCTTGCGCAACTTGAAATGGCTTCTCCTATCATCAAAAAACGCATGGCCCTTTGGGACCAATATCATGCGGCCTTTTACGGTTTGGAGCGAAAGGAAAAGCTTAGACGTCCGGTGGTCCCGTCCTACTGCAAGCACAACGCGCATCTGTATTATCTTCTTCTTCCCACCAAGGCGAAGCGCGACCGATTTATCCGGGAAATGAACCGCTGCGGCATTAATACAGTTTTTCATTATGTGCCGCTTCATAGCTCACCTGCCGGGCGGCGTTTCGGCTATGCGCCAATGCCGATGAAGTACACAGAGGACCTTTCGGCGCGTTTGGTAAGATTACCTCTCTGGATAGGCATGTCAAATCATATGGGCCGTGTAATTGATGAAAGCATTAAACTCCTTTCGTGATAAAAGATTTTGAAAAATTAGAGATTTTATTAGAGTCTAAGGAGTTTTCCGAAAAAGTTTCAAAGGTTGGAAAGTTGGATGTGCCTTTTACCGAAAGGATGCGGGATAGCCTAGGTGAGGCTCACCAAATTTTAAAATATTTGCCTATAGAGACTCTAACCGGTCAAAGAGTTTTAGAAGTCGGTGCCGGCCTTGGGATTGTTAGCGCTTATCTGGAAAAAAAAGGAGTTTTGATAGAGGCTGTTGAGCCGGCGATCGATACGTTCGATGATCACCAAAAGCTTCTTCCGCTTGTTCGTCAAACACTGAAAGCCGCATTCCCGGTTCATGCCTGCAGCGTTGAAGATCTTCCGGTTGGAAAAAATGGCCCCTACGATTTGATCTTTTCGCACAATGTTCTAGAGCATATGAGGGACCCCGAAAGGTCCTTTCTCGCCATGCGTCAGCTGCTGGCCCCCCAGGGTAGGATGATCCATTCCTGTGCTAATTATTTTTTTCCTTACGAGCCTCATCTTGGGATCTGGATAGTACCTCTATTTCCATCTCTAACCAGAATTTTTTCCAGCAAAGTAAAAAGAAATCTCACAATTTGGAAGACACTCAATTTTATTACAGCTAAAAAAATTAAAAGAATTGCGAGGAAAATTGACTGTTCCGTACGTTTTGAAAAAGGGTTGATGCGCGAAGCATTGCAGCGGCTAGACACGGATCCAGTTTTTTCTTCGCGACAAAGTGGGTGGCCAAGCCGCGTCTATCGCTGGTTAAAGGTATCATCGTTATTGGAATACGTTCGGTTTATTCCGGCATCGTTTGCGACTCCCATGGTTTTTTATATAGAACCTAATTAATGACATATCCTCTTTCTGCGCACCGGGTAGTCTTTATCGCCTTTGTTATTACCGTAATTTCTCTTCTTCATGCAGATATAAATCTTGACCTGGCGGATGAGGGATTTTTGTGGTACGGGGCGATTCACACCCAGGCAGGGCAGGTGCCCATCCGCGATTTTTTGTCCTATGAACCTGGGCGCTATTACTGGTGCGCGGCGCTTTTTTATATTCTAGGCAACGGTCTTATGGCGCTTAGGTACTCTGCCACCCTATTTCAATTTCTGGGGATATCTGCGGCTCTTTTAGCGCTCCGCCGTGTGTTTGAATCCGGGTGGGCTATTTTTGGCGCTGGGCTTCTCATCTTTTTCTGGATGTTAGTTCCCTACCGTTATTTTGATTCCAGCATTCCGCTGATCGCGACCCTATTTGCCACCCGTCTTGTGGAAAAACCCTCCTTAAGGCGACATTTTTATTTTGGAGTCTTGACGGGTTTAGTCGCTTTTTTCGGATTGAATCACGCGCTGTATCTATCAGAGATTTTTTTTGGATTGACGGCTTTCAATATTTGGAAAAAACATCTTTCTGAACCATTAAAAAAAATCGCATTTTATTGGATCGGTTTTTTTTGTGGAGCTTTGCCATTTTTTTGGATGTGGGTCTATGTCCCAGGGTTTTTTAAAAGTCACCTGGATAGCATTATAAATCAAGGCCATTTTTTGGCGATGGGGATGACCAATACGGCAGTCCCTGTTCCCTGGCCATGGACCGTAAGTTGGGTTGAGCTTGGGAAAATTTTCGAAAACCCTCTGGCGCAAGTGTTGGAGTTTGCAGCTCAATCCGCAACGGGCACCGCCTTTCTATATCTTATTATTTTTTATATTATCTCAGTTCCAGCTGTTTTTTTAATTCAAAGGGAATTTGTGAGCCGCAAAGCCTTGTGGGTCGCCTCCGTTCTTACGGGATTCTTTTATTTGCATCATATTTTTTCAAGATCGGAGAGCATTCACTTGGGGGAGGGGTTCGGCCCGGTGATCATTGGCATCTTGTCGATCCGAACCACCTACCCATTTTTTCGAAAACAGCTTAGTTGGCTGTTAATCGCCGTCCTGGCACTCGTAAGTTTTCTTTCCGCGGGACTCCAAAATAACGTGATGCTGAAAAATTTTTCCCCCAAAACTAACTTGGTCTACTACGCCATTGGAAAAGATCGTATTTGGATTCCAAAGAGTTACGCTTCCCGGATAGATGATTTAAAAAAAATACTGGCACAGTATGTTCCGCCGAACGAACCCGTTCTTTTGGCGCCTGTCATGACCACTTTTTATCCGATCCTGGGAAAAGAATCGCCCGTGTATGATCTTTATTTTGTCGCTCCCCAGACCGAAGAAATACAACGGAGAATGATTCGAGAACTTGAAGAGAAAAAAGTCCGCTGGGCGGTGGTAGGGAACCCAATTATATTGAGTATTGATGAGCTGCGGTTGTCCATCAGCCATCCTATTTTTTGGGAGTACCTGGTAACACACTTTGAGCTCGTAACGGATCGAGGGTTGAGACCCGGGTATTTTCTGATGAGAAGAAAATCCTTTTTATGACTTACCTGGAGCCGACGCATCCCATTTCTGCGCCCCGCGCTGTTTTCATCGCATTCGTGCTAACCACGATTTCTTTTCTTCATGCGGACAGAGGTTTTGACCCGGCAGACGAGGGATTTTTATGGTACGGGGCTATCCACGCCCAGGCAGGGCAGGTGCCCATACGCGACTTTCTGGCCTATGCGCCAGGGCGTTACTATTGGTGTGCGGCACTTTTTTCTTTATTTGGCAATGGCCTTATGGCCTTGCGCTTGTCGGCCACGCTCTTCCAATTTCTTGGCTTCTCGGCAGCCCTTTTGGCGCTGCGGCGTGTGCTTAAGAGCCCGTGGGCTCTTTCGGGGGCGGGGGTTCTTGTTCTTTTTTGGATGATCGTTCCTTACCGCTACTTTGACTCTAGCGTCCAGTTATTTGCCGTTCTTGTTGCGACGCGTCTCCTGGAAAAACCCTCAAAAAAACGCTATTTTGAGGCCGGCCTCCTGACGGGTTTGGCAGCTTTTTTTGGGCTTAATCATGGGTTGTACCTATTCACTCTATTTTCCGGACTGATAATTTTTCAATACTGGAAAGGCTGTTTAGAGGCGCTTCTCAAAAATGGCCTTGCTTATTTATTCGGTTTTTTTTGCGGCTCTTTACCGATTATGGGTATGTGCATTTTTTTGCCTGGTTTTTTCGAAAGTTATATTAGGCTTGTTCCAAGACTTGCTATGCTTTTGGCGCTTGGGCAGGCAAATATTGCATTGCCTATCCCCTGGCCATGGACAGTCAGCTGGGGTCATCTGGGACAGGTTTTTCAGAACCAACAGGTGTTGATTCGAGAATTTGCCGGCCAATCAGCACTCGGTCTTTGTTTTATTTTTCTAATTATTTTTTATTTTTTTTCAGTGCCATCAGTCTTTTTTATCCAAAAAAAAGATATAAGTCATAAAGCTTTATGGATCGCCTCTGCATTCGTGGGTGTTTGTTACTTGCATCATATTTTTTCTCATGCGGAGGGCATTCATTTCGGGGAGGGATTTTTCCCTGTGATTGCTGGGCTTTTGTCGATCCGAGTCACTTACCCTTATTTTCACAAAAAACTCGCCTATTTTTTAATCGTTTTAATTTCTATCTTGAGTTTTTTTTCCGCTGGAATTCGGAATAACGTGTTCTTAAAACATTTTCCCCCTCAAACCAAAAACAGCCTAGTGCAATATGTGATTGGAAACGATCATATTTGGATGCTAAAGTCCGCGGCGGACCGCATCGATGGGTTAAAAAAGGTTGTCGCTCAATATGTTCCGGCACACGAACCGATGCTGCTAGCGCCTTTGATGACTACCTTTTATCCGATCCTGGGAAAAAATTCTCCCGTCTATGACCTTTTTTTTGTGGCTCCCCAATCCGAGGAAACGCAGTTGGAAATGATCCATGATCTTGAGAAAAAAAAAGTACGTTGGGCGGTAGTAGGGAATCCTGTCGTACGCAGCTCTCTCGGTCTTCGACTGTCCACGACGCAGCCGATCCTTTGGAAATATCTCATGACAAACTTTGAGGCGGTGACAGACCGGGGCTTGCAGCCCGGGTATTTTTTGATGAGGAAGAGGTCATTTACATGATCTATCGGAGAGTGATTCAAGGACTTCTTTTTACTTTTCTTGGATTTGTCTTGATTGCGGCGGTTCAAGGGCCTTTTTTGAATGAGGACAGTGAAAAGATCCACCTTAACAAGGGTTTTTTTGAGACCGGAAGCCTGTGGTTAAAATTGTCTCAACCGGAAGCTGGCTACGAGTCCTCTTACTTTAGACCGGTGAACAATGTTGTTTTGACGGGTTTGGCGCGCGCGTTTGGCGTGGAGTCGGCCGCGCCATTTCGCATGGCAGGGAGTCTCGCGTTCATGTGCGCAATTTTTGCTCTGATTGTCATGGCCCGCCGGCTCAATCTCAGTGTGACTACGGCTTGGGTATGCGCCGCTTTTTTTGCGTTTCATCCGTTCAATAGCTGGTTTTATTTTCAGGGAGCATGGTTTGGAAATTCATTAGCGTTGGTACTCATGATCGTCAGCTGGTTTGTTTACGAGTATTCTCTCAACGATGTTTCATCCAACGATTGGTTTTGGGGTTTGACGTTGCTGGGGCTCGTTTATGCGGCGGGTCTTTGCAAAGATAGCGCAATTTTAGTTGTGGGGGCAATGCTGCCATTGGTTTTTTCTGGCCAACGAAGCGTCCCGGCGAGGCGCTGGTTTTTATGGGGAATGATGTTGGTCGGGGCATTGTTACTTTTGTGGCATCGCTTCAACGTACTAAGGCCTGATCCCAGATTCACAAAAATAGATATCGGGTATGGACTTTCTCACAGCGGTTGGCTGCTTCTCAATTATCTGTGGATGATGCTGAGCGCGACAAATTTTAATTACGGGAGGAATGTGCCTCAAGGGCCAGGATGGCCCCTGACCATTTTTCTTTTAGGCGTTTTCTTTTTCGTGTTGTGGCGTCTGCGTCGCCGGCCTGTGGAAGCTGCTCTGTGGTGGTGCTGCGGGGTGTTCGCTTTGGAAAGTGTGATCGCTTCCTTTCCAAGTTTTTGGATTTTGCCTACGCGGGTAGAGTTTTTGATCGCCGCGATTGTTTTATTCGCGGCAAAGTTTTGGCAAGGATCTCGATTACGCAATCATCGGTATTTTTCACGACCCGTTCAAAAAACATTGGTGGTCGCGGCCTTGATCTGGTTTCTGCTTCCCAGTGCTGGGCAGGTTTTTCTTTCAAGAAATGAACAAGTATTCTACGCCTATCACAATGAAACTCCATACAGCTGGAAATTACTGTATGTCGAGGGGAGACTGCACCTTAAAAATGAGGAATGGGAACTGGCGGAAGATCGCTTTCAAAAAAGCCTGGTTTTGCATCAAACAACAGTCATTTATAACAGTCTGGGGTTGGCGTTGCTTCGCCAGGGCCGCTACGGGGAGTCTATCCATAATTTCATAGAAGCCCTTTGCATGAATCCCTGGAAAGAAAGCGCTGCCGTCAATCTCGCCGAAGCATTGTTGCGGTCAGCGCTTCCGCTCAATGACGGGGCTGATTTTTGGAAGAGCATGGAGCGCGTGCCGGAAAGAGCCACTATTTTCAATAATCTCGGCGTGCTTTTTGCCAAAAAAGGGGACTTTGAAAAAGCCAACATATTCTTTCGTCAGGCCCTGCGCGTCGATCCATCCTTTCCCCCCGCAAAGCATAATCTTTTATTCTTGTCGAATTGACTCGTCTTTCTCTATTGTCCGGTGGATTCTGGGGGCTAGGGCATGGAATCGAAAGATGGTTCTTTTATCAATTTTATTTATCCTCTTCAACCTATATGGTATATTAAGCTGGAAAATGCGTGGAAGCGCATCTAAAATAGGCCAAGGATGAGACGATTGCCATTGCCGAAAAGGTGTTTCTTATTCATTTTATTGATGTTAGGATCCACACCCGTATTTGCGGCCGGCTCTGGTACGGATGAACCCAAAGATGCCGTGTGGGTGAATCAAGTTTTCCAAAGGGGAAAGGCCTATTATGAGTCGGGAAATTATCCGGCGGCTTCGCGCGAGTGGGATGCCCTCGACCCCTACCTCGACCAATACCCATCTTTCAAGAAAGTCATAGGTTACCTTCAAAGCCAGATCTCTGGCAGCCCCGCAGTACCGGTTACTGCCAAGTCAAAGCCCGTAGGGACATCTCAGGATGCGGTGCTGGATGCCCAGGAAGTGTTCTCTCAGGCAGAAGCAAAACTTCAGAAAGATTTACAGACAGTTACGGAAGAAAGATCAAAACTGAAAACCAGCTCAGCGGAGCAGGAATCATGGATCCGCGCGACGTTGCGCAAGGGCCAGGTGGCTTACGAGAATGGCGACTGGAACGGTGCATTTGAGGAATGGAAAAAGATAGAGCCGTTTCTTGACCCGACTTCCCCCGAAACCGTCCAGCTCATAAAGCTTCACAAGAGTTATGAAATGGTCCAACTTGGGAAAAAACAGAACGAGGAGATCTCTCGGCGCAAAAAAGCAGAGTTGAAAATCCCGGCCGAGTTCACGGCGCTCATGAAAGAAGCCCAACAAAAACTGGAAAAAGAGGTCGTTGAGATACAGACCCGGCAAGAGGGCATTGAAAAAGACGTGGTTTTTGAAGAAGCTTGGATCGACGCCACGTTCAATAAAGGCAAGATCGCCTATGAAGCGGGAAATATGGATCTAGCCATTGAAGAATGGGACAAGCTTGCGTTCAAACTCAAAAACTCACCTGAGCTGGCCGCCGAGATCGAGAGACTCAAGGCCGCGCGCCGCAATTTTCGGGAGTCTGAACTGCACTATACGGGAGCCGCGAACGAGGCGGGCAATGTCAACCCCGGGCGGAACGAGATGCAGCGATTTTTTAAGCAGGCGGCCGCGGATATCCAGGCCAAGGCAGACACGCTCTCAAAGGAGGGTGGAGAGAAACAACAATCCGTGATGGAGCAGCAAAAAAGGGTCACGGATGTTTTTGAAAAAGGAAAAGCGCTTTATCTCCAGGGAAAGCACAAGGAAGCGTTGGATGAATGGCTTTTATTGTCGTCCTATTTCGAAGGGGATCCCGTGACGAGGGCTGCTTTTTTGTCAGCTCAAGGCAGCCTCCATGCCTACGATATGGCGACAACGACCTACCAGAATGCGGTGGATACGGGCGTATACAAAAACAGACTTCCAGATGGTTTTTTCCGGTACCTCGAAGATGCCAGCCGTGAATTGGCGGCGAAAGCGCGCGAAACGGAGGACGAAAAACAAAAGGCTGAACAGGCGATCGCTGCGAAAAGGACGAGCCTGATTCTGGCGTTCGAGCAGGGTAAGAAAAATTATGCGCAGGGCATGATCTCGGAAGCAGTCTCGGAATGGAAAAAGATCACACCCTGGATCGAAAATGGCGGCGCCTTTGAGGCAGAACTGCAGAAATTAGAAGTGAACGGGCAGGAGGCCAAGCGCCAGGTTCTTGCGCTTAAAGAAGCGCGTGAAAAAGCGGTGAACAGCTATTCCGCTCCGGGAGAGTTCGCGGCGATGCTGAAGTCTGCGAACGAAGACGTAAAAAACCAAGCGCTTAGCGCGACGAATGAGCGTCTTACGGTTCAGCAGCAAATGAACGAAACGCAGGTCCGCGCCTCCAATATTCTTTACAAAGCCGGCCTGGCCTATAAAGCCGGCAAGATCGATCAGGCCGTGGAAGAGTGGGGGAAAATGAAGCCGTATCTCGATCCGGCATCCGAAGAGACCATTCTGATCGATACCCTAAAGCAAAATTTAGCCGAATATAACGAGGAAGCGGTGTTGGGCCACGAAGTGGCCTCCAGGATCAATGTGAAAATGCGTCTGCCCGACGATCTCAAGAAAGCGCTCACACAGGCCAACGAGGATCTGGTCAAAAAAACAGGCCAGATGCGGGCGCAGTACGAGGCGGGCAATATGAAATTAAGCGAACAAGTGGCGTTCACCACGACGGCTCTCGAGAAAGGGAAGCTCCAGTATCAGGCCGGCCGCTTAAACGAAGCGCTTTCAGAATTCGAAAAACTCGTTCCCTATCTTGATTCCGCCGCTTCAGATAAAGTTCTTATAGAAAACTTGGGACAAAATTACGCGGAATATGTCAAGGCGTCGGGAAGCCTTAGACAGGTCGCAGGAAACAAAGAGGTCCGGACACGGCTTCCGGAAGACCTGACGCAGTTGCTTGTCGGAACGAATCAGAAGCTTATTCAAGATACGGACCGCGCAATAGCTGACCACGAGACGCTTAAAAAGCAGTCCGAAGAAAAGCAGGTTTTCGTACGCTCGGCTCAGGACAGAGGCCGGTTATACTATGATTCAGACCGGATCGACCAGGCGTTGGCCGAATGGGAAAAATTGTTTCCTTTCTTGGATCCTCTGTCCGGAGATAAATTATTGATAGAAAATTTGAAGCAAAATTACCTTGGGTACCGCGAGGCGCGTGACCAGTTGAAAGCCGCCTCGGCGGAGGCGGCCAAGATCAAACTTCCCGATGAACTCCACAAAGCGGTTTCCCAGACGTCTCAAGAACTTATGCAGAGGACGAACCGTTTGCGTGCGGAACGTGAGTCGACGGAGGGCCAGATGAATGACCGTTCGACTGTGATACGGTCTGCGATTGAAAAGGGAAGGATTTTTCAACAAACAAACCGCATTGACCAGGCGTTGGCTGAGTGGGAAAAACTTCTTCCGTATCTTAGTGCGGAGTCCAGGGAACGGGCACTTATCGAAAACCTTCGGCAGAATTACAAGGATTATTTAGACACGGCGGTGCTCCATCAGGAAACGTTCTCGAAGAAAGAATCTATCGTTGAATTTCCGCCGGACCTCAAGAAAGATCTTGCCAAGACCAATGAGGAGCTTATCCAAAAAGCAACTCTCTTGCGCGCCAAGCGCCAGGGCAGGGAAACGAAACTTGCCCAGCGGCGCGCGGCGATCCTTTCGGCGGTAGAGAAAGGCAAGATCCTGTATCAAACACAGCATCTCGACCAGGCTCTGGTTGAATGGGATAAGCTGCTGCCGTATCTCGACAATGCATCGGAAGAGAAAATACAGCTTGAAAACCTTAGGCAGAGTTATCGTGATTTCCAGCAGTCCTTTGATCGGCTCAAAGAGGTCGTAGCCCGAAGTGCCGAGAAAGTAGTATTGGCTGATGATTTGAAGAAGATCCTAAGCGAGACTACGCAAGGCTTGATCGCAAAGGCGAACGAACTGCGCGGCGAACGACAGGCGCTGGAACTGAAAGTCGAGGATCGCCAAACGCAGGTGCTTTCGACACTGGAGAAGGCCAGAGTGTACACCCAGGCCGGCCGCGTGGACCAGGCGCTCGAAGAATGGAACAAGATCACCAATGCGTTTGACGAGAGCTCCGATGCGAAAGCTCTGGTGCAGGGTCTTGAAACAAGCTATGCGCAGTATGTGGCCGCGAAAGCGGCGTTGGCAGAGGCACTCTCAAAGAGGGATGCCAAGATGCCCGCGCCGGAGGACATGGCCAAGCTGATCCAATCCGCACAGAAACAGATTGCATCCAACATGCAGGACGTAGGCGTTTCGCGCGCCAAGATGGAAAAAGAAGTGTTGGATCGCCAGGCATTTGTCGACACAACCTTTGAGAAGGGAAAAAATTACGCGTCCAATTCGCAGTGGCTCGACGCTGTTTATGAGTGGGAGAAGCTTCTGCCGTATCTTGACGAAAAGGAAAGTTTTGGTCCGATGATCGAAGATGTGAAAAAGAATTGGAATGAGCTCGAGGCTGTGAGGAAATCCAACGACGTGTTCATTGCCACGACCTACAAAGAAACCAAGCTCCCATTCGCGCCTGAGATGGAAAAAGTACTCATAGACCTTGATGGCGCCCTGAAAGACTTGATCAACAAGGCGCAAGCCGAGCGCTCCAAGATGGAGAAGGCGCTCGGCGACCGCGAGACTTTCCTAAAAATGACATTCGAGAAAGGCAAGGCCTACTACGAGGCGGGGAAATACAAGGAGGCAATCGAATTCTGGACGAGTTTGATGCCTCAGTTGAAAGAGGACCCTCAAGTGCAGTCTCTTGCCTCGGCATTGCCTCAGCGTTATCAAGATTTGGTGGATGCCCAAAAAGCTGCTGCGGATGCTCAGGCTCATCGCGACGAACCGCTTCCAGTGCCGCTAGAATTTTCCAAATATCTCGACAATCTCGCGCAAAAGATCAATGCGGTAAATTTAGAAGCCATGTCACGCGCTGAGAAAGCAAAGCAAACCCACGCGGAGAGAGCCGCTTCCGTCGGGCAGATTTTCTCTCAGGGACAGGCGTTTTATGAGAAAGGCGAGTGGGAGAACGCGATCAAGACTTGGTCGGCATTGCCACCCTACTTACAAGAGGAAGAACGCGTGAGGGCGCTGGTGGACAACCTTGCCGCGAGCTATCGGAATTATGTGAAAGCACAAGAGGAGGCTAAGAACGCCGAGGCGACGCTCGAGGCACGTTTCGCGCCGCAGGCCGAACTTTCACAGATCCTTATGGATGCCGCGTTCAAACTGGATAAGGAACGGCAGGTCACGGAGCTTGCGCGGGAACGGACTGAAAAAATTATTGCGGAAAAACAAACCGCTGTGCAGCAGCTGTACGCGGAGGGCAAGGCTTACTATGACCAAGGCAAGCTTCCGGACGCATTCGCGGCGTGGCGCTCATTGCTTCCCTCAGTGAATAATCAAAAAGAGCTGGAGGATCTGCTCAACAAGGCCGACCAGAGTTTCCAGGGATACGTGACGCTCAAAGAACAGAATCAACAATCGCTCACGAAAAAAGAGATAAAACTCGCTGCCCCCACCGAGCTTAACCAAATGCTCGAAACCGTCAATTTGCAGCTACGAGACCAGGTGTTCGACCTGAAAAACCGTATCTCTCAGACCGAAAAGATGCTCCAGGATCGTAAAAGCTGGATCGAGGTCACTTTCCAAAAAGGGAAGCTAGCCTATACCCAGGGCCGCTACCAGGAAGCGGTTGCGGAATGGCGGACCTTGATGCCATTTGTCGAGAACGGAACGCTGCTGGAAAAGCAGTTGGCCGATTTTGAACAGAGCCTAAAAGTCTCTCTGGAGGCTTCTAAGATAGGCGCGGAGGCTGAAAATAAAAAAAGTGCAAAGTTCGTCCCTCCTGACGAGCTCGGGGTTCTTCTCGTGGAATTGAATGAAAAAGTAAAAAACGAGGCATTGCAGGCCAGCGCGGAAAAGATCCGTTCCGAGCAGCAATATTCGGAGCGTCGGAAATGGATGAAACAGAGGTTCGATCTCGGAAAGTCTTTTTATTTAGAGGGAAAATTTGATCAGGCAATCGCGGAATGGGAAAAGTTCGGACCCTACCTTGATGAACAGTCGGGAGCCAAAAAATTGCTCGAAGCCGTGAAACAAAGTTATGAAGAAGCATCCCTTGCAAAAAAATCCGCGGTGGAGGCGGCGGCCGGTGATTATCAAGGTCTCAAACTGCCCTATGCTGAACAAATGGAAAAACTTTTGAGTGAGGCCGATAGGAAGTTGAAAGAGGAAGCGTCCGCGTACACTGTAAAAAAAGGCGAGATGGAAAAAACGATGGCCGAGCGCCAAGAGTGGAGCGTCACAACTTTCAATAAGGGGAAGATTTTTTATGACCAAGGCCAGTATGATGAAGCGCTCGGCCAATGGGAAAGACTTCTGCCTTATCTGGAGGAGGGTCAGGCGATCAAGGAACGGATCATATCTCTGCGGGAAAGTGTGAACGCAATAGCTGCCGGCAAGAATTCTCTGGGGGAGTCATCCTCGGGGGAAAGGCCCGTGAAACTTAAAAATGAAGAAGAGGTTCTTATGGTCCTGGAACAGGCGGACCAGAAGTTCAAGGCTGAAGCTGAAGCGTTGCGCGCAAAGAAGCTGGATCTTGAAAAATCTTTTGAGCAAAGAGCGGCGTGGATGGAGGACACGTTCCAAAAGGGAAAGACCTACTATGACCAGGGAAATTATTCCAAAGCTGTGGAGGAATGGGGGACTCTAGGGCCCTATTTAGGGGAGAATCCGAGAGTGCGTGATCTGATCGAAGCGGCGAAAAAAGATCATTCCGAAGGCCGCTACGCTAGGCACATTATCGAAACGATGGAAGCCAAAAAAGCGGCTCTTACGGAGGTTCCGGCCCAAGCACAGGCGAAAGAACCAACACTTTCTTCACCCGGTCAAACCCAGGAAATTTTTCCAGAAACAACGGTTCCCGCGGATCCCGTACAGCTTGTGTCCGGAGAAATCGTGTCGATCGATGTGGATGGCCGAACTCTTACGTTAAAACTTTTTACTGAAAATGGGACGAATGAGACATTGACCGTCAATTTTGATGAACGCACGCAGGTGGACGGAGCTGGCGCCAAATCACTCTCCGCGGATAAAAATGGTTCCTCGATCGATGTCCGATACAATCCCCAAACAAGCCGCGCGCTCTATATTTACGTCTACTAATAAGTCCGCCAGCATCAACCTGAGAGGCTGGATTTTAGTTCCATGCCTTACTTTTTTTCTGGTTTCCTGCGTTTTTGCCGATAGTTCCAAGGATAAAACTGCGTTTTTAACCAAAGCTCGAGAGGCTTTGAAAGTGGGGAGTAAAAAAAGAGCTGATTTTTATGCGACCCGCTACCTGACATTTTGCGGTACAGCATCCAAGGACGGATGCTCGGAAGCCGCGCTTCAGGCATTTCTCAAGGAAAGACAGTTGGCTCCTCAAGGTTTTATCAGGGCCGATTGGGACCCTGGTTTTTTGGATTGGTTTGAGAGGGCATCCAGAGAGCTATGGAATATTGAAGACAACCGTGTACGGGAGAGATTCCGCTCGTTTGAAGTAGCGCGAAGCCTTTATGAGGAGAAGTATTTTGTTACGATTGCGGCGTATCCTGAGCTCGAACTCTGGCACGTGACCAAAAATGTTACCATTTCAAAGCCGCTTCTTCTGACCATGGGCAGTTATCGAGACCGGCCTATACTCTTTTTTGGAAAGATCTTGAAAGGGCAGACTTCATTCCAGGGCAATTCTTTGTTTCTGAACACTCAAAAACGAAAGCTTCATTATGTTTGGAAACCAGAGTTCGTTGACCTCGATCAAGATCATGAGCCTGAAGTATGGGTCCGGTACAACATTGCATGGGGCAATGGATTTTCGCAGATCCTGGAGGTTTATAAAATCAAGGATGAACGCGAACTTGTCCTTCTTAAACGGTTCCAAGGCGCTCCCGACGGGATTGCCCGCCGTTTGCCGGATGGTCGCGTGGAGGTTGCAAGCCGTTTGTCGACCCCCGGGGCGGGTATCTCGGCCATGGATGACAAACATCATCTTGAGACTTGGGAATACAGTGCGGGTGAATTCAAAAAAGTTTCTGAGAAAGACATTCCATTTATCCTCGACACACCTCAGTGGGCTGAGTACTACCAATAACACTTAGAGTTCGATAAGAACCGTAACTTTGCTCCTGTTACATTTTTGTAACACTTCCGAAACAATTGAGTTGTAAAAATAGAGCGTCATTTATTCCAAAAGGAGGGGTCATTGCCAATCGCTATTAATTCGGGAGATACAGCCTGGGTCTTGATGAGCGCAGCGCTCGTGCTCTTAATGACGCCGGCTTTAGCCTTTTTTTACGGTGGCTTAGTCAGGAAGAAGAACATTCTGTCCGTTCTCATGCAATGTTTCATGGTGATCTGCTTAATCACGATCCAATGGGCGGTGTTCGGTTACAGCCTTTCATTCGGTCCTGACTTAGGTGGGTGGATAGGGAGTCTTGCTTGGGCGGGGCTGAAAGGCGTGGGAATGGACCCGAACGCTGATTATGCGGCCACAATCCCTCACAGCGCATTTATGATTTTCCAGGCCATGTTTGCCATTATTACGCCGGCTCTGATTCTAGGGGCTTTCGCGGAGAGAATGAGATTCGGTGCTTTTTGCGCATTTTCGTTGTTGTGGGCTACCTTGGTTTATGACCCCGTGTGTCACTGGGTCTGGGGAGTAGGTGGATTTATTCGGAATATGGGAGCGCTTGATTTTGCGGGTGGAACCGTGGTGCATATTAACGCCGGTATGGCAGCCTTGGCTGCCGCGCTTGTTCTGGGAAAACGTCAAGGCTATCCTCACAAAATTTCACCACCCCATAACTTGCCACTGGCGGTCTTGGGTGCCGGGCTTTTGTGGTTCGGGTGGTTCGGATTCAACGCGGGCAGCGCCTTGGCGGCCAATGGCTTAGCGGCGAACGCATTCATAGTCACACACATCGCTGCGGCTGCCGCTGGACTTACCTGGGCGCTTCTAGACTGGAAGATAAACTCCCATCCGACGATGCTTGGAATGATCACTGGGGCGGTGGCCGGGCTCGTTGCTATCACGCCGGCATGCGGATTTGTCGGACCTATGGACGCGATCTGGGTCGGTGTCGGGGTATCAACGGTCTGTTATTTCTTCGTCGCCGTGGTCAAGAACAAGTTTGGCTATGATGATTCTTTAGATGCTTTTGGTGTGCATGGCATCGGAGGGATATGGGGTGCTCTGGCCACGGGACTTTGGGCGAACAAGGAGATTAATTCTGCCGGGGCGAACGGGCTGTTCTATGGCAATCCCATGCTCTTTTTTATTCAGCTTAAAGCTGTCCTAATTACAGCGTTATACTCGTTTACGGTTTCGTTCATTCTACTCAAGATTGTGGATGCTGTGATGGGACTCAAAGTAAGCGAACTTAATGAGCGCATCGGCCTGGATTTAACGGAACATCGAGAATCCGGCTACACCATGCTGGACTAAACCGGAGGAGCCAATGTCATGAAATATATCGTTGCAATTATCCAACCGGACCGGCTTGATGAAGTGTTGGAATGCCTGACGGCGAAAGACATCCATCTTGTCACGGTGTCCAGCGTGATGGGGCGCGGCCGGCAAAAAGGGGTCTCGGAGGTGTACCGAAGCCACAAGGAGGCGGGAAGTCTCCTTAAGAAAGTAAAGGTCGAGATCGCGGTGAACGATGAATACGTCAAAGCCGCGATAGAAGCGATCACCAAGGGGGCCCGGACCGGTTCCATCGGTGACGGAAAGATCTTTGTCCTGGATCTGAACGAATGTATCCGTATTCGAACCGGAGAAACGTCAAAAGTCGCTATCGGCTGATTGAGGTTTATCTAATCAATTGAGAAAAGGCGTTCGTTGCGACGCGGACGAACGGCCCTTGGAAGATTCCGATCGCCACAATGCCCGCCATGACGAGGGTTTGGAGGACGCGGTGGTCGGGGCTTACCGGCAAGGGTGAGGGGTCGGACGGTTCGTCCGCGTACATCACTTTCACGATCTTGAGATAATAGTAAAGAGACGTGATGACATTCAAGATGCCGATCACGACAAGCCATAGGGTGCCCGTCTTAACACAAGACCATAAAAGATAGAATTTCGCGAAGAAACCCGCCATTGGCGGTACCCCCGCCAAGGACATCAGAGAGATCAGCATTGCTCCTGCCAGCATTGGGGAGCGCTTCGAAAGCCCGGCCAATTCCTTAATATCGTCTGATTTCACGGAGAATGAGATAGCCGTCAGGACGAGGAAGGCGCCGGCCGTGCTGAGAACATAACTTAATAGATAAAAAAGAATAGCCTCTTTCCCGGAGGCGTTGAAACAGGCGAGTCCGATCATGAGATAACCCGCGTGGCCAATACTGGAATATCCGAGAAGCCGCTTGATGTTGGTCTGTGGGATAGCGCCGAGATTTCCATAAATGATCGTGAGAGCCGCCAAGACCGCAAAAAGAGCGGAGAGCTCCTGAGAGGCCGGTGAAAACACGGTCATGAGGACACGAACCAGAGCCGCAAATCCCGCGGTTTTGGAGGCGGTGGCCAGGAACGCGGTGACGGGTGTTGGGGCACCCTGATAAATATCCGGGACCCACAATTGAAAGGGCACGGAGGCGATTTTAAATCCAAGGGAGGACAAAATCAGGATCATGCCGAATACAAAAGCAGGCGGAAGCGAAGACATTCCCGAGATTTTTTGCCCAATGGCGAAGTAGTTGGTGCTGCCGGTAGCGCCATAAACGTAACTAAGGCCGAAAAGGAAAACAGCGGTCGATAGAGCCCCCAGGATCAGATACTTCACGCCGGCCTCGATGGACTCGGCGCTGTCATGAAGATAGGCCGTCATGATGTAGAGCGAGATACTTAAAGTCTCCAGCGCCACAAAAAATAGAAGAAAATCATTCGCGGAAGCCAGGAATAAGCTTCCAATCAATGCAATCAAGATTAGAATGATGAACTCGCCCTGTCCGCGTTTTAGGCGGTTTTGGGTTTCGCGTGCCATAAAGATCGTGAAAAATCCCGCCAGAAGTAAAAGAGCCTTAAAACAAAGGGAGACGCCGTCCTGCACAAAACCCCTCTGGAATCCATGACCGAAATGACCCCATTGAAGACTTCCAAAGCAAAGAAGGAGAGCGACGCCTGCCAAGGCGATATTGGCGAGAATTGCGCCGCGTTTATTTTTGGGAAGAAAAAGGTCGAGGATCAAGCTTCCTAAGGCCAGCGCGATAAGCCCTAGCTCAATCTTAAGGAGCCCCCAGGGAATATCAACGTTCATGATTCATTCTCTCAAAAATAGGTTTTGTCCCGGATGCGATGGTGGGTAGAATCAGGGATGGAAGAAAACCCACAAGCAATAGTCCGCCAATAAGAAGCAGATAGGGGAGTTTTTGGATCCCGAAAGCATCTTTTAACATGGCGCCTTTGGGATTCAGCGGCCCCTGAATAGTCCCACGTACCATTTTGAGCATATAACCTGCGGTGACGACGAGTCCCAAGACGGCGAGAATGGCTTGAATGCGGTATCTGTCCCAGGCGCCCAAAAGGATCATCACTTCTCCAATGAAGTTTCCGAAACCCGGAAGTCCCGAGGAGGCCATGGCTGTCATGATAAAAAGGGTGGCCACGAAAGGTACTTTTTTCCCAAAGCCACCCCAATCCTGGATCATGCGGGTGTGGGTTTGTTCGTAGATAAAACCGACAAGCGCGAAGCCCAGGGCGGCCGTCAAGCCGTGCGCGAACATGAAGAAGACCGTGCCGTTCAGCCCAATGGGTGTCATGCAGGCCAACCCCAAAAGGATATAGCCCATGTGGCTGCAGCTGGAGTAGCCGAGAATGTATTTCAAGTCCTTTTGCGTGAAAGCGACGAGCCCGCAGTAAAGGATGTTGATGGTTGCGATCCAGGCAACCACGGGCATCCACATCGCCGCGCCCTCCGGCATCAGGCCGAGACCAAGACGGATAATGGCATAGGCACCTAGTTTTTTCAGGACCCCGGCATGCAGCATGCTGACGGATGTTGGTGCGGCCGCGTAACCCATCGGAGACCAGGTGTGCAGCGGCCATAGAGTTAAAATGACGCCAAAGCCGACCATTAAGAGCGGGAAAGCCCAGCGTTGGAAGTCGAGTGGCAGCGGATTCAGCCGGATTGCCTGTTCAATCGCAGGCAGATCGAACGTGTTTAGCCCTGTGACAAAGTAGAGGGACAGAATGGCGATCAGCGCGAGAACCGCGCCGAACGTCAGGTAGAGCGTCAATTTCATCGCGGCATATTCTTTATTGCCCGAACCCCACACACCGATCAGGGGGAAGACAGGAACGACTGCTGTCTCATAAAAGAAATAGATAAAAAAGATATTGAGTGCACAAAATGTTCCAAAGCACCCGGAGATGAGGAGAAGGTAAAAAATGAAATACTCTTTCACGCGTGATGTCACCGAACAAGACACAAAAACACCTGAGAATGCGAGGATCCCCGTCATCAAAAGAAGCACGGAGCTGATGCCGTCTACCCCGACATGGTAGGAGATCCCGAGCGCCGGCACCCATTCGATCCTGTCTACGAATTGGTACCCAGCCGCGGAGCGGTCGTAGTTAAAAAATACATAGGCTGAAAGCAGAAGAGAGGTTGAGGCCGCGAGCATTCCTATTGCATGAATCAACTTAGGTTTGTCTTTCGGCACAAAGAATAAACAGCAGGCCCCCAACACCGGGGAAAGGAGGATCCAGGAAACAGGACCTAGAGAGAACATGTTGCTGACCAAGGCATTCAACCTCTCATCATTAAAAAATAAACTATGGCAACAACACCAAATCCGAAGACCATGGCATAGCTTTGCACAAAACCCGTCTGGGCACGCCGTAAAAGAGAACCAAAATTTCTCGTTAAGGATGCGGTCCCGTTCACCCCCCGCTGGATGAGGACATTCAAGTCGAACCACAAGAGAAGTCTCGCCAATGCATTCTGGAAAATTCCCGCCAGCCAAAAAAAGAATTCATCCAAATAGAATTTTTTTACAACGAAGTCATAAATTCCGCCAAAGGCGTGGATGAGCGGGTCTTTGGATAGTGATCGCCCGGAATAGAGAGAGGTTCCGAGGAAAATGCCCAGGAGCGCCGCGCCCACCGAGACGGCCCCAACGGTCATATTCAACGGTTCCACATGGCCGTGTTCTCCCGCGAGAAACCGAGGAATGCCGATAAAGCCGCCCGCGGCCGAAAAAACAGCCAACACGATCAGAGGAAGATTCATGATCATGGGTGTCCCATGCCTGTGCTTATCATGCCCGTGGCCCTTGGCCGTACGATCCGGCCCGAGGACCGCGATCCAGAGAGTTCGTGTCATGTAGAAAGCGGTAAGTGAGGCTGTAAATAGTGCCGTCCCAAAAATGACCTTGTTGCGTTCGAGCGCCAGATGGAGGATCTCGTCCTTGGAAAAAAATCCGGAAAGCGGAGGGATCCCGCAAAGGGCGAAAGTTCCTATCAGGAACGTAAATGCGGTTAACGGCATTTTTTTCATCAGGGCGCCCATTTCCCAAATATCCTGCGTGTGGAGCGCATGGATCATCGCGCCAGCGCCCAAAAATAAGAGGGCTTTAAAAAATGCGTGGGTGCTCAGGTGATACATGGCGGTGTCAGGGCTCCCGAGCCCCAAGGCCATCACCATGTAGCCCAATTGGCTAATGGTGGAATAGGCGAGTATTTTTTTGATATCGTTTTGCACCACTGCCAGGACCGCCGCCAGAAAGGCTGTCACGGCGCCGATGTTGGCAATCAAGGCCAGGGCTTCCGGCGAACCGCTTACCAAGAAGAAAGAACGCGCCATGAGGTATACTCCCGCCGCCACCATCGTGGCAGCATGGATGAGGGCGCTTACGGGTGTGGGGCCCTCCATGGCGTCCGGCAGCCAGATATAGAGAGGAAATTGAGCGGATTTGCCGATCACTCCGCAAAAAACAAGCAACGCTGCGATGGTCATCATAGGTCCCGAGATAAGACCGGTCTTAAAATTTTCAGGAATGATTCTTGTCAACTCCAGGAAATCAAAGGTCCGTTCTTGGCCCGGACCGCTCTGGGACAGCATCCATACCAAAAATATGCCGAGCACAAAACCAAAGTCCGCAACACGGTTCACGATAAACGCCTTATTGCCCGCATCTGCCGCGGATGGTTTTTCGAACCAAAATCCGATCAAAAGATAGGAACTCACCGCGACGAGTTCCCAAAAGACAAAGAGCATCAGAAAATTATTCGCCAGCACAATCCCAAGCATGGAAAAGGCGAAAAGAGAAAGTGAGGCGAAGTACCGGGGATAACTGGCGTCCCCTTTCATGTAGCCCACCGAATAAAAGAAGATACAGCTGCCGACGCCTGTCACAATGAGCAGCATGAGAAGCGAGAGAGGATCGATCAGATAACCGAATTCAACCGTTAGACCGGGCACTTGGATCCACGGCCTGCCGTCCGCGGCCGGCAAGAAATGATTGTGAATATGAAAGTTAAACATCCACACGCTGAGGGCGAAAGACAGGAGAATTCCCCCGAGCGCGAGGAAACTCGCGAGTTTCGGAGATTTTAATCCGAAAAGCGTGATCAGAATGGCGGCTACCAGCGGAGAAAAAAGAATGATCCAGGGTGCCGGGGGGATCATTTCGAGAAAAGATTCTACCATTTGAGCGAACTCAGCTCATCCGTGTTTGTGGAATGCTTTTTGCGGAAGAGAAGAACGACGATCGCTAAGCCGACCGTGACCTCGGCCGCGGCGACAATCATGGTGAAGAAAACAACCGCTTGTCCGGTTAAATCGCCAAGATAGGAGGAGAAACTGACGAATGAGAGATTTGCGGCATTCAGGAGTAGCTCCATGGAGAGGAGCACCATCAAAATATTCCGCCTGACGAGAAGTCCGAAGAGACCTATGACGAACAAGGCCGCGGATACAACAAGATAATGCTGGAGTGTGATCATCCCATCCCCTCTTTTCGAATCGCATACGCGAATCGATCCAACTGGATTGCATGCGCCAAGGGCGCCGAAAGAGGGGATGGGATCATTCAGCGTCTTTCTTCGCCAAGACCACGACACTTACCACCGCCGCCAGAATCAAAAAGGAGGTAAGCTCAAAAGGCAAAAGATGTTGGGTGAAAAGGAGTTGTCCTACGTTTTTCGTGGTGCCTTGGATGGTCAAGGAGTTCTCTGAAATGGGAACTGTGCGGATCACCTTGAAGATCTGGCTGAAGAGGAGCAGGCAAAGGATCCCGGCAAACACCGGGGAAAGTTTGAAAGATGGCAGGCCGAAAGCCAATTTCCGATAATCGATAAGCATGACCACAAAAAGGAAGAGAACGAGAATGGCACCGGCATACACCAGGATAAGCACGGTAGCCACCAAGAAAGCTCTCAGGAGAACGAATAGGCCGGCCATCATACAAAGGGCGGCCACAAGGCTCAAAACCCCGTAAACCGCGGAGCGGGCTGTAACAACACCTATCGCGAAAGCAATGGCTCCGAAAGAAAATAGATAAAAAAGCGAATTCTCAAGCATGGTGAAACCGCCATTCTAAGGCAGGGGTGCAGAGCTTGTCAAATTCTTTATTAGATATGATGTAACTAAGTATAAATAAAAGAGTTATAACAATTTCAGTTTAGCTTGCCCCTTGGATTTTTTTGACCTATAATAGATGTCCTTATGGCATCCCATACGGTACTTCTCTGGGTATTTTTCGGTCTGCTAATCGTCTCAGCATTTTTTTCAGCATCTGAGGCCTCCTTGATCGCCCTTAATAGGGTTCGTGTCCGCCACATGATGGAAAAAAAGAAGCGCGGCGCACATCGCGTTTATACGATTCTTTCCCGAATGGATCGCCTCATCGCCACCCTGCTCGTTGGGAACAATCTGGTGAACACGGCCATTGCCGCCATCGGAACGGTTATTTTAACCGATTATTTTAGTGAGGAGAAAGCCATTCTTATTGGCACGGGCCTGATCACATTTTTCATTGTGGTCTTTGCAGAATTGACCCCGAAAATTATTGCTACAAATCACCCCGAAGGCACTGCTTTTACGGTTCGGCACCTCGTTTCTTTTTTTGTCAGGATTTTTGGTCCAATCACGAACATTCTGACCTGGATCTCAAACGGTATCATCTTGTTGTTGGGCGGCAATCCGCAACACCGCTCACCGTTAGTGACGGAGGAAGAGCTCAAAATGATGATCACGATCGGCCGTGAGCAGGGGTTTTATGGAGACAGTGAACGAAAGATGCTCGAAAAAATATTCCATTTTGACGAAATTATTGTGAGTGATGTTATGACGCCTCTTGAGAAAATCACGAGCGTGTCTTTGGACATCGGCCAAGACGAGCTGGAGAGAGTTCTGATGGAGGAAGGGCACAACCGCGTCCCGGTGTACCATTCACGCAAGGATAACATTGTCGGTATCCTTTACGTTCGCGATCTTTTGTATCTCATCAAGAACAGCTCCTTGATTCAGGTAGGGGATCTTATCAGTGCGCCGTACGAGGTGCCCCCAAATAAAAAAGTGAATGAACTCATGAAAGAATTCCAAGCGAAAAAGATACAGATCGCGATCGTGAAAGACGAAAAAACGCAACGATCGATCGGACTCGTGACGCTGGAGGACCTCCTCGAGGAGATTGTGGGCGAGATTGAGGAAGCGGGGGATCAGCGCCGGTGATCCTGTCCTTTAAGCATAAGAAACCAAGGATTCATCCGTCTGTGTTCGTCGCACCAGGAGCCACCGTGATTGGGGATGTGACGATAGACAGCGGCTCAAGCGTTTGGTTCACCGCGGTTTTGAGAGCAGACATCAACAAGATCCGTGTGGGGAAGAATACAAATATTCAGGACGGTTGTCTTTTGCATGTGGATCACGACAAGTCTTGTGTGCTGAAAAACGGGATCGTGATGGGCCATCAGGCGACAGCGCATGGCTGCGTCGTGGAGGACGGGGTCTTGATCGGGATTGGCGCAAGGATCCTGAGCGGCGCTAAGGTCGGGGCTTTCAGTTTGATCGGCGCAGGTGCGGTTGTTCTCGAGAATGCGGTGATCCCTCCGCACTCATTGGTGTTGGGCATCCCCGGCAAAGTTGTTCGAAAATTAACGCCAAAGGAGGCGGCCGTCCATGTTCCATGGTCGAAGCGCTACGCGGGTTTGGCAAGAGAATACAAGAAATGCTTAGGATAGGAGTAAGCGTTAAGCGATAGCTGAACGCTTATCGCTTAACGCTGAAAATGACTCGTCTCATCATCGTCCGGCATGCGGAATCGGCGTTTAATTTACAGAATCGTATTCAGGGGCATCTCGATTCAGAGCTGACAAAAAAAGGGCTCTCACAAGCCAAGCGGCTCGCCGAACGCATCCGCCATTTTCATATCGACAAGATCTATTCGAGCGATCTAGGCAGGGCCTATTCGACGACGGTCGAGATTACCCGGCATTTGAAGCGCGTGAAGATTATCCGCGATCCGAAATTGCGCGAGATCCTGCTCGGAGATTGGGAGGGGATGACTCCCGAGGAAGTGGACAGGCTCTACGAGCGCGGCTATCAGAAGTGGCTGAAAAAGCCCTCCGCAATGGTGATCCCGAACGCGGAACGCGTGGCAAATTTCAGGCGCCGCGTGACCGAGCGGGTGCGCCGTATTGCGCGACGGGAGATTGGGAAAACGGTACTTCTGGTGACGCATGGAGGCGTTATCACGGCGCTTTTGGCGGACTGGCTGAAAGCGGATTTTGACAGAGTTTTACGAGGCATCCAGATAGACAACACGAGTTTGACTTTCGTCGAGATCACTGCCAGCAATGTGAAACTTTGGGTGATCAATGACACGGACCATTTGGCTAAAAGGGATAAAAATGATGAACGATTCATCCATTGATGTGTTAAACCTAACGACGGATGAGCTGCGAAAAAAATTCGAAGCCGAAAAGATCGAACCCTACCGGGCTGTTCAGGTCCATCAGTGGATTTTTGAGAAAGGTGTCTATGATTTTGACCGAATGACGAATCTTTCGGTGGCGCTGCGCGAACAGCTCAAAAAATCTTTTTCCGTGGGTTTGCCCACGGAGGTGGAAAAACAAAGATCCGCCGGCGATAAAAGCGCGAAGCTGCTCATTCGCCTAAAGAATGGAGACTTCGTGGAGACGGTTTACATCTCTGAGCTGAATCGCAGGACGATATGCCTGTCCTCTCAGGTGGGATGCAAATTCCACTGCGCGTTTTGCGCGAGCGGGCAGAATGGATTTCTGAGGAATCTTGCCATGGGCGAGATTCTGTCGCAGGTGCTCCTGGCGAGGGACCTGGCCGAGGATAAAAAGATCACGAACATCGTTTTCATGGGGATTGGCGAGCCTTTTGACAATTATCGCGAACTTTTGAGGACGATCCGGCAGTTGAATTCCAAAACTTCCCTTGGGATCGGCGCGCGAAAGATCACGGTGTCGACCTGCGGCGTCATTCCAAAGATTGAGGCTCTCGGGGAGGAGGGATTGCAGGTGGAACTTTCCGTGTCCTTGCACGGTCCTAATGACACGGTGCGGGGCGCCCTCATGCCGGTGAACAAGGCGCATCCCGTCAAAGCTTTGATCGAAGCGTGCAAGAAATATTCGAAAAAAACCAAGCGCGCGATCACGTTTGAATACATCCTTGTGAAAGGCGTGAATGCCTCACCCAAGGAGGCGGGGGAACTGGGGCGGCTCCTCAAAGGCATGCTCTGCAAGGTGAACCTGATCCCTTACAATCCAATCGAGGAATTTCCGCATGAGGCGCCGCCCTACCCTGAGATCGTCGCATTCCAAAACATCCTGCTGAGCCATGGCGTTAAAACGACGGTGCGTTTTTCCAAGGGCACGGATATTCAGGCCGCCTGCGGCCAGCTAAGGTCCGTCCATCTAAAAAAATAATTCCATGTGAGGCTAGTCACAGCCTCGGCGAAGGGTTCTGCCGCTTGGCAGCCCCGTCTCTGGCGGGCGCTGCGGATTTTGGGGCGTCTCCCGCCTGACCGGCAGGCAGGCGTCTCGCGTCACCCGTCGCCAGCTCAAATTTTCACAAAGCCTGGCTTAATCTTGATGATTTGAGTAAAATGCCGGGGTGGATTATCTCTTCGACAATATTGGGCAGGTCATGCAGGCCAATCCGGCGTTGGCATTCGCTCTGATTTTTCTGGCGGGCGTGGGGGTTAGTTTCACGCCTTGCGTGTATCCGGTTATCCCGATTACCTTGGGCTACATCGGGGCACGCTCGACCGGCAGCCGCTGGAGAGGTTTTACGCTGTCCCTGGTGTATGTCCTTGGAATGGCGAGCACCTATGCCGTGTTGGGAGCTTTTGCAGCGCTTACGGGACGCCTCTTTGGACAGATCGGGTCGAGTCCTTGGACTTATTTTTTTGTCGCAGCGGTTTGCTTTTTCCTGGGGCTTTCCATGCTCGGCGTCTTTCAGCTGCCGCAGATTTCCTTGGCCGGCGGATCTCTCGCGTCATCAGGCGGGAAAAAGGGATACACGGGCGCGTTTCTTGTGGGGGTCGTATCGGGTTTGATTGTGGGACCCTGCACGGCGCCGGTGCTGGCATCGGTGCTCGTTTTTGTCGGGTCCAAACAAAATGTTGTGTACGGTTTTTTTCTCTTATTTACATTCGG
>CAYZGM010000003.1:0-5120 GCA_964478015.1 uncultured Planctomycetia bacterium
GCCACGATTTGTGGCGGGGGTTAGAGTGTGTTATGCAAGGGCAATTAGCTCAGCTGGTTAGAGCGTACGGTTCACATCCGTAAGGTCACAGGTTCGAGCCCTGTATTGCCCACCATACTTTTTTAGGGCGGTGAGCCCTGTGTTGCCCACCATGCTTTATGTTATTTTTCGTGAAAAAATGAGGTCTTATGTCCGTCGCCATTAATGAGCAGATCAAGATTCTCGTAGAGCTTCAGAAGATTGATTCTGCGGTCTATCAGTTAAGAAAAGAGCTTTCGGCGCATCCTGAGCTTGAACGGCAGCGCGTTGTGGAATTTGAGAAAAAGAAAACACGCACAAAAGCCGCTGAGGGCGCGCTGAAGAGTCTGCAGTTGAAGCAAAAGCAGAAAGAATCGGATCTAGCCTCCCGCGAAGACAAGATATTAAAACTGCAAGGGCAGCTCTACCAGTTGAAGAGCAACAAGGAATACTCGGCCATGGAGCATGAGATCAAGGGCCAGAAAGCGGACAAGTCCTTGCTCGAAGAAGAGATTCTAGGATTTCTTGATGCGGTGGATCAGGCGAAAGCGGAACTGGTAAAAGAAAAAGAAGCCCTGGCTAAAGATGAAAAAGCGTATCAGGCCGAATTAGACGAACTTAAAAAAAGAGCCGCGGAACTTAATGCTCTGATTGCATCGGAGGATGAGAAGAGAAAAGCGTACACTCCAAACATCGAGTCACGACTGCTGTCTCAGTACGAGCGGATTTTGAAGAGCCGAGAAGGGTTGGCGCTCGTTCCGGTGCTCAACAATTCCTGCGGGGGTTGTCATCTGGGGCTGCCTCCCCAAGTGGTGAATGAGACACAGCAGCATGAGAAACTGATTGTTTGCGAATCCTGCGCCCGGATCCTCTACTGGCCGCAATAATGAAGAAAGAAAAAGAGTTGGTGGCATTTGTCGACGGGGCTTCTCGTGGCAACCCCGGGCCTGCGTCGTGTGGGGTGGTACTGAAGAACCGGGCCGGAGAAGTTGTGAAGACGCTCGGCGTGCCTATTGGCGTGACGACGAACAATGTGGCGGAGTACACCGCGCTTGTTTTGGCGATGCAAGAGGCGTTGATCTCGGGCGCAAAAAAACTGGATATCTTCACGGACAGCGAGCTGGTGGCCAAGCAGTGGAGCGGCGAATACAGGATCAAAGATGCCTCGCTCAAAGTGTTGTTTATCTTGGCGTCCCACCTCAAGGGAGGTTTTCGGGCGGTCCGTGTTTCTCATGTTCCCCGAGAGCAAAACAAACTGGCCGATGAGGCGGCGAATCAAGCCTTGAACCGGGAAGAGCTTTTCAAGTAGAATAGTGCTGGAGTTCCAAGCTCTTTGAAAGTCAGGACAGACGGACCGGACGGTCGCTGAGTCGATCGGCGGCCCGCCACAAAGTCCGCCGCAAGGCACCGGCGGATTCGTCCAGAAGTAGAGGACGGATTCGCCGCGCTTTCTGGCGAACGTCGGCGGGTTCGTCTTTCGGCGAAGAGGAAAGTCCGGGCTCCTTGAGCAGCGCGGTGGGTAATGCCCACCCTTGTCGATGAAAGTCGGCATGAGGATAAGAGCTACAGTGACGATACTTCGACTCAGTTTAGGGCTTGCCCTGAGCAAGCCGCGTAAAGCGCGGCGCGTCGAAGGGTGAAACGAGCAATCTCCGCGCGGAGCAAGGTTAAATAGGGAAAGAAAGAGTCTCAGCCTTTTTTACAAAAAAATCTTTGAGATTCTTACGAGCGCTCACTCGTCATTATTTCCGGGTAAACCGCTCGAGCTTGCCAGCAATGACAAGCCTAGATGAATGATCGTCATCTGCCGAGACAAACGGCGGAAACAGAACCCGGCTTACAGGTCCGTCTGTCCTGATCTTTTAAGGTGGCATTGCGTTTCTTTTATTAGCCGAATAGAGTTCCTATGAAAAAATCAATCGCTTTAAGCCTCCTCCTTTTTACTTGTCCCGTGTTTGCCGCAGAGAGTTTGCCGCAAAACCCGCAGGATTCCCAAGACGTGCATGTGGATCCCAGCGCACCCGTGCTTCCCTTGGAGAGTTATCACAGTTTAAAGGATGAAGCGTTTGTGGTGGAGACCTCTGAGGAGGATGCCGCCGGGAGCCTCGACCGTATTTCCGGAAAAATTGATCTCGGTTTCTCTTCCAAAGACGGCACCTATCGCTCCGAAAATCATTACAAAGCGGGACCTTTCGGAAAGTCCAAAGCGATGGACAAGCTCTTAAAAGAAGATCAATCCTCGCAAAAGTATTAAGGCGGATGCCGCATCTGATTTGATGGCCTCTCGTAATGGCCCTCCGGTCTTCACCAACCCTTTAATCCGTGACCTAATCCGTGACCTAATCCGTGACCTAATCCGTGACCTAATCCGTGGCCATCTGCCTAGACACTTCTTCTTTGAGCCGATATAATAACTCCCTAATAATCAATAAGTTACGACAGAGGGAGCCTTTCTGTGACGGAAGAGAATGATCTTATCAAAGAACGGGTTAAAAAGCTGGATGGTCTGAAAACCTTGGGCGTGGAGCCGTTTGGCGGGGCGTTTGCCAAAAAGGAGTTCATTGCGCCGCTCTTGGAGTCATTCGAGGAGAAGAAGAAAGTTCAGACCGCTGGAAGGATCTCGGCGATGCGATTTATGGGCAAAAGTGTTTTCGCCGATCTGAAAGACGAAACGGCCAAGGTTCAACTTTACCTCAAAAAAGACCATCTGTCCGAACTGGACGGGAAGGTTTTTGATCTTTTGGATATCGGAGACATCATCGGCGTTCAAGGCGAGTTTTTTCAAACCAAGACCGGCGAACTCAGCATTCGTGTTGAAAAACTGACCTTGCTGGCTAAAAGCTTAAGGCCGATGCCGGAAAAATGGCATGGGTTGAAAGATGTGGAAATCCGCTACCGGCAGCGCTATCTCGACCTTATCGCAAATGACAAAGCCAAGCAGGTTTTTAAGAGCCGCTCCCTTGTCATTCGTTCCATCCGCCGGCAACTGGATGACCGGGGCTATCTCGAAGTCGAGACTCCGATGATGCATCCCATCCCGGGAGGCGCGGCAGGAAAGCCGTTTAAAACCCATCACGAAGCGCTTTCCCTGGATCTTTTTTTGCGTGTGGCACCTGAACTTTATCTCAAGCGGCTTCTTGTCGGGGGATTCGACCGCGTCTACGAGATCAATAAAAGTTTCCGGAACGAGGGGATTTCCACGCGGCACAATCCGGAGTTCACCATGCTCGAGGTCTACACGGCGTATCATGATGTGAACGATGTGATGGCGCTCTGCCAGACGCTGATCCAGCAGGCGGCATTGGCGGTGTTTGGGTCGCTCGAAACAGAATTTGACGGTAAGAAATTGGACCTCAAGAATTGGGAGCGCGTTTCGTTCAAGGATATCATGAAGAAGAATTTTGACATCAGTCCTGCGGACCCGACGGCCGCGTGGATACAAAAATTAAAGAAAAAAGGCGTCGAGATGCCCTCCAAGGACGGCCAGGATATTTCACGTACACAGTTGATCAATCTTGTCGGTGAGCTTCTTGAGCCCGGAACGGAAATGTCCAAGGCGGGACGGCCCGTCTTTGTGACAGAGTACTTTTCGGAATTGTCGCCGTTGGCGAGGAACAATCAGTCGGACCCTCTCATCAGCGACCGCTTCGAGCTGTATATCGGGGGGATGGAGATCGCGAACGGGTATTCGGAGCAGAATGATCCTCTGGTGCAGAAAAAACGTTTTATCGAAGAGCTGGAAGAAAAGGGCCGTCACGGCGAAAAAGGAGCGCTCGACGAGGATTATATTCACGCGCTCGAGCATGGAATGCCGCCTGCGGGGGGACTCGGAATAGGCATCGACCGATTGGTCATGATTCTGACCGGGCAACCCAGCATCCGTGAGGTGATATTGTTTCCTCAAATGAAAAAAGATAAGGATGAGCGATAAGCGTTAAGCGTTCAGCGTTAAGAAAATCAACGCTGTGCTCTGTACGCTGTACGCTGTACGCTTATGAGTTTTACTTGGTTTGTTGCTAAACGTTATCTTTGGTCCAAGAGAAGACACCCGTTTGTCGGGGTCGTGAGCTCGATCTCCGTGGTCGGCATCCTTGTCGGTGTCGCGGCCTTGATCACCGTTCTGGGGGTGATGAACGGGTTTGATGAGGACTTAAGATCGCGCATCATTGGCATGCGATCGCATTTGGTGATCGAAAAAGAGGGGCTCTTCACTGACTCGACCGCGGTGATGGAGCGCTTGGAGACTGTTCGCGGGGCTCAGGGTACGGCGCCTTTCATCGAGGGTCAGGCGCTTTTACAGAGCGGCGATTGGGGCAGCGGTGTTCTTGTCCGAGGCATCGACACCGAAAAAGAAAGATCGGTCACGCGTTTTTTTAGTTACTTGACCCAAGGCACCTTGTCGCAGCGAGGCGATGGCATCGTGATCGGAGCGGAGCTTGCCAAGCATGCGCATCTTACCGTGGGCTCTTCGGTGCAGCTTGCGACGCAATTCACAAAAAAACCCATCTCCATGATTGTGGAGGGGATTTTTTCCTCCGGCATGTATGAGTTCGATTCGAATCTCGTCTTCCTTAATCTTGCCAATGCACAAAACCTCTATCAAATGGAAAACGCCGTGAGCGGTGTTTCAATTGCCTGGGAGAGCGCTGACGAGGCGCAACGCGGCAAGCGGATCCTGCAGAAAGAATTCGGATACCCCTTTGATGTTCGCAGTTGGATGGATCTGAATAAGACGTTTTTTTCGGCTCTGAAGCTGGAAAAAACGGTGATGTTTCTGATCTTAGCCCTCATAATTCTTGTGGCCTGTCTCAACATTGCGGGAAGTTTGACGATTCTTGTGATAGATAAGACGAAAGATATCGGTGTGTTGAAAGCCTTGGGTGCCACTTCTTTTGATCTCATTAAGATTTTTGCCTGGGACGGTCTCGCGGTGGGTTCCACCGGAGCTTTCGCGGGTCTGGCCGTGGGTTCTGCGCTGTGTTTTTGTTTGAAAAGATTTACGTGGTTTGAGCTGCCAAAAGAAATCTATTACGTGGACCGATTGCCCGTGCTTCTTAATGCGGCCGATGTGTTCTCGGTGGTGGCGATGGCGGTTTTTTTGA
>CAYZGM010000003.1:5130-53787 GCA_964478015.1 uncultured Planctomycetia bacterium
GTATCCGGCTTGGATGGCGGGACGCCTGGACCCTGTCAAGGCGCTTCGCTATGAATGAGCTTGACGCCAAGATGTCATCCCCGCCCGCCACAAATCCGGCGGGTCCGTCCTCTGGCGGAAATGTTTTAATCGGGGATCAGGCGGATTCTTGGGGGCGAGGGAACGACATGGCAAAACAGGGCGAGGTTGTTATTGAAGCCTCCGGTGTTGGCAAGGTATACTGGGACGGCGATAAGACGCTGCAAGTTCTGAAAGACATTTCGCTTACAGTAAAAAAGGGTGAGATGTTGGCGGTGTTGGGCCCCTCAGGATCCGGGAAAACAACGCTTCTCAACGTCCTGTCAGGTTTGGATAGGCCGAGCGAGGGGTCGGTACGGTTGGAGGGACAGGAGCTGCGCCATCTCTCTGAAGGGCGGATGGCTGGGATTCGAAACGAGCGCATAGGGTTCGTGTTTCAGTTTTATCATTTATTGCCCGAGTTTACGGCGCTTGAAAATGTGATGCTGCCCGCGAGGATCGGCAGGACAAAGGGCAATGGCCCGGCAGATGTGGCCATAGATAAACGCGCGGCGATGCTGCTGGCCCGCGTCGGGTTGTCGGAGCGCGTTTCGCATTATCCGAGCGAGCTCTCCGGAGGAGAGCAGCAGCGCGTGGCGCTGGCCAGGGCTCTGATGAATGACCCGGCGATTCTTTTTTGTGATGAGCCGACGGGAAACTTGGACCCGGCCACGGGAAAAGAAGTGGCCGCGCTTATCAAGAATTTGTCCGTCCAGGAGAATAAAACGGTGTTGGTCGTCACGCATGATGAGGGGATCGCGGCCATGGCGACGAGAGTTTGGAACATGACGAAGAAGTAATGAGAACCGGTTGTTGAGCGGTTGAGTCGTTGAGTCGGAAAGGCCAATCGACTCAGCAACTGAACAACTCAACGATTCAACAGCATAAATGGGCTTATATGAGTCTAAAGATTTTCTTAAATGATCACTTAGTGGATAAAAACGATGCCACGGTCAGCGTGTTTGATCACGGCTTGCTGTACGGAGACGGCGTTTTCGAAGGGATCCGGTCCTATGACGGACTCGTCTTTAAACTAAAAGAGCATTTGGACCGGTTGTTTGAATCGGCGCATACCCTCATGCTCGAGATTCCGATGACCAAAGACGCCTTGGAGAAAGCCGTCATCCTAACGTTGAAAGCCAACGGTTTGAAAGATGCCTACATCCGGCTTGTGGTCACGCGTGGCTCGGGTGATTTGGGGCTTGACCCACGAAAATGCAAAAAAGCGACGCTTTTTATCATTGCGGATAAAATCGCGCTTTACCCGCGTGATTATTATGAGAAAGGTCTCAAGATCGCGACGGTGCCCACGGTACGCAATCACCCGGAGGCCTTGAATCCCCAGCTTAAAACGCTGAATTATCTGAACAACATTCTCGCCAAGATTGAGGCGACCAATGCCGGTGTGGACGAGGCAATCCTCTTGAACGCCCAGGGGCATGTCACGGAGTGCACGGGCGAAAACATCTTTTACGTGGACGGAAAAAAACTTGTAACGCCTCCGCCGTATGTCGGCATCCTCAAAGGAATCACGCGCGACACGGTGATGCGGTTGGGTGCGGAGGCAGGTCTTGACGTGTCGGAAGAGGTCTTCACCCGCCACGATTTGTACACGGCCGACGAGGTCTTTCTGACAGGAACGGCGGCCGAGATCGTGCCCGTTGTTCGAATCGACAACCGGATGATAGGCTCAGGCAAGCCCGGCAAGATCACTTTGGCCCTCACCAGGGCCTTTCATAAAGTTACTTCCAAAGAGGGGGTCAGGATTCGTTGACAGGGGTTTCGGGATGAGTTCTGCGATGCTTTGCGATGAATGCGGAAAAAATAAGGCCACGGTGCATTTGACTGAGATCGTGAATGATCTCATCACGAAGCTCAACCTCTGCGAGAGCTGCGCGAAAGCCAAAGGCGCCGAAGCCGAACAGCATTTTGGCATCGCGGATCTTCTTTCCGCGCTTTCGGATGTGGATACGCCTCATCAGCCGGTTCTTCCCGGCGGCACCGCCTCGAAAAACAAATGTTCCCATTGCGGGTTGACCTATGATGACTTCAAGCGTATTGGGCGCCTGGGCTGCGGCGAATGCTACAAGGTATTTCGGACGAGTCTGACCCCGCTCTTAAAGCGTATTCACGGCGCGAATCAGCATTTGGGCAAGTCCCCAAGCCCGCAGGCGATGGATGAATTCAAAACCAATCACAAGCGCCGGCAGGAACTTGAGCTTGCAAAGTCGGACCTGTTGAAAGCGGTCAAGAACGAAGAGTTCGAGGTTGCCGCCGGACTTCGCGACAAAATAAAATTCTTGGAAAAGAAAGTAAAGGAAGGGAAATAGGCACAGATTACACCGATTGAAGAACCGATTACACAGATTAAGAAAAACCGGAGATTAGGTTTATCGGTGTAATCGTATTTTGAATCTATGTAATCTGGGCGGATAAAATAAATATGAATCTCGACCACCTTTTAAAACAGACTTGCGAATGGCTCCGGGGCACGGGGCCGAATTCGGATATTGTGATGAGCTCACGGGTGCGCCTGGCGAGAAATGTCGAAAACTTGCCTTTTTCGCACTGGGCGAACAAGAAGCAGGAAAAGGAGTCGATGGAGCTTTTGCAGGGGGCGGTGTCCTCGAATGACATGCTCAAAACCGGACTCTTTGTGCGCATGGCTGAGGCGGATGACATTGACAAGCAATTTCTTTTGGAGCGTCATCTCATTAGCCGTGAGCATGTCGTTCAACCCGAATTCAAGGCCGTTGTTGTCGGAGACAAGGAAGTGATCAGCGTCATGATCAACGAGGAGGACCATCTACGCATCCAGGTGATGCAGTCGGGTTTCAACCTCCAAGAATGCTGGCGCATCGGGAACCGGTTGGACGATCTTCTCCACAAGCGCGTCCAGTTTGCTTACAGTCAGGAGTGGGGTTACTTGACCGCCTGTCCGACGAATACGGGCACGGGTCTGCGTGCGTCTGTCATGCTTCATCTGCCGTCTCTGGTGATGACCAAACAGATTAGCCGTGTGTTGCAGGCGATCACAAAATTGGGGATGACAGCCCGCGGACTTTACGGGGAGGGGACGGAGGCGGAGGGAAACTTTTTCCAGATCTCGAATCAGATCACCATGGGCACAGCCGAAGAGGACATTGTCGATAATATGGAACGTATCATTCGCCAGGTGATCGGACACGAGGAGAATTCTAGGAAGTCCCTCATGAAGCAGAATCGGGAGATGCTTCAGGACAAAATATGGCGTTCGAATGGGATCTTGAGAAGCGCGCGTATTATCAGCACCAAGGAGATGATGGGACTTTTGTCGATGGTACGGTTGGGTGTGGATATCGGGCTTATCACGGACATTGATCGCAGAGCGGTGAACGAATTATTTATCCTGACGCAGCCCGCGCATCTGCAGAAGATTGAGGGCAAAATGCTAAGCTCTGCGCAGCGCGACGTCAAGCGTGCAAATTTGATTCGAAGAAGATTAGAGGGAAAGTGAATAAGTGCTACAATGACGGTTTAGGAGACACTGCTTATGTTTAATAAATTTACCGAACGCGCGCGGAAAGTCATCCTGTTGGCGAAACAGGAAGCCAAGCGTTTTAATCATGATTATATCGGCACGGAGCATGTGCTGCTGGGTCTGCTGCGTGAGGGCGAGGGCGTGGCTGCGGCCGTTCTGCAAAGCCTGGGCATGAATCTCAACAACATTCGCCTGGAAGTGGAAAAACTTGTCCAGATCGGACCCACCACGGTGGTGACGGGCGATCTTCCTTTCACGCCCAAAGCCAAAAAAGTGATGGAGCTGGCGATGGAAGAGGCCCGCACTTTGGGTCACAACTATATTGGCACCGAGCATTTGCTTTTGGGGCTTATTCGCGAGGGGGAGGGTGTCGCGAGCCAGGTTTTTATGAACATGGGTCTGGATCTCGAAAAAGTGCGTGAAGAGGTGATCAAGCTTTTGGGTTCGACGACGCCCGGCGTGCAATTCAGCCAGCCCAGCGCGTCTTCCGCGCCTCCCGCAAGCGGCGGAGGAGCCACTACAAAAGTAAAAACTCCGGCTCTGGATGCTTTTGGCCGCGACCTGACAAAACTGGCCAAAGAGGGGAAGTTGGATCCTGTGATCGGCCGTGATGACGAAATTGAACGCGTGATGCAAACTCTTTCGCGGCGCCGTAAGAACAACCCCGTTCTCCTTGGGGAGGCAGGCGTGGGCAAGTCCGCGATTGTGGAGGGACTCGCGCAGAAAATTTTCTCAGGGGATGTTCCGGATATTCTTCAAAATAAACGTTTGATCACGCTGGATCTGGCACTCATGGTTGCCGGTACGAAATACCGGGGCCAATTCGAGGAACGCATCAAGGCGGTGATGGATGAGATCAAGCGTACCGAGAATGTCATCATGTTTGTGGACGAGCTGCACACGTTGGTCGGCGCAGGAGGCGCAGAGGGCGCCATCGATGCCTCGAATATTCTGAAGCCGGCGCTGGCGCGCGGGGAGATCCAGTGCATTGGCGCGACGACGTTGGATGAGTACCGCAAATACATTGAAAAGGATTCGGCACTGGAGAGGCGTTTTCAGACCATCATGGTGGAACCGCCCTCGGTGGAGCAAACCATTCTGATTTTGAAAGGTCTGCGCGAAAAATACGAGGTTCATCACCGCATCAAGATCCTTGATTCGGCGCTTGAGGCGGCCGCGAAACTTTCGGACCGCTACATTGCGGGCCGTTTTTTACCGGACAAAGCCATCGATATGCTGGATGAGGCGGGCGCTCATGCAAGGCTCTCCACACACACAGCGCCGCCCGAGGTGAAAGAGCTCGAAAAGAAAATGGAACTCTTGAAGCGCGAAAAGGAAGACACGATCAAGGAGCAGGATTTTGAGAAGGCCGCCGCCTTGCGTGATCAGGAACGCGATCTTCGCCGCGCGCTCGACAAGGCAAAAAAAGAATGGGCTGAGAACCGTTCGAAAGTGGAGCTTGAAATTGGCGAGGAGGACATCGCCAGAATCATTGCAAAAACCACCGGCGTTCCGATCTCCCGGTTGGAGGAGAAAGAAAGCCTAAGGCTGCTCAGGATGGAAGAGGAGCTCAAGAAAAAAGTGGTGGGTCAGGAGGAGGCAATCGCCTCCATTGCACATGCCGTCCGGAGGTCTCGCGCGGGATTGAAAGACCCGCGCCGCCCCATCGGTTCGTTTATTTTCCTGGGTCCCACGGGCGTCGGAAAAACACTTTTGGCGAAAGCGCTGGCGGAATTCCTGTTCGGCGATGAAAATGCGCTTCTGACGTTCGACATGTCGGAGTACATGGAGAAATTCAACGTGTCTCGCCTTGTGGGCGCGCCTCCCGGCTACGTCGGTTATGAAGAGGGTGGCCAGCTCACCGAACGTGTGCGGCGCCGTCCCTATTGCATCGTGCTGTTGGATGAGATCGAGAAAGCGCACCCGGACGTATTTAGCTTGCTCTTGCAGGCGCTGGAAGAGGGGCGTTTGACGGACTCTCTCGGGCGCAAGGTGGATTTTCGGAACACCATGATTATCATGACCTCCAACATCGGCGCCGAGCACTTACGCAAGCAGGGCAGCATTGGTTTCAAGTCCGACGAGGCGGCCGGTGATTACAAGCAGATGAAGGTCCGATTGATGGAGGAAGTCAAGCGCACGTTCAAACCGGAATTCATCAACCGCGTGGACGATATCATCACGTTCCAACGCTTGTCGCGGGAAGATCTCGAACATATCTTGGATCTCGAGATCCTGGATTTCGTGAAACGTCTGGTGGATCGCGGCATCGAGATTCAATTGGACCCAAAAGCCAAGGAATTCTTGATTAACAAGGGTTTCGATATTACCTATGGCGCCAGGCCCTTGAAGCGCACGCTCCAGAAATATCTTGAGGACCCCATTGCGGAGGAGCTGATCTCCAAGAAGATCCGTCCCAATGACATCATCCACGTCACGGTGAAAGACGAGGACCACTTGGCGTTTCAACAGGGAACCACCAGCGTCAGGAACTAAATTGTTTTTTTGGAAGAAATGGTTGTGGAAGTTGGTGGCTGCGGCGCTGTTGATCGCCGTGGCGGTGTTTTTTGTCAAAACGAGGAAAGAGATTCTCGTCCGGGAGGGCTCCAATTTTCTTCAAGCGCTTCTGAGTCGCGAAACAAATCTCGACGTTAAGATTGGAAAGATCAGCGGCAGATTATCCGGCGTGATACGATTCGAGGATGTCCGCCTGGAGAACCCGAATTTTCCTGAAGGACTTCGCGTGATCTTTCGCGCCGAGCGCGTGGAGTTCAAGTACCTCTTGATCGATTTCCTGGCAAAAAGATTTAATTCTAAGGTCACCATCAACGTCGAGAATCCGGAACTCCATTGGCGGCCGAAGCTTCAGCTGCATTCGGAACCTTTCCCGTTTTTTGACTGGCTGCGAGACATTGTTCTGACGCAACGCCAACACTTGGCCGTGCATGTGAAGAATTTGAAAATTATCGCGGGTCTGGACCGAAGAGAATTGCGCGGGATTTTTCTGGATTATGAGGACGACCGTTTTAATATTCTGATCCCGGTTACCCATTACGAACTTCTTGGGAATGACATCAGCGCACAGATTATCGCCCGGGCCCGTTTGGAATGGGGTCTTTCAAAATCAGAAGACCGCCTGGCGGGGCAAGTCTTTACGGAGGGTACCGTGGTCAATTGGAAGCCGCTGCCCTGGGAGTCGAGTATGGATTTTATTTTGACGCGTACGGGTTTTAAGATTGATGCGTCGAATCTTCTCGGAGGGCTTGAGGCCACGGGGGAAGCCCATTTTACCGATGATTATGACCTGACGCTCAACCTCAAGGCCAGGAACTACCCGCTCAAAAACTGGGAACCTCTGTTTGGCCGGGGCGACGGATCAAGTTATGATGGTTTCCTGGATCTGGACGCCACTTTTCAAGGACCGATCAACGCGTTGAAAACCGAAGCGCATGGGGCCATTCATGGGGGAAAAGCCGGAAGAAGTCATTACAAGGCGCTGAACATCCATGTCTCGGGAGTGTATCCCACCCTCAAGGTGTATGACTCGCGGCTATTGACCGAGGATGGAATTTCAATGAAGTTTGCGGATCAGACCATTGAGTTTCGGGATCTTTTTAGCGAACGCACTTACCATCGCCTGATATCCGATTCAGATCAAGACAACGTTGCTGTCGGGAATTGGGAGTTTAAGCGTCCCGTGGATGACAATCAATTGCCCGAGTTTTTAGTGGAACGAACATTGGGCAAGTACGCGCGTTTGTATTTCCGAAAATACAATGAATCGGATGACATAAAAATCGAATCAGAGGACGAGAATAAAAAACAGGTCGAGGTGGGATTTGAGTACCGCCTGCGTTCCAAGGATTCTCTTCAATACAAAGTGCGTGAGGACGAGCAGTTCGTGGGGATCGAGCGGAAACTCAGTTTTTAGGATGCTGAATAGACGATGAGACATTGGATTGAAAGAATTGGGGCAGTGGCGGTGAGCGCGACGCATTTTGCGGGCGGCACGCTCATTCTTTTTCTTCAGACGCTCGCAGCCGTTTTGAGACCGCCTTTTCGCGGAAAACAGCTTATCGAGCAGATGGCCAAAATCGGCGTGAATTCGCTGCTGATTGTAACTCTCACGAATTTTTTTATTGGGGTGGTGATTGCGCTCCAGAGCGCATACCAGATGAAGAAAGTCAGCGCCGAGATTTATATCCCAAGCCTGGTGGCGATTTCGATCTGCCGCGAGATCGGCCCGATCATCACGGCGTTGGTTGTCGCCGGCCGTATCGGCGCCTCTATCGCTGCGGAATTGGGAAGCATGAAAGTCACGGAGCAGGTGGATGCGCTCGAGACGCTCGCAGCAAACCCCGTGAAATACCTGGTCGCGCCGCGTTTTCTGGCTCTCGTGATGATGCTGCCTCTTTTGACAGTCTATGCGGATGTGGTCGGGATTGCCGGAGGATACGTTGTTTCGGTTTATAAGCTGGGCCTTTCTTCAGGGCTTTACATCAAAATGACTTTTTTGCCTCTGGAGCTCAAGGATATTTTTACCGGTCTTTTCAAGACCGTGGTGTTTGCGGTTCTTATTTGTATTATTTCCTGCTACGAGGGTTTGCGCGTGGAGGGCGGGGCAGAGGGCGTCGGCGCCGCGACCACGCGCGCGGTCGTGCAATCGTTCATTTTGATCATCATGTCCGACGCTTTTTTCACGATTGTCTTTTATTTTCTGGGCTAAACATGGCATTCCCGGTGATGATTGAATCAAAGTCTCTGAGGAAGTCATTCCACGGACACGAGGTGTTGAGTGGTTTGGATTTGACGGTGAACCGGGCAGAAACGATCGTGATTATCGGGCGCTCGGGTTGCGGAAAAAGTGTTTTTTTGAAACACGTGATCGGACTGATGAAACCCGACAGCGGCCAAATAGTGATCGACGGCGTGGATATCGCCGCTCTTCCGGCCAGGCAGATGGATGCGCTCCGGATGCGTTTTGGCATGCTGTTCCAGGGCGCAGCGCTCTTTGATTCCATGACGGTCGGGGAGAACGTTGGCTTCAGCCTGATTGAGCATGAGAGACTGCCCCAGCGCAAGGTGCGCGAACGGGTGGATGAGGCTCTGGAGCTTGTAGACCTCAGAGGAATCCAGGATCTGAAACCATCCGAGCTTTCGGGCGGAATGAAAAAACGTGTGGCATTGGCCAGGGCGATTTGCGTACGACCCGAGATTCTGCTTTATGACGAGCCGACGACGGGCCTGGATCCGATCACATCGGCGACGATCAATGAGTTGATTGTTAGCTTGCATGATAAACTGAAAATAACTTCGATTGTCGTGACACACGACATGATCAGCGTTTACAAAATTGCTACGCGAGTCGCAATGATGCACCAGGGCTGTATCGTGCAGGTCGGAACCGTGGATGAGATCCGCCGCTCTTCGAATCCGGTTGTTCAACAATTCATCACGGGTTCATCGCGAGGACCCATCACGGATACCAACTTTAAGCACTCATGAAAGGAGTACTATGATTAGAAAGGCAAGCCTCGAGTTTAGGGTGGGGTTGTTTGTTCTTGTCGCGATCGCGGCTTTGTCCTACATGGCGATCCGGGCCGGGGATCTTTACATGCGCCCCGGGTACAGCATTCTTCTTATTTTTGATACGGTGAGCGGTATCGACAGGGGCTCGCCCATCAAGCTGGCGGGTGTTCCGATAGGTGAAGTAAAAAAAGTTCGAGCGCTACGCAACACGGATGGAAAAATGAACGTGGAGATAGAAGCTTTCATTGACGAGGGGGCGAACATCGAGAGCGATGCGCAAATGCGTGTGGCTACGATGGGTTTTCTCGGTGAGAAATACATCGAGATTCAGCCGGGCACACCCGGGGCGGCGGCCATCCAGCGCGGCGGCACCTTGATTGGAAAGCAGTTGACAGGCATGGATGACCTCTTCGATTCAGGACAACAGCTGATCAAGAAGATGGAATACGCGGTCGAGGAGATCCGTGAAGTGACCGGGGACGCCGACTTCAAGAAATCCGTGAAAGGCACATTCACCAGTTCAGATAAGGCCATGCAGGATCTTGCTGAAACGAGCGAGGATTTGAAAGATGCCGCAAAATCGGCAAAAATCGTGCTGGGACGCCTGCGTGACGGGGAGGGCACGATCGGGAGGCTCCTCAAAGATGACAAGATCATGAAAGATCTCGAAGCGTTCGTGGCCGACATTAAAAAGAATCCTTGGAAACTACTGAAAAAAGGCTGAGATTTTAAGAGGAGGGGGTTGATTCCATGACATTTGGATTCATTCGCGCACTTTTTGTTCTGATCAGCGCCATCGTTGGTTTTCAGCTCGGCAGCGCCTATGAGGGGGTCGGAACCGTCTGGGCGCTGCTCGGGATGTTCATTGGCATCGGCTTTTCATTTTTCATTATTTTGATTGAGATGGGTCTTGGGAAGCTGTCGCTTCGCGGACTGTCCGCGGCCGTCTTCGGACTTATTCTGGCGCTTATCGTGTCGCGTTTTCTCACGGGTGCGATCGACCTTATCCCGGATCTAGACCCGGTGTTCGGCGCCTCCTTAAAGCTCGTGCTGGTTCTCGTGCTGAGTTATTTCGGAATGGTCTTTGCGATGCGCGGCCGGGACGAGTTTAATTTAATCATTCCTTACATCAAGTTTGACCGGCAAGACCAGAGGGATGCCCTTCTTATCCTCGATACCAGCGTCATTATCGACGGACGCATCCTGGATATTTGTCAGACCAAGTTCCTGGAGGGACGTTTCGTCATTCCGGGTTTTGTTCTGAAAGAGTTGCAACAGGTGGCTGATTCCCAGGATCCTCTCAAGAGAAATCGCGGGCGGCGAGGATTGGATATTTTAAACAAAATTAAAAAACTTCATCATATGGGCGTGCGTATTCATGAGGAGGATTATCCGGGCATTTCGACGGTGGATGAGAAGCTGGTCAAGCTCGCGAAAGTTTTGGGCGCGCGGGTGCTGACCAACGATTTTAATTTGAACAAGGTCGCCGAACTTCAGGGCGTCACGATTCTCAATATCAATGAGCTTGCGCAGGCATTACGCCCGGTCCTGCTTCCCGGTGAAGTTTTGGAGGTGCGGCTTGTTAAAGAGGGAAAAGAGCACAGTCAGGGAATAGGGTATTTGGACGACGGCACCATGGTGGTTGTCGACAACGCCCGGCGGCTCATCGGGCAGAACGCGCAGGTGGTCGTGACCTCCGCTCTTCAAACCGCGGCAGGCCGGATGATTTTTGCGAGGCTTGATGAAACAAAGGAAGGGACCAGTGGCGGTTGATCAGGATGTGGCGGCCGTGGTCCCGGCGGCGGGAAGCGGCGTGCGGTTAGGCAGCAAAATCCCTAAGGCGTTCCTAAGCGTTCTCGGGATACCGCTTTTTGTGCACACGCTGCGGGCGCTCATGAGGGCGTACCCTTTCGGAGAGATCGTGCTCGTCGTGCAAGAGGCGCAGCTTGAAAGAGGCCGCAGGCTACTCAGGCAGCATGGTATGCGCAATGTGCGCGTGGTTCGCGGTGGTGCGACGCGTGCGGTGTCCGTGAAAAATGGTGTGTTGGCGCTGTCCCCCGGGGTGCGCCTGGTGGCCGTGCATGATGCGGCCAGACCCTTGGTTCCCAGGGAGGTCGTCCGGCGAACTCTTTCGGCCGCCAATCGCGGCGGAGCGGCTATTTGCGGGATCCCGGTATCCTCCACGGTAAAACGGGCGGTGCCCGTAAGAAAAAGTATCCTTGAGACCGTTGATCGACAGGGACTTTTTCTTGCGCAGACACCTCAGGTATTCCGGAAAGATCTTTTGCTCCGGCGATATGAAGTTTTGGGAAAAAAGGCGTTCCTGGCAACGGATGAAGCGGCCCTGTTTGATGGCACACGGGTGAGGGTGCGTCTGGTGAAAGGGAACGAAATAAATTTCAAGGTGACAACCAGGCAAGATCTAGAGTTGATGAAGCACTACTTTAAATAATTAGCAGTTTGCTGAAAAAACCTCAGCTGCAAGGCGCGACCAAGCGACCGCGCCCGCCATGAAGCGCCGGCGAGGTCCGTCCACAGAGTTTATCGGACGAGTCCGCCAACGCTCTGTGGCGGAGAGACGCACCGGGAGGTGCGCCGCACAAGGAAGCGCCGGGAGCAACGCAGTGGATGAGGTTTTTTCAGCAAACTGCCAGGAGCTTCTAATGCGTGTCGGAATCGGTTATGATATCCACGCCCTGAAAAAGGGGCGCAGGCTTGTTTTGGGAGGTATCCAGATCCCGCACACAAGCGGTCTTTCGAGCCATTCGGATGGGGATGTTTTGCTGCATGCGATCGTTGATGCGGCTCTGGGTTCAGCTGGATTGGGGGATATCGGGGACCACTTTCGAGATACGGACCCGCGTTGGAAAGGCGCTTCGAGCGCGCGTTTTGCCAAAAAAACGCTTGCGATGTTGCGCAAAAAGAAACTTAGCATCCAGAATATCGACACCGTCGTGATCGCAGAACGGCCAAAGCTAACGCTTTATAAAGATAAACTTCGGAGGTCTGTTGCGCAGATCTTTGGATTGAGAGTCGAAGCTGTGAACGTGAAAGCGAAAACAAACGAAGGTTTCGGGCCCGTCGGCGAAGGCAGGGCCATCGCCGTCATGGCTATTGTTTCGCTTAGGGATGAGTCCTAGCATGATGATCGTGGCCCAATATCTCCTTGTAATTCTGTTCACATGGTTCGTGGTGAAAGTGTTTGTGTATAAACTTTTTTTTAAAGACCTGATCCGAGCAGCGATCGAGCGTGACCCGGCCGCCAGCAGCAGCCTCGCTGTGATTTTTACCTATGCTGGTGTGAAAGCGGTTGCGCATTATCGCGTAGCCCATCAGCTGCATTTGTGGGGGATGAGTTTTTTGGCCCGTTTTCTTTCTCAATGGGCGCGCTGGCTGACAGGGGTAGAGATCCACCCCGGCGCTCAGATCGGCCGTGGCCTTTTTATCGATCATGGCATGGGGGTTGTGATCGGGGAAACGACGGTGATTGGGGATAACGTGACGCTTTTTCAGGGCGTCACCCTGGGCGGGACCGGCAAGGAGAAAGGCAAACGTCATCCCACGATCGGCCATAATGTTGTCGTGGGCGCCGGTGCCAAGGTTCTGGGGAATATTCAAATTGGAGAACAGGTCAGCGTGGGCGCAAATGCAGTTGTGCTTCAGGACGTGCCGGCCAATTCTACGGTGGTGGGCGTGCCGGGCCGGGTGGCGCGTCGCGAGGGACGGCGTCTCTCCGGAGTGAACATTGATTATTGCCAATTGCCGGATCCGATGGCGCAGGCCATGGATCACATCCAGAAAGAAATAGAGAAAATTGAGCACGAATTGAAAGAATTTGAAGAACACAATAAAAAGTAAATCCGAAGCACGAAGCACGAAATTCGAAGCAAATCCGAAGCACGAAAAAAGCTGAAGAAAAATGACGGAAATTCAACGTGGACATTTCGGTCATTTGAATTTCGAATTTCGTGTTTGTTTCGGATTTCGCGCTTCGCGCTTCATGCTTATACGGCAGGTTTCCCATGACTCTCAGGATCTTTAATTCTCTTTCGCAGCAGAAAGAGGAATTTTTACCGCTCGAGCCCGGAACTGTCAAAATGTACGTCTGTGGGCCGACTGTCTACGACGACCCGCATCTTGGACACCTCCGCTCAGCGTATGTTTTTGAGACCATGCGGCGCTACCTCCAATCCCCGATATGCGGATACAAAGTTTCATTCGTCCGAAACGTCACCGATGTGGACGACAAGATTATTGAAAAAGCCCGCGAGCGGGGCGCGCCAGACCTAAGCCAGGCAGTTTCAGAAGTTTCGGGGGCCTACTTTGACCGTTACAAGCGTGATCTTCGGCGTTTGGGGATCTCCGAGCCGACGCACGAGCCAAAGGCGACCGAGCACATCGGTCAGATGTTGCATCTCATCGACCGGCTCCTCAAAAAGGGGATGGCCTATGAGAGTGAGGGCGACGTCTATTATGACGTGCGTCGCTTTGGGGGCTATGGGAAGCTTTCTCATCAGAACCAAAAGGCGATGCTGGAGAATGTGCGCGTTGATAAGAATGAGAAGAAGCGCGATCCTCTGGATTTTGCCCTTTGGAAGCGCGCCAAAGACGGCGAGCCGTCCTGGCCCGGCCCCTGGGGAGCGGGTCGTCCCGGGTGGCATATTGAGTGTTCCGCGATGAGCATGCAATACTTGGGCGAAACCTTTGACATCCATGGCGGCGGACGCGACTTGATCTTTCCGCATCACGAAAATGAAGTTGCCCAATCCGAAGGGGCCACTTTAAAGCCTTTTGCGCGGTTCTGGGTTCATCATGGGCTTATCACGGTGGCCGGGCAAAAAATGTCCAAATCCCTAAAGAATTTCATCACGCTGGATGCGGTTCTTAAGGAAGATCCGCGCTTTGGCGGCGAGATCCTAAAACTAACATTTCTTGGGACTCACTACAGCGCTCCCTTGGATTATTCATCCGAGCGCGTTTCCATGGACAGAGCCGTGTGGAAAAAATTTTTTACGTTTTTCCAAAATTCAAGAATTTTAGACAAAGAGGGCCATCGGCCTGCCGAAAAAAAGATCCCTCAACTCTACGCCCTGTTTCGGCAAGCGATGGACAATGATTTCAACACGCCGGATGTGCTGACGATCATGCACAAGCTGATCTCGGATGCTTACAGGGAAAATGATCCGGTTTTCACGGTGACCGTGGCTTCGGTGATTCGTAATTTTGGCGCGGAGGTATTTGGGATCGTCTTCGATCAGGAGGACATTCCCGGGCTTACGCGGGAGGAGATAGAACGCTGTATCGCCGATCGCGCCGCTGCGAAGAAAAAAAAAGATTACAAAGTCTCCGATGCGATCCGCGAATGGCTTTCGAAAGAAAAAAAGGTGGAATTGCGCGATTTGCCGGACGGTCGCACCACCTGGAGGGTGCGCCTTTGAGGAAGAAGGGGTTTTTCATCACTCTGGAGGGCAGCGAGGGATGCGGGAAAACGACCCAGATACGGTTGCTTCGCAATTTCCTCCGGAAAAAGGGTTATTTGGTTTTTGCAACGCGTGAGCCCGGCGGAACGCCGATTGGCGATGCGGTTCGGAAAGTTCTTTTGGATTTGAAACACCGAAAAATGTCCCCGCTGACGGAAGCGCTTCTTTACATGGCCAGCCGCGCGCAGCTCGTGGAAGAAGTGATTTTTCCAAAATTAGAAAAAAAGAAGATCGTTATCTGTGACCGTTGGTTGGACGCGACTGTGGCGTATCAGGGTTATGCGGGAGGGCTTCATGTGAAGTGGATCAAAGATCTTGGCCAGGTGGCGACCCAGGGTTTGGTGCCCGATCTTAGTTTGTACCTGGACCTGCCTGTTTCGGTGGGCCTGGCGCGCGCAAAAAAGCGTCATCATGCCGACCGCGTGGAAAAAAAATCTCTGACCTATCACGAGAACGTGCGGCAAGGTTATTTAAAAATATCCAAAGAGGAGCCCTATCGTTTTCGCCGACTCTCGATCAGCTCGGATGAGACTGCCACGGATGTCCATGAAAGGATTAAGACGGAGGTCGAGCGTGTCCTTTCAAGACGTTAAGGGCCAGACCGCTGTTGGTGCCGCGCTTCAGGCGTCCTTTCTGAAAGATCGTTTGCCGCACGCGCTTCTCTTCTTGGGGCCTCAGAACTGCGGCCAGCGGGACATGGCCAAAGAACTTGCCAAGGCGCTTTTTTGCGGCCAAAAAAGCGGGGTCGAGGCTTGCGATCATTGTGTTTCCTGCCGCCAAGTGGAAGCGGGGAATCACCCGGACTATCGAATCTTTGAGCCGGACGAAGACTCCAAGGTGCTTAAGGTTGAGCGTGTTCGCGAAATGATCGCTTCTGCCAACCTTAAGCCGTTTCAGGCGCCGGTAAAACTTTTTGTGATGGACCGTGCGGAGGGATTGAACGAAACCTCACAGAATGCGCTCCTGAAAACGTTGGAGGAGCCGCCGGCGCATACGTATCTTGTTTTGATCGCATACGCGGGGGAGCAGATTTTGCCCACCATCCGCTCGCGTGTCCAAACACTTTATTTTCTTCCGATTGCGGATGCCGAGGCCACCGCGGACAAACTTGAGCGCATGAAATCTGCGGTGTGGGATCGCGTGTCCCGCGGCCGCGCGGCTAAAACGCCGGATCTGTCCTCGTTGACGCGGGAAGAGGTGTCCGCGGCGTTGGAGCATGCCGCGCAGGAGTTTCGGGAGGCGCTTCTTATCCGCGTCGGTTCGGAAGAGCTTCTAGGCGAGGTCAAAGACCGTCTCCAAAAGGAGAAGATGGCTAGAAGCATGAGCGAAGAGGCGTTGATCGAGCGCCTTGAAACTCTCGCATCTTTTAAGGAAAAGATCGGTAATTCGGTGAATCTCAAACTCGCCCTATCCGTTCTTTGGGATGAGCTATGACCCCATCCCCTGATTTGTCCGCCAAAGGCGGACGACATGAAATTCCCGGGTCTTCGAACGAGAAATCAGGGGATGGGGTGAGCGAAAAATTTTATCTGACGACGCCGCTTTACTACGTGAATTCCAAGCCGCACATTGGTCATGCCTACACCGAAATCGCTTCCGATGTGCTTGCGCGCTGGCATCGCATGAATGGCCGAGAGGTGCTGTTTCTTACCGGCACGGATGAGCACGGCCAGAAAGTCGACAAAGCAGCCAAGGAGGCCGGTCTTTCCCCGCAGGAGTTTACGGACAAGATATCCCTGACGTTCCGTGAACTCTGGAAGACGCTTGGGATTGAATACGATGATTTTATCCGAACCACCGAGCCTCGGCACAAAGAAGCGGTGGCGGCCGTCTGGAGGAAGCTTTCGAAAAGCGGGGATGTCTATCGGGACAACTATTCGGGCTGGTACTGCACGCCGGATGAGACATTTTGGACCGATGGGCAGATCTTGCGCGAGAATGGAACGACGTTGTGTCCCGATTGCAAACGACCTGTGGAGCACCTCGAGGAGGAAAATTTTTTTTTCAAGATCTCGAAGTACCAGCGCTGGCTCACGGAAACGGTACGCGAGGGGAAATTATTCCGAATTCTTCCTGAATCACGAAAAAATGAGGTGTTGGGTTTTCTTGACAACAACACGCTTCAAGATCTTTGCATCTCACGGCCAAAGAACCGCCTCTCCTGGGGGATCCCTTCACCGCTTTCGGATCAGCACGTTACCTACGTGTGGTTTGATGCGCTTATCAATTATATTTCGGCCGTCGGATTTGGCGCGGACGAGGCCAAGCTTAAAAAGTGGTGGCCTGCCGATGCGCAGCTCATAGGAAAAGATATTCTAAGACATCACGCCGTTATTTGGCCGATTCTGTTGCATGCGCTGGGTCTTGCGCCTCCCAGGCTTGTTTTTGCGCATGGCTGGTGGGTGCAGGGCGGCCAGAAGATGTCCAAATCCCGCGGCAATGTGACGGACCCTGCCGAGATCGTGAAAACTTACGGTGTGGACGCGTTCCGGTATTTTCTTTTGCGTGAAGCCGCCTTTGGATCCGACGGAACGTTCAGCGAAGACGCCTTGACTCTGCGTTACAACACGGATTTGGCAAATGACCTTGGGAATCTTCTCAACCGCACGTTGACCATGTGTGAGAAATATTTCGAAGGGGCGGTTCCTGCAAAAGTCCCGGGGTCCGACTTGCTGGCGGCCGCGGCGGAAGCATTGCCTCAGAAGTTGCGTGAGCCAATGAATCGACTCGCTTATTCAGAGGCGCTTTCGGAAATTTGGGCTGTTGTCAGCCAGGCCAACAAATATATCGAAGAAAAAGCGCCTTGGGCATTGTCGAAACAGGGAAAAAAGGAAGAATTGGCCGCCGTGATCGGGACGCTGGTCAGGGTCTTGGGGTTGGTCGCAATGGTTTTGGCTCCTTTCATGCCGCAAACCGCCAAGGCCATGATGGCGCAGCTGGGAACCGGAGGCCAAATTGCCAAAGGCCCGCCGCTTTTTCCAAGAATTGAAACAGATAAACCAGGAACCAACAAATAAGTTACCTCGACACCGAACGGGTGACGGCGCGCGGGGCGCCCCAAAATGCGAGCGGAGAATCTCGCGAACATTTTAGGGGCTGTGCGCCGGCAGGACCCGTTCGGAGAAGGCAGCGTTCGGCGAAGGCAGAGACTCGTTCATCGGATAGCACCATCTCCTCCGGGCCGGCGGCTTGTCGCGCCGTTCCCTCCGGAGACGGCGCTATCCGATGAATGAGAGTTGTACGACAAAAACGGAGTAGAACTTGCAAGCCTATCTCGATTACAACGCAACATCGCCTATAGACCCAGAGGTCAAAAAGACCATGGTCGAGGCGCTTTCGTTGGCCAACGCTTCGAGCTTTCACCGGCAGGGCCAACAGGCGCGCCACGCCATTGAAGAGGCGCGAGAAAAGATTGCCGCCACATTATCGGCGGAGCCCGGCGACATCATTTTCACCTCCGGAGGCACGGAGTCCGACAATTTGGCCCTGCGCGGCGTCGTGATGGCGAGGCTGATTGAGCGCAAACATCTGGCAGTTTCGGCCGTAGAGCACCAAGCGGTGCTGCATACGGCGCAGCATTTGGAAAGACGGCGCTGTCCGGTAAGTTATGTGCCTGTCGGGTCCGACGGTGTTGTGAGGCTTGATGCGCTTCAAGCATCGGTGACTGAGGAGACGGCTCTTGTGAGCCTGATGCATGTTAACAATGAGACCGGAGTGATCCAGCCGATCCGAGAGGCCGCAAAGATCGCGCACGAGAAGGGGGCTCTATTTCATGTGGACGCTGTGCAGTCCTATGGAAAGTTGGATCTTGATCCGGAAACGCTCGGGATAGATCTTCTGTCTATTTCTGCTCATAAAATCTGCGGGCCAAAAGGCGCCGGCGCTCTCTTTATCCGAAAAGGGGTCAAAATCGAAGCGCTCTTGCATGGCGGTCATCAGGAAAAGAACATTCGGCCGGGGACTGAGAATGTCGCCGCGATCGTCGGGTTCGGCAAGGCCGCAGAAGTCACATTCCGGCACCGGAAAGATGAGATTCCCCGCGTTCGAGCCCTGCGCGACCGCCTCGAAAAAGGACTCACTCAAAAAATATCGGGCGTATCTCTCAATGGCGATCCCAAAAAGCGCGTGCACCATACATTGAACCTTTCTTTCAACGGCTTGGACGGAGAAACGCTGCTCATGAATTTGGATCTTCAGGGAATTTCAGTTTCCACAGGTTCGGCCTGCACCGCCGGCTCGGTGGAACCGTCGCACGTGCTTCTGGCCATGGGGATGGACGAAAAACGCGCACGTTCCGCGGTCCGTTTTTCACCCGGCCGCTTCACAACGGATGCCGAGATTGACTATGTGCTTGCAACCCTGCCGCAAATTGTGGACCGCTTGAGAAAAGCGGGAACAGAGAATAAAAAATGACGCTTGTCGACACGCATTGTCATCTTCATTTTGGCGCATTCGACGCCGATCGTGACGCAGTGATCCGGCGGGCACTGGCGGCGGGCGTCCGGCATCTCGTGAATGTGGGCACGGACCTCGAGACAAATGTCCGGGCCTGTGAGCTGGCCAGACAAAATATTTTTATATCCCACACGGTGGGTTTGCATCCGCATTCTGCCCACGAGATCGATGAACAAGGTTTTAAACAATTGGAATTGCAGATAGGTCAACAAAAGCCAGTCGCGATCGGCGAAATAGGGTTGGATTATTTTAAGAGTGAAGCCGACTCCGACACCCAGAAAAAAGTATTCCGGCGCATGTTGATCTTGGCGAATCAATTCTGCCTGCCTGTGATTGTGCATTCCCGAAACGCATTGGATGACACGATCAGGATTTTGCGGGAGGGGGGACAGGGGAAGCTCCGGGGAGTCATGCACTGCTTTTCTTATGATTCCGAAGCAATGGCGCAACTTTTTGATCTTGGTTTTCTCGTCTCTTTTACGGGAAATATAACCTACAAAAACGCGGGGGTTTTGCTTGAGGTTGCCAAAAAGGCGCCTCTGGGACGATTTCTTCTGGAAACGGACTCTCCCTATCTGGCACCTCAAGCGATGCGGGGCAAGCGGAATGAACCGGCCTATTTGGCCGATTCAGCCAGATTTTTAGCCGAAATGCGCGGGGAAGACCCGGATGACCTTGCGCATGCGACGACGGAAGCGGCCGGGAAATTTTTTGGAGTAAATGTCCGTTGAAAAACCGCTGGACTGCTGCGATGGTTTTTTTTGTGGTAGCGCTCACCTCTTTTCTTCTGATCTCGCACTCTGTTTTTTCGGATAAGAAAATCATAAAAGCGCGCGAAGTTCAGGCGCGGGCCGAGGTCCAGCTCATGAAGGAAAAAGAATCGGCGGCGCTTCGGAACTTAAGCGCCCGGCCGGAACTTGTTGGAGCGCTTTCTTTGGGTTTCGCTTTCGTATTTTTTTTAGGAATTTATTTGGATACGGACATGATCACAAGAAAATGGCGCGGCTTGCCCTGGCTGTCTTTGGCACCTGCCCAAAAATCGGAGGTAGCCTGGGGTGTAAGGGATGTGCTCCAGGCGCTTCTTTTTCTTTTTGCGGTGGAAGGTTTTCTTTTTTTGATTCAAAGTACGGCCCGATTTGCGTTGGGGCTGAGCGGGAGAATCTCGGACAGCGTTCTTTTGCTGAGTAGCCTGGCGCAGGATCTTGGCGTGCTATGTTTCGTGTTTTGGATCGTCCGGCGCCGCTATGGACAAACGATCAGGGACCTGGGTTTCAGGGTTCGCAGTCTGTGGGATTCCGTAAGGTCCGGGATTCTGGCCTACATTGCGATGATTCCGCCGCTACTCCTGTGTTTCGCGATCCTGGCGGCCGTTCTGCATTTTTTCTCGGTAGAGCCTGAGCCGCAAGCAGTGGTGCAAATCTATCTCAAGGCCTCGACGCAGCCCTACCTGCTGGTTTTGACCATTTTTATCGCGGTGCTGGGGCCGGTGATGGAGGAGGTCTTTTTCCGCGGATTTGCCTACGCGGGATTGCGCAAACATTTGGGCGTTTGGCCGGGAGCGGTTTTAAGTTCAGCGGTGTTCGCGGCGCTGCACATGCATTGGGCGGCTTTTTTCCCCATATTCTTTTTGGGGATGTTTTTAACGGCACTTTACGAGACTTCCGGCTCACTTGTGCCCTCGATTACGGCCCATGCGCTTCACAACACGGTGATGGTGTGCGCGATGATCGGTTTCCGGAATCTTTCTTCAGGTTAGGATGTGCGATTGATGATGAGCGAATTGGATTGTATCCAAATGTGCCGGCGGCTTTGTTTGAGTGCGTCGGCGGATGTGAAGTGTGGAATCGGCGATGATGCGGCGGTGCTGCGGCTGAATGGCAGGAAAGATCTCCTTGTTACGACAGACATGATCTTGGAGAATCGTCATTTTAAGCTTGGGGAAGCCACCGCCTATCAGATTGGCTGGAAAGCGATGGCTGTGAATTTGAGTGATATCGCGGCCATGGGGGCGCATCCGACGAATGCGGTGGTTTCCATCGGCGTGCCGCCACGAACGCGCGCTGAATTTTTGAAAAAGGTGTACCGCGGTCTTCTCGGGGCGGCAGGGCGTTTCGGCGTGAGCATTGTCGGCGGGGATACGAATGCATCCGGTCGCTGGGTCATCTGTGTGACGCTTTTAGGCGAGGTAGACCGTGGAAAAGCCCTGATGCGTTCGGGAGCCAAGGCGGGGGACTGGATTTTTGTGAGCGGCACTTTGGGCGGGTCCGGCCGGTCAGGAAAGCACCTCCATTTTATACCAAGGATCCGTGAGGCAAATTATCTGACGAGCGGATTCCGCATTCATGCGATGATGGACCTCTCTGACGGGCTGGCTTCGGATATTCGGAAAATTTGTCAGGAGAGCCGTGTGGGGGCAGTGTTGGAAGAGCGTTTAATCCCAAAGTCTTCCCGCATGATCTCACTCCGGCAGGCGCTTGCGGATGGAGAAGACTTCGAGCTTTTATTCACTCTGTCCCCGCTGGACGGTGCCCGGCTTCTACGCGCGCGGAGGCAGCGGGGTCTGGCGCCATTCACTAAAATCGGCGAGGCGGTTTCTGTGAAGCGCGGGATACAGATTTTGAGAAAACAAGGAAGATTTGAAAAATTAACCATAAAGGGTTATGACCATTTTGAATGAATTTTAAGATCACGACATGCTCTGCTGCCGAGACAAAAAAAGTAGGCCGAGCCCTGGGCCTGCGTCTTAAACCGAAAGACGTGGTCACGCTTCGCGGGCAGCTTGGCTCCGGGAAGACCACGCTTGTCAAAGGGATTGCCAAAGGCCTGGGAGTCCGTTCCGAAAAAGAGGTGGCTAGTCCCACCTTTGTTTTAATTCATGAATACCAGGGGCGGTTCCCGGTTTTTCATTTGGACTGGTATCGTTTAGGCCGGGTCGAGGGTCCGGACGAGGCGTTCGCCGAGGAGTGTTTCGAGGGGAAAGGTGTGACCCTGGTCGAATGGCCGGAGCGCGGGAGTGCCATTCTTCCCCAGGAGAGGATCGAAGTGAAAATATTGCATCGCGGACCCTCTTCCCGAAACATTCAGATCCGCACGATTGGAGATAAGTATGAAAGTTTTCATTTATGAAGATACTTGCCTACGAGTCATCCCAGAATTCCCTGAGCGTTGCCGTTACCAACGGAAAGAAAGTTTTAACCGAACTCCAGAGCGAGGCGGTCGCCAAACATTCAGATGCGCTGATCCCCCTTGTTGAGAAAATTCTCCGAAAGGTTCGTGTTCGGCCCTCGGAATTGGATTTTATAGCCCTCGGCGTGGGGCCCGGCTCATTCACGGGGATACGCGTCGGGGTGGCGACGGCAAAGATGCTTGCCTGGGTGTGGGAAAAAAAGATTGTGGCCGTCTCAAGCTTAGAGTGTATTGCATTCTCGGCCGGGCGGGATACGGAGGGGCCCGTGGCAGCTCTTATGGATGCCCGCAAGGGGAACGTGTACGCTGCTTTATACAAGATCCATGAGGGAAAGATGAAGGTTCTTATAGAGCCCCAGCTGACGACAGCCGAACTTTTTTTAAAACGGGTCCGAACACCTGCCCGATTCGCGGGGAATGATGAGCTGTTCTTGAAGAGTCTTTTGCCGAGAGGCACGGAAAACATTTATGTGGATCAGACGACATCTGCCGGAGCGATCAAGGCCTCAACGGTTGCGGAAGTCGCGCTCGGAAAAATTATTCAAAAAAAATTCGTCAGCGCGGAAAAGTTAAAACCTCTTTACCTGCACCCGAGGGATTGTAATGTCACGAAGAAGAAATAGCGCACAGCGTGCAGCGTGCAGCGGACAGAGCGGACGAAAGCCGTTTGTGTGGGTCGAGATAAATCTGGATAATTTGCGGCACAATCTTCGGCAGATCCGGAGGTTGACCCGCCGGTCGGGCGCCGGGATCCTGGCTATTGTTAAAGCGGATGCTTATGGACATGGGATGTCCGTCATTGCCGGGACCTTGTTCCGGGAGGGAGTGCGTTTTTTTGGGGTCGCTTCTCTTGAGGAAGCGATACACCTAAGGAAGTCTTGCCCCGAGGCCAAGATTTTGACCTTGGGGAGTTTTCATGCTGAGCAGGCGACCGAGTATGTGCGGCACCAGATCCGTCCGACGCTTTCCTCACCGGAGGACCTTGCGGCGTTTGAAAGAGGAATTTCTCCGGGAAAGGTTTCTGCGGCGCATGTGAAGATCGACACGGGGATGTCGCGTCTGGGTGTTTGGCATGGAGATGCGCTGGGTTTGTTCAAGAAGATTCAGGGCCATCCACGCGTCGAGATCGAGGGGGTGTACACCCATTTTTCAAGCGCGGATGAAAAAAACGATGATTTCACAAAACTTCAGTGGTATCGCTTTGAGACGGTGCTCGAAAAACTCCGCGCCATGAATATTTGTCCGCGTTTTGTGCATGCGGCCAACAGTTTGGCGTTGACTCGCTTTCCGGCGGCACACGCAGATCTTGTGCGCCCCGGCATCATGCTGTACGGACTTAATCCCTGGGAAGGCCAGGCGCTGCCTTTTTTATTAAAGCCGGTGATGAGCCTGAAGGCGCGCATTTCGTTCCTGAAAGATGTTCCGGTTGACCGGCCCCTGAGTTACGGGCGTACGTATCAAACCTCCAAGACAACGCGCATTGCGATTTTGCCCATCGGCTACAGTCACGGGTATCGCGCGGGTTTTTCCAATAAGGGTTTTGTGCTCGTTAAGGGCCGGCGCTGCCCTGTCGTCGGGCGGGTGACCATGGATCAGACCTTGGTGGACGTGGGGCATGTGCCCGGCGTCCGACGATGGGATGTGGCCACCTTGCTTGGCCGCGACGGCCGCGAGACGATCTCCGCAGAAGAGATGGCCCGATGGCTTGGGACCATCCCCTATGAAATCGTTTGCGGGATCCATAGCCGTATTCCAAGGTTGGTTACAGCGCCGGGAACATAACCTGATGATCCCATGGTTTGCTGTGCGCTCTGAAGCTAGCCTGTCTCCCGGGGACAGAAAAGTAATATTCCTGCCCGCATCTTTGATCGTTCTCCTGCTGGGTGTTCTTGCCCTGCAACCCACATTCCACGATCTAAAAATTTTGTCGGCTGTTTTTTCGGCCAGCGCGATCGCGCTTATGTTTGTGGCAGGCATTCGGAATGGGACACTGCCAGAAAAAAGTTTACCGCTGTTGGCAACACTCCTGGTGGTCGATGGCACGCTGATTCGCTTGGTCTTGGCATGGTTTTTTCAAGGAAATTATGATGCCGTGAGCTGGCAGATCGCAGCGGAAAGATATCACCTGGGGCTGGATCCCTACTCGGGGAATGCCCGCTACAATTCCCCGCCGATATGGTTTTGGATTTTAGGGGCGCTTAAATCTGCGCAAAATTATTTTCCAAAAACCAGTTTTCATTTTGTTTTTTGTTCTTTTTTGACGCTCATCGATCTTGCCACGTTCTTTGTGCTCGCGAAGATAGCCAAAAGACAAAATGTTCCGGCTTATATCCCGGCACTATTTTTTTATTTCAACCCGGTCTCCTTTCTTCTGACGGGGTATCAGGGGCAGTTCGATTCCATCCCTATCCTGTGTGTCGTGCTCGGGTTGTGGTTTTTTCTTTCGAGACGAAGCGGGGAGGGGGCTGTTCTTTTTTGGATCTGCTGCACGCTGGGAACTGTCATCAAACAAATTATTTTTTTTGAGACGCTCGTGGCGCTGAACGCGGGATTCAAGAGGGTAGGCATACGTTTATTGCTTTTTGGCCTGACATCGTCCGTATTTGTGGCGCTCCTGATGCTCTACTGGGCCGTCGGCAAGGAGGATATTTTAAGAAATGTTATTTTCTATTCGTCTTATGCTTTGCCGTATGGTATTTCAACTTTTTTTAAAACCGGATTTATCAAATGGGGTTTTATTTCGGCCCTGGTGTTGTTTCCATTTACTATTCGTAAGTATTCCGTTGAGCGGCAGCTACTCATGATGATGCTTTTTTTTCTGGTGTTCACGACCGGCGTCGGAGTCCAATACTTCGTGCTTCCCGTTGCTTTGGGAGCTCTGGTGCCATCCCTTGGATCCCGGCTCTATGCGGCGAGCACAACTCTATTTCTATTAGGAAACTACTACAACCTCCACATTCAGGCGCTGTCGTTCATGCCCTGGAATGCCGTGTGGATCTCAGCCGCGCTATGGTTCCTCCTGGAGTTGCGACACGGTCCATCGGATGGCGCCCCCACGGATGTCGCATTAAAGTAAACTCAAGCTTAGACCAAACAAGATCTTGCCTGATGGCAATAGAACCCCGCGACGGGTGACGCGAGGCGCCTGCATGCCGGTCAGGCAGGGGGCGCCCCAAAATCCGTAGCGCCCGCCAGAGGCGGGTCCCCGCCTGGCAGCTGGCGGGCAGGCGCCTCAGGCGGAAACGAAGTTACGCAAGGATTTTAGGGGCTGCCGAGCGGCAGGACCCATCGCAAGTGGGAGGCAAGATTGAGGTATCGACTATTTTCTTTGATCCCTTTTTTATTCGTGATACAATACAAAGTTTGCTAAAATAGACCGTTGTAGACAGCACGTAACCAGAGGCAGAATCAGAGGATAGAGCGATGGCAGTAATGACGGGTGCGCAGATGGTGGTCGAGGGTTTCAGCCGTGAAGGCGTGAAATACGTCTTTGGATTACCCGGCGGGGCCTGTTTGCCGCTCTTTGACGCTTTGTACGACGCGAAGTTCAAGGTGGTTTTGGTGCGCCATGAGCAGGGCGCGGTCCACATGGCCGAGGGTTATGCGCGATCGACTGGAAAAGTCGGTGTTGTGGTCGTCACTTCAGGCCCGGGGGCAACGAATACCGTCACCGGCATCGCGGACGCGTACATGGATTCTATCCCCCTCGTCGTACTTACAGGCCAGGTGAAATCATTTTTGATCGGAAATGACGCTTTTCAGGAAGCCGATGTGACCGGGATCACGCGCCCGATCACGAAGCATAACTATCTGGTGAAAGACATCAAGGACCTTGCCCGTGTTATCAAAGAGGCATTTTATATTGCCACTCACGGTCGTCCGGGTCCCGTGCTTATTGATTTTCCCTCGGACATCAGCTTGCAGAAGATGGAATTCGAGTACCCTGAGTCCGTGAGTATCCGCGGTTTCAAGCCAACGGTGGATGGGCATCCCGGGCAGATTAAAAAGGCGGCTAAACTGATCGAGGAGTCGAAAAAGCCCGTAATTTACACGGGTGGAGGCGTCATCATCGCGGGTGCTGCGCGAGAACTGATCGAATTTGTGGAGAAAGTACATGCCCCATGCACAAACACGCTGATGGGCTTGGGCGGGGTTCCCGGGACGCACCCTCTTTTTATGGGCATGCTTGGCATGCACGGCACCGTTTATGCGAATCGCGCGGTGCATGAGTCGGATCTCCTCATCGCGGTTGGCGCGCGTTTTGACGACCGTGTCACGGGAGATCTTAAAAAATTTTCGCCGAACTCAAAAATTATTCACATTGACGTCGATCCGTCCGCGATTGCCAAGAACGTCAAGGTGGATGTTCCCATTGTTGGCGACGTAAAACAGGTTTTGATCGAGCTGAACAAGATCGTGAAAGCTGCGGACACGAAAGCATGGCTCGCCGAGATCGAGCGCTGGAAAAAGGATAGCCCGCTCCGCTACAAAGACGACAGTCATGAGATCCGCCCTCAGTATGCGATCCAGCGCCTGGCTGCGATCATTGGACCGGATGCCATCGTCTCGACGGATGTGGGCCAACACCAGATGTGGGCGGCTCAGTACTACAAGCTCAACGGGCCGAACCAGTTTCTGACCTCGGGCGGGCTTGGCACGATGGGCTATGGTTTTCCCGCGGCGATCGGAGCAAAATTCGCATTTCCTGAAAAGCCGGTGGTCTGTATTTCCGGGGACGGCTCGATTCAGATGAATATCCAGGAGATGGCCACGGCGGTGGTCAATAAGCTCCCGGTCATTATTGCGATCATCAACAACGGGTATCTCGGAATGGTGCGCCAATGGCAGGAGGCTTTCTACAATCACCGGTATTCCAGCTCGACCATGAGCGGAAACCCGGATTTCGTGAAACTCTCTGAGGCGTTCGGCGGCGTCGGACGCAGGGTCACCAAGAAAGATGAGTTGGACGAGGCAATTCGCTGGAGTCTTACGATCAAAGACCGGCCGATTATTCTGGATATCGTGGTGCGCGAGGAAGAGAACGTGTACCCGATGATTCCGGCAGGCCGCTCCTTTGAAGAAATTATGGACATGGCTTGAGCACCGTTTTAGCGTACAGCGGACAGGGCGGCGGGAAGAAATGCTGCGGAACTTTTTAAGTAAGTTTTTCTATCGCGTAATCCCTATACGCGACCTGCTAGAGAGTGAAATTTTTTTAAGGAGTAATGAATGGCGGTACATGAGCAAACTCCGGTAGAACATCGCGTGATGTCCGTGTTGGTGGAAAACCGTGCGGGCGTCCTGTCGCATGTCGTGGGACTTTTTTCGGCGCGCGGTTTCAACATTGATTCTCTGGCGGTGGGTGAGACCGAGGATGCAACGGTGTCGCGCATTACATTGGTTGCGTCGGGCGATTTGAGGACATTGGAGCAGATCAAGAAACAGCTGAACAAGCTAATCGACGTCATCAAGGTTCAGGATCTTTCGGAAGAGGGTTTCACGGACCGTGTACTGATGCTGGTCAAGATCAAGAATACGCCGTCCAACAAAGCGGCTCTGAAGGAACTTGGTTCCCAGTACCGGCTGAGCGTTGTCGAGGAAAGCGCAAAAGTGCTTCTGGCCGAATGCGCCGAATCCCGGCAGAACACGAAAAAAATATTTGAGGCTTTGAAGCAGATCGGGATCCTTGAGATTGCCCAAACAGGCACCGTGGCGCTTTCAAAGAAAAACTAAAAAGACAGCATGATCACTTACAACTCAATTTGTTTTAAGGAGGTTTCTAATGGCAGCAAAAGTTTATTACGATAAGGACGCGGATCTTTCTTACCTGAAGAATAAGACTATCGCGGTCATCGGCTACGGGATCCAGGGCCGCGGACAGGCGCTCAACCTCCGCGACAGCGGTGTTCGTGTCATTGTGTCGCAGCGCCCCGGCGGGCCGAACTATGAGATGGCCAAGAAAGATGGTTTCGAGCCGGTGGATGCCGGCGAAGCCGCACGGAAGTCTGACATCATCATTATTCTCGCGCAGGATCCTTTGCAGGCAGAGATTTACAAACGCTCCGTGGAGCCCTACATGACCAAGGGCAAGGCGCTGGCTTTCTCGCATGGGTTCAATATCCATTTCAAGCAGATTGTGCCCCCAAAATTTGTGGACGTTTTCATGGTGGCGCCGAAAGGCCCGGGAAGCCTTGTCCGCCGTCTCTATGAAGAGGGAAAAGGCGTGCCTTGTCTCGTGGCAGTCTTTCAGGATGCCAGCGGCCATGCCAAAAAAATAGCGCTGGCCTACGCCAAGGGTTTGGGCGGGACGCGTGCGGGTGTCATCGAGACGACATTCAAAGAAGAGACGGAGACAGACCTTTTTGGCGAGCAGACTGTTCTTTGCGGCGGCACCGCGGCTTTGGTCAAGGCCGGTTTCGAAACTCTGGTCAAAGCGGGTTACCAGCCGGAGATTGCCTATTTTGAATGTTTGCATGAGCTCAAGCTCATCACGGACATGATCTATGCGACGGGTGTCCAGGGAATGCGTAAGCGTGTCTCCGATACCGCAGAATACGGCGATGTCACGCGCGGCCCTCGAATTATTACGGACAGGACCCGCAAGGAAATGAAAAAGGTGCTGAAAGAGATCCAGAACGGTAAATTTGCAAAAGAATTCCTGGACGATTACAAAAAAGGAAAAAAGAATTTTGAACGCCTGCGTCACGCGGATGACAAGCACGCGATCGAAGTGACGGGCGCTAAATTACGAGGGATGATGAAGTGGCTTTAATTCAAGCGTACAGCGTACAGCGTACAGCGTACAGGAGACAGGAAATGGACGGGCATGCTCTATCTGTCCGCTGTCCGCTGTCCGCTGTCCGCTAGAAAAATTATGGACGAAAAAAACCGCATTTACATATTTGACACCACGTTGCGCGACGGCGAGCAGTCGCCGGGCGCGAGTCTCGACGAGAAAGGGAAGCTCGAGATCGCTCGGCAGCTGGCCGTTCTGCAAGTCGATATTATCGAAGCCGGATTTCCTGTGACTTCTCCCGGGGATGCTGCGGCAGTGAAGCGGATCGCCAAAGAGGTGCAGGGTCCAACCATCTGTGCCTTGGCGCGCGCGATCCAAAAGGATATGGACATCGCGCTTGAATCCTTGAGACCCGCGAAGAAGCCAAGGCTTCATATTTTTCTGGCCACCTCCGAAATCCATCGGAAATACAAATTGAACAAGGCAAAGGAAGAGATCGTTCGTTTGGCTTCTCAGGCCGTAAAATACGCGCGAAAAAAAATAAACGAGATTGAGTTTTCTCCGGAGGATGCCTCACGCACGGAACCGGATTTTCTGTATGAGGTGATCGAGTCTGTGATTGAAGCGGGCGCTTCCGTGATCAATATTCCAGACACGGTGGGATACACGACGCCGTTCGAGTTCGGGAATTTAATCCAAGGAATCTTCAAGAATGTTCCAAACATCCACAAGGCAATCGTCAGCGTCCATTGTCATAACGATCTTGGGTTGGCGGTGGCTAATTCTCTCGCAGCCGTCAAATTCGGCGCTCGGCAGCTGGAATGCACCGTGAACGGCATCGGCGAACGCGCAGGAAATGCCGCCATGGAAGAGATCGTCATGGCGCTCGATACCCGGAAAGACATTTTTGACAACCGTTACACAAATATTCGGCGTGATCAAATTTGTAAGTCCAGCCGCATGGTAAGCGCTCTCACCGGGATGGTGGTGCAGCCGAACAAAGCCGTGGTCGGAAAGAATGCGTTTACGCATGAATCGGGCATCCATCAGGACGGGCTTCTCAAGTTCCGAAAAACCTATGAGATCATGCGCCCGCAGGATGTCGGCTTCGGAGACACGCAGCTGGTGTTGGGCAAGCACTCTGGGCGGCATGCGCTCGAAAGCCGATTGAACAAATTGAATTACAAGCTCACAGCCAAGGAACTCGAGCATGTGTTCGTTGGTTTTAAAGAACTGGCGGACAAAAAAAAAGAAGTTTTCGACGACGATCTGATGGCGCTCGTCGACAGCGAGATCGCCTCGAGTCCCAGGATCTATGAGTTGGCCTACCTAAGTGTGTTGAGCCAAACCGGCAAGGAACCAAAGGTTTCCCTTTGTCTAAAAGTGAAAGGGAAAGAAAAGTCTGCCTCTGGCACCGGCAGCGGTCCGGTGGATGCCGCTTACAAGATTATCGACAAAATTATCCAGCAAAAAACGCGTCTCTTGGACTATCAGATCCGCTCTGTCACCGTGGGCAAGGATGCTCAGGGGGAAGTGACGATCAAGGTTCAGAGGCCGGGCGGTCAGGTCATTCTGGGACAAGGATTGAGCACGGACGTCATCGAAGCCAGCGTCAAAGCGTATCTTGACGCGATCAATAAGATGGTCTATCGCTCTCAAGTTTCCAAGAAGGGGCAGGCCGCGTACGGCGTTTGAAGACCGGCGTAAGATCGGCAGGCACTTCGGATCGGGAGAGACGTGTGCTCATGGACGTAAAAATAGACCCTAAAACAAAACTCTACGGGATATTTGGGAATCCTGTGGAGTACTCCCTTTCTCCGCATCTGCACAACGCTGTTTTCAAACATCTTGGAATGGACTGTGTTTACCTGGCGTTCCGTATCGAACCAGAATCTTTGGCGCTGGCTTTTGAGGGAGTGCGTTCGCTTGGCATCCGGGGTGTGAACGTCACCATTCCTTTTAAAGAGGACGCCATCAATTTTGTCGATGAGATTCCCGAGGACTTGGACCGCCTGACGGGGGCCATCAACACTGTTGTTCAAAAAGACAAAAAACTTTTCGGTTACAACACGGACGGTCCCGGGATTCTTCAGGCGCTGCGTGAAGAGCTTTCTTTCGGGCCGTCGGAAAAAGATATTCTTGTGATCGGTTCCGGCGGTGCGGCGCGTGGAGTTGTTTTTTCGCTGGCACGGGCCGGCGCGGATCGCATCTTCATTTTTAACCGCTCGCGCGAACGTGCGCGAGGGCTCGCGGAATACGCGGCAGGCCATTTTTCGGAGACGGAGATTGTTTTTTTGGAATCTTTCAGTGATCTTCCGGATAAAAAATTGGATCTGGTGCTGAATGCCACGCCTTGCGGAATGAGCGGAGGCAAGGGCAGCCAGGATCTTCCGGTGGATTGGGGCCTCATTCCTGAGCCGAAAGCAGCCTATGATATGGTTTATACGCCGGCAGAAACACCCTGGATCAAAGAGGCAAAAAAACTCGGCATTCCCTGCGCAGGAGGGGTGGGGATGCTGGTGGCCCAGGCGGCTCTGTCTTTTGAGCTATGGACCGGAAAAAAAGAGGGTGTCCGCGAATGCATGAGGGAGGCGCTGAAATCTTGGAAGCATTAGTGATGTTCGTGTTCGGCTCTCTTGTCGGAAGTTTTCTCAACGTATGTATGCTGCGTCTGCCGAAAGAAGAGTCCGTTGTGTTTCCCGGCTCTCATTGCACAGGCTGCCTTAAACCGATTGCCTGGTTTGACAACATTCCTATTTTGAGTTTTCTGATTCTGCGCGCCAGATGTCGGCATTGCCAAAGCAGGATTTCTTTTCAATACCCGCTCATCGAAGCGTTGACGGGCGTTCTATTCGTTGTTTTTTACCTGACGTTCGGGCCGACGCCGAGAGGCTTGCTGTATTTGTATTTGACGCTGGGGCTTCTCGTGCAGAGTGTCATTGATCTGCGTTACAAGATTATTCCGGACGTCATCACGCTGCCGGCCATCGCGGTGGCCTTGGGCGTTTCCATTTTTTACCCGGAAATTCACGGGCAGGCCGGACACTTGAACGGGTTGCTGGCTGCGGCGAAAGGGATTCTGTTGGGCGGCGGATCGCTGTACCTAGTGGGAACGGTCGCGGAATGGGTGCTTAAAAAAGAGGCGATGGGCGGAGGCGATGTGAAACTTCTGGCGGCGATCGGTGGGGTGATCGGCTGGCGCGGTGTTTTGTGGACGATTTTTGTTTCGTCTCTTTCGGGGGCGATGGTCGGGATCTATCTGCGCATCCGCAAAGGGGAAGAGTTAATCCCTTTCGGCCCCTTTTTAGCTTTCGGAGCTTTTTTGTATTTGTTCATCGGACCACAAGTGATGGAATGGTATTTTAATTTTTTAAAACCGTAAGAGCAAAAAAATGACACAGATTAAAAAACAGATGACGCAGATTAGTCCTTGCCTGTAATCCGTGTAATCTTATTTCAAATCTGTGCAATCTGAGTTGATTTCTTTTCATAGGAGGATTTTATGTTGCGTTTTTTGACGAGCGGAGAATCTCACGGCAAATGCCTGATTGCGATTCTAGAGGGAATGGTTGCGGGCCTCACGGTGAAAGAAGCTGATATCAATGCGGAATTGGCCAGGCGCCAGGAGGGGTACGGCCGAGGCGGCCGGATGACCATTGAAAAAGACACGGCGGAAGTCTTGTCCGGGGTTCGGTCGCAGGTGTCGATCGGGGGGCCTATTGCCTTGCTGATCCCGAATCGGGATTTCAAGATCCACGAGTTGCCGGTGGTTAAGCGCCCAAGGCCGGGACATGCGGACCTCACGGGCGTTCTGAAATATGATCGCGCGGATGCGCGGGATATTCTGGAACGCGCCAGTGCTCGGGAAACGACGTCCCGGGTAGCTGTGGGCGCCGTGTGCAAAAGTTTTCTCAAGGAGTTTGGCGTGGATGTTGTCAGTCACGTGGTGTCCATTGGGGGCGTGTTGGCAGCCACGGAAAAAATGAATTTTGACCAGATTAAAAAACAGGCGTTTCATTCTCCGATGCATTGCGCGGACAAAGCGGCCGAAAAGAAAATGATGGCTCGCGTCGATGAGGCCCGCCAAAAAAGGGATACGATCGGGGGGATATTCGAGGTCATGGTGAAGGGAGCCCCCGTAGGTCTGGGGAGTTTTGTCCATTATGACCGACGTCTTACCGCGAAGTTGTGCGCGGCGCTTATGTCCATCCAGGCGGTGAAAGGGGTCGAGGTCGGAATGGGTTTCGCGGTTTCAGAGGCTCTGGGCCGCCAGGTGCACGATGAAATATTCTATGACAAGAAAAAAGGATTTTACCGCAAGACCAACCGCGCCGGCGGTTTTGAGGGTGGTGTCACCAACGGCGAGAATATCGTTCTCCGCGCGGCGACAAAACCCTATTCGACGCTGATGAGCCCGATGCAATCGGTCAACATCGAATCCAAGGCCAAGGAGTCCGCCACGGTGGAGCGCTCCGATGTCACGGCGGTCCCGGCCTGCGGAGTGATTGGGGAAGCGATGGTTGCTTTTGAACTTGCCTCGAGTTTTCTCGAAAAGTTCGGCGGCGACAGCCTGAGAGAGACAAAACGAAATTATGAGGGGTATTTGAAGCAAATTAAAGAATATTAATTTGGGGTCGGGAGTTCGGAATAAAAATTCAGGTCTTCCCTCCGAACGCCGAACTCCGAACTAGGGACTTCATGCATGGTTTCACATAAGAACATTGTCTTGATCGGTTTCATGGGAACCGGCAAATCCACCGTCGGGAAAATATTGGCAAAAAAGATGAATCGCGCTCTGGTGGATATTGACCACCTCATTGAAGAGAAGGAAAAGAGAAAGATCTTTGAAATATTTGAAAAGGAAGGCGAAGATTATTTTCGACGGCTGGAAAAGAAAGTGATCCTGGACGTTGCTTCGCATTCGGGCCAGGTGATCACGACTGGCGGTGGTGCTGTGATGGATGCCGAAAATCTTGCGGCGCTTAGATCCAACGGGCTCCTCGTAGCGCTTACGGCGACTCCGGAGACGATTTACCGGCGGGTCAAGGACGCGCGCCATCGCCCGCTTCTTAAGTCCCAGGATGTGACGGGGGAGATACGCCGTTTGCTTGAGGCTCGGACGCCGGTATACAAAACGGCAGATCTTTGTTTTGCTTCGGACGGACAAACAGGGCCGCAGGTGGCGGCCCGGATCCTGGAAGCCTTGGAAAAAGAAGAAGAGTTTGAATATGGGAAAGATTGGTTTTAATGAGAGTCACTGAAAAACTCCGCCAGATCTTAGCGCTTCGATTGGTCAAGGACATGGGGCCAAAAGCATTCACGAACGGTTTGATGGCTTTTGGATCTTTGGAGGGGTTTTTTCAAAACAGCATTAAGAATTGGGCCAAGATCGAGGGCCTGCGTCACTTGAATGCCGCGGAGCTTGGAACGAAAGCGTGTTGGGAAGCCGTCGATGAAGAAATCCAAGCGGCCGCCGCTCAAAAAATCAGCCTGATTACTTTTTTGGATAAGGAGTACCCTGTGTTGCTCAAGGAGATTCATGATCCGCCTATCCTTTTGTACGTCAAAGGAAATTTACCTGAAAATGCAAGGGTGTGTTTAGCCATGGTCGGTTCACGCGAGGCCACCAGACATGGGCTTGAGACATCCACGACTCTTGCGAGAGATCTTGCCGCCGCCGGAGCGGTCATCGTCAGCGGGCTCGCTCGCGGCATCGATTCGGCGGCACATCGCGGCGCTCTCGAGGCGGGAACCACCGTCGCGGTGTTGGGAAGCGGACTATCAAAAATATACCCGCCGGAAAACCGCAAACTGGCGGATGAAATTTGGAGGCAGGGTGCCGTAATTTCAGAATTTCCAATGGCGACAGAACCCCTCCCGCATCATTTTCCCATGAGGAACCGCATCATCAGCGGATTATCACTAGCCGTTATTGTTGTGGAGGCCCGCCAAAAGAGCGGAGCCCTGATCACGGTGGATTACGCGCTCGAGCAGGGCCGCGATGTTTACGCGCTTCCGGCATACGCCGATTCAAAAAAAGCGGAGGGTTCCAACGAACTTTTAAAACAGGGTGCCCGGTTTGTGACCTCCGCCGAGGATATCTTGAACGATTTTCGGTTAAAGAAGCGCCCCGCCCGTTCCGGGTCCCAAAAAAAGCACCTGGTTCTGGACAAAGACGAAAAAAACCTCATTCGGTTGCTGAGGCACGCGGAAACGATGCATCTGGACGAAGTGGTGGAAAAAAGCGAGCTTTCTCCCCAAAAAACCATGACCTTGTTGACGTCTTTAGCCATGAAAGGTGCCGTGAGAGAATTGCCGGGAAAGTATTTTAGCGAGAGGACTTCATGAGTTCCATTCGAATCAAAGTGAACGGCGAGTCAAAAGAGTTCAAAACAACCCTCACGGTGGCGGAGCTGCTTCTTGAGCTTTCGTTGCAAAAAGAAAAAGTTGTGGTCGAGAGGAACCTTGAAATCCTTTCGCGGGACGAACTCTCAAAAGCAGTTTTGAGTGACGGCGATGAACTTGAGATCGTCCACTTTGTCGGTGGCGGCGCAGCTGCAGCCAAGGCGCTCGTCATCGTGGAGTCCCCCGCCAAATGCAAGACCATCCATAAATATCTTGGGCCGAACTTCGAGGTTACCGCCTCGATGGGGCATGTGATCGATCTTCCGAGAAGCAAGATGGGAATCGACATCGAGAACAATTTTGAACCGAAATATATTGTTGTGAAAGACAGAAAAAAGACGCTCAGCGAACTTAAGAAAAAAGCCAAAGGCAAGACAGATTTATATTTAGCCTGCGACCCGGACCGAGAGGGGGAGGCGATCAGCTGGCATTTGATGACGGCATTGGGCGAGGGAAAGAACGTGCGTCGGGTGGTTTTCAACGAAATCACGAAAGAGGCGGTGCAAAACGCGTTCAAGACCCCTCGGGATATCAACATGGATCTTGTCGGCGCTCAGCAGGCGCGCCGCGTGGTGGACCGCCTGGTGGGTTATAGCCTGAGCCCCCTTCTCTGGCAAAAGGTGGGGCGCGGCCTTTCAGCCGGACGCGTGCAGTCAGTGGCGCTGCGTCTTATCGTGGACCAGGAGAGGAAAATCCGGTCGTTCAAAGCCGAGGAGTATTGGACGCTTGACGCAGAGCTGAGCAAGGAAAAAAGAGAGTCCCGTGTTTTCAGGGCAACGCTCGACAAGATCGGGGAAAAAAAAGAAGAACTCCGGAACAAATCGCAGTCGGACGATATTTTAGCAGAATTAAAGGGCGCCGCTTTCATTGTTTCGGACATCAAAAAGCAGAAGAAAAAAAGAAATCCAACCGCGCCTTTTACCACGTCGAAACTTCAGCAGGCTTCTTACAATCGATTCCGTTTCCCGGCCTCCAAGACCATGAGGATTGCGCAGACGTTGTATGAGGGCGTCGAGCTCGGTGAAGAGGGCAGCGTGGGTCTGATTACCTACATGAGGACAGATTCGGTGCGTGTTTCAGATTCTGCGCTCGCGGAAACATGCCAGGCAATCAAATCACTTTACGGAAAAGAGTATTTGCCGGAGAGGCCCAACGTTTACAAATCAAAAAAAGCAGCGCAGGAAGCTCATGAGGCGATCCGGCCCTCCTCCGTGATTCGCACCCCCAAGGTCGTGGAGCAATACCTTTCAACCGACCAATTCAAATTATATTCTCTGATCTGGGAACAGATGATGGGCAGCCAAATGGTACCGGCCGTGATTGCTCAGGAAACGGTGGAAATTCTTGCGGGCCGTTTTACATTCCGCGCAACGGGCAGCCGCGTCGAATTTGCGGGATTCCTCGCGGCCTCGGGGCGCGACGAGGAGCAGGATAATCCCTTGCCTGAGCTCACGAAAGAGGAGCATTTGAAGCTCCATAAACTCGACGGGACTCAGCATTTCACCAAACCTCCGGCACGCTTCACGGACGCATCGCTTGTCAAGGCTCTGGAAGAGAGGGGAATCGGCCGTCCCTCTACGTATGCGCCCATCATTGCGACGCTGACAGATCGCGATTACATACGGCGCGAGGGAGGGAGTTTGATCCCAACGGAATTGGGGATTCTGGTCACAGATATCCTCGTGAAGCACTTTTCAAAAGTGCTGGATTTTAATTTCACGGCTGATCTCGAGGAAAAACTCGACTTGATCGAAGAGGGTTCCGTCGAGTGGGTCAGCGTGGTGCGGGAATTTTACACGGTGTTCGCAGAGCAAATGACGCTCGCGAAAGACGGGATCCAGACCGTGAAAAAAGTGCATGAAGCCACGAACGAGATCTGTGAGTTGTGCGGGAAACCGATGGTGATCAAGTGGGGCCGCCGCGGGCGCTTCATGAGCTGCCTCGCCTGGCCCGAATGCAAAAACGCGAAGTCCATTTCCACCGAGGTTGTTTGTCCTCAGTGCAAAGCGGGAAAGCTTGTGCAGCGCAAAGCGAAGTCCGGTCGTGGCCGGCCGTTTTACGGCTGCACCACGTACCCGGCATGCACGTTCATCGCAAACCGTCTTCCCTCGCCAGGCGGAGCCAGCACTTCCGAAGCGCCGGATGCCGCACCCGGTTTGCCGCCCATAAAAAGTGACGAAGATTTTGATGTCACCTAAGCGCAGAGAATGGGTCTGATGGACGACAAAGCGCAAAAATTTTTTGATTATCTGAAAGTGGAGAAAAATTATTCTTCACACACGCTCAAGAGCTATACACACGACCTCACGCAGTTCACGCGTTTTCTCGAAAAGAAACCCCTGGCGGAGGTGACAAGGGAGTCGCTGCGCTCGTTCCTCGCGGAGATGGCATCCCTGGGACTTTCGAAAAGGACCATGGGCCGGCGCATGGCGGCGCTCAGAACATTCTTCCGGTTTTTAGTGCGGGAGGGATATTTGGAAAAAAATCCTATGGCTGCCGTGAAAAATCCCAAGCTTGAGAAAAAGCTGCCCATGGTGATGGAGGAAAATGAAGTGGCGAAGCTTCTGGAAGCGCCCGAGGACGACCTGGCAGGCCGGCGTGACAAAGCCATGCTGGAAACGCTCTACTCCACCGGGATGCGTGTCTCGGAGCTTGTCCGGCTGGACACGGATAAGATCGATTTTATCAGCGGGGTTTGCCGGGTTTTCGGAAAAGGGGCCAAAGAACGGCTCTGTCCCATCGGGGACAGAGCACTGCGTTCGATCAGGCATTATCTTGAATTACGAAAGAGGGAAACAGCGGGGGGCTCCCGGGCCGTTTTTTTGAATCATTCGAGGCATCAGGAGGGTTCCCGGCTCACGGATCGAAGCGTTCGTCGAACGGTGGACCGTTATATCGAAAAAACTTCACGACGGGAAGGGATTTCTCCGCATACGCTGCGGCATTCATTTGCCACGCATCTTTTGAACCGCGGAGCGGACCTGAAATCGGTGCAAGAACTTTTAGGGCACGAGAACTTATCGACGACACAAATTTATACGCATGTGTCGAGTCAGAGGCTGAAAGAAGCCTACGAAAAGGCGCATCCGAGAGCGTAGAGGCTGTGGAGGGGTTGAGGCGCTGAGTTGTTGAGTCGTTGAGTCGTTGAGTCGGCTCAACGACTAAATAGTCATTAAATGATCAAGAAAGATCAAATGTGGTTGCTTTATAATATCTGTTTTACGATCTATGCGTTGTTTGCGCTGCCGGCGTTTGCCTTGAAGGGCAAATTCGTGCGCGGGGCTTCGTCCAGGTTTGGGGGGGTGCCAAAGGGAATCCGGGAACGATTGGTTGGGCGGACGGTCTGGTGGGTGCACGCCGTCTCGGTGGGAGAGATAGGGTTGGCGGTGCGGTTCGCGGACAGGCTCCGCGCGAGGGTGCCGGGGGCCAAGATCCTTTTTACAACGATGACGGCCGCTGGGTATGAGGTTGCGCGTAAGATCAAGAATGAAGAGGACGATCTGCTTTATGTTCCGCTCGACTTCCCTTTTTGCGTCAATCGTTTTATCCGGGAAACGGGTCCCGCCGCACTCATTCTCTTTGAGACGGAGCTTTGGCCAAACTTGATCCGCGAGCTTTCGCGGCGTCATGTTCCGGTGTTCCTGGTGAATGGAAGAATCTCTGATAAGGCGTTCCCAAAATATCGCCGCGCACGAATTTTTTTAAAGGCGGTCTTGCAAAAAATTAGCGTGTTCTGTGTTCAGGATGAACGGATGCGCTCGCGTTTTTTGGCGCTGGGCGCCCAGGCTCAAAAGGTAAGCGTGAACGGCAACATGAAATACGATTGGGAGCCCTCGCATTACCAGGAAGAGTTGGCCCGGCCCCTTAGGCGCGCGGTCAAGTCGGGAGGATCTTTTCTTTTTATTGCGGGCAGCACCCATGAGGGCGAAGAAGAGCTTCTTTTTCGAATGGCACCCGAACTGGCGGCGAAGTTCCCCGTTTTCAGAATGTTGGTGGCCCCGAGACATTTGACGCGTTTGCTTTCGATTGAGAAAGCGGCTCAGCGCGTGGGCGTCTCTTTGATCAAGACATCCTCCCTGTCGGGGTCTGAAGCGGTGAATCATCCCGCAAAAGCCGTATTTTTGTTGGACCAGGTGGGGATCCTAGCGCCGCTCTACGACTCGGCAGATCTTGTTTTTATCGGTGGGAGTCTTGTGAAAGCCGGAGGACACAACTTGGTGGAGCCGGCGGTGTACGCGAAACCGATCCTGTTTGGGCCGAATATGGATAATTTCTTGGAAATGTCAAAAGAGTTCAGGGACGGCCATGCGGCCGTTCAAGTCAGGAATGTCGAGGAACTGAAACAGGAGATCGAAAGACTGATTCATGATAGGGCGCGGATGCAGGCACTGGGGCGTGCCGCGCAAGCGCTAGCGAGACGCCATCAGGGTGCGACGGAAAAGAACCTGGACACAGTGTTGTCTAATTTAGAATCGAAAAAAGGAGTTTTATCCACGTATGAAAAAATTATTCGCTAAAGGACTTGCCGCCATTTATGGGGCGGCCGTCTGGTTTTGGCAGTCCACGTACCGGTGGTTTCCGAGCCGGGTGAAAAAGGTGGAGGCGCGCGTCGTCTCCATCGGCAATATCACCTGGGGGGGCACAGGAAAAACGCCGCTCACGGTGATGCTGGCGAGGGAGTTGTCACGGGAGGGAAAAAAAGTTGCCGTTCTCACGCGCGGTTACGGCGATGACGAAGTAAAGGAACTCCGGAAAAAATTACCAGGAATTCCGGTCATGGTCGGCAAGGACCGTGTTCGTGCCGCGCGGGAAGCAGTCCAAAAACACGGGGCCCAGTTTCTTTTGATGGATGATGGATTCCAGCATTGGAATTTGCATCGGGATTTGGACATGGTGATGCTGAACGCCACCGAGCCTTTTGGGCCCGGAGGGCTCATTCCGATGGGCTCTCTGCGCGAACCTCTCAACAATTTGGCTCGGGCAGACATTTTCGTTCTCACAAAAAGTGACGTGGGTTCGAAGAATGTGCACTGGATACGGCAAAAGCTCAGCACCATCAAGCCGAACGCCGTCATTTTTGAAGCCATCCATAATCCTGTGGCCTTGCACGATCCCTTGCGGAACCGGACACTCCAGCCCCATGACCTGCGGGGACGGAAAGTGGCGGCGCTTTCGGGCATCGGGGACCCGCATTCGTTCGAAAAGACGGTGGAGCTTCTCGGGGCGGAGATTCAGTTCGCAGCCCGTTACGAGGATCACCACCCTTTCCAAGCGTCGGAAGTCGCCCGTTTTATAAAGCAGGCCCGTGCCATGGGGTTGAAAGAAGCGGTGACCACGGAAAAGGATTTTTTCCGCCTGCAAACTATTTTGGAAAAGGGATCCTCCGAGGACGCTCGGGCGTTCACGTTCTGGGTGCTAGAGATCGAACTTCAGGTGAGTGATGAAGAAGATTTTATTCGAAGATGCATGCATTCTTAGTGCCATAAAATTCGCGCGCTTTTGGGCGCGGGTTCTGCCGTTAAGGGTCAGCTATTGGATAGCCAAACGGATCGGGTCGGCGCTGTTTTACCTGACTGCTCGGCGGCGTATTGCCTACAAGAATCTACGCATGGCATACAGCTCTGAAAAAAGCTCCAAAGAACTTCGTTTGATTGCGAAGCTCTCCATTCAGAATCTCACCATATCGGCCATTGAGATGCTTCGTATCCCGGAATTAACCCGCCAGGACGTTGAGCGGCGCTTTGTGATCGAGGGCCGGGAAAATTTTGAACCGTATTTGGCCCGCGGACAGGGGATTATCTTTTTAACAGGCCATTTCGGCAGTTGGGAGATTCTGAATATTGTCAGCGGGCTCGTGGGCTACCCTATGGTGGCCCTGGCGCGCGTCCAAAAGCATCCCCGATCGGATTCCTACCTCAATGATTTGCGTCGTTCCAAAGGGAGTCAGGTGATTCACAAAGGAATGCCGGTGCGCGAGATCCTTCGAGCGTTGAAAAAGGGGGAGATCGTCGGAATTTTGAGTGATCAAGACGGGGGGAGGCAAGGGCGGTTTGTGAATTTTTTCAATAGACTGTCCTCCACGCCGGCAGGCGCGGCGATTTTTTCAATGCGCACTCAATCACCCATCTTTCCGTCGTTTATCGTCCGTGAAAAAAATATGACTTTTCGGATCGTGGTCGAGAAGCCAATCCCAATGCCGGACCCGTCCTTAGCTCCTGAAGAGGCGCAGCGTCAGATGCTGCAGTGTTTTGCCGACTCGCTGGAACGCCAGGTGCGGCGCCATCCCGAACAGTGGCTCTGGGCGCATCGGCGCTGGAAGTCTTCTCCGGACCGCCGTGTCGTTATTTTGAGCGATGGGAAAGCTGGGCATCTAAATCAATCTCGGGCGGTGTTGGAGGCCATCCGGAACGAGCGTAAGGCGCATGGATTAGATTCGGAGAGAGTTTTTTCAAAAGTGATTGAGCCTGTTCTCCGTAATAATATTTTTGCACGCGGCGTCAGGACGTTGAGCGTCCTGTTGCGGGGGCATTTGCCGTTTCGGAGGAGATTCATGAGGGCGTTGCTTGAAAAGACAAGTTACGATGAACTTTTGCGCACGTATGCGGACATTGTGATCTCCTGCGGCTCGTCTCTGGCCGATATCAATCTCTGGGTTAAAAAAGAAAATGCCGCCAAATCTGTGGTGGTGATGAAACCCTCTATTGCGTCCGCGCATTTTGACGCGGTGGTTGCGCCTCGGCATGACCGAATGAAAAAAAATAAAAATATTTTCATCACCGATGGGGCTCTCTCGGCGTTTGGCACGCAGGATCTGGAGTTGGAGGCGAGTGCGCTGGCGGCTCAGCTTGAATTGCCGGCGGGACAGCGCCGAGTGGGTGTCTTTGTGGGAGGGGATGCCCGGTCGCTGCGCTTTGACACGGAAATATTCGTGGCATTCATGGAGAGCGTGCGTGAATTTTGCCAGAAAACGGGATCCGTGACACTCTTGACAACATCCAGACGCACGCCCGTGTGGGCCCAGACATTCCTCAAAGGCCTGTTCGGGAAGCGTTCACTGTGCCCGCTTCTTTTAATCGCAAACGAATCTAATCAGACGGGAGCTGTCGCCGGTATTTTGGGACTGTCCGATATCCTGGTGGTAACGGCGGAGTCCGTGTCGATGATCTCCGAAGCGGTGTCTACAGGCAAACCCGTGCTTGTAATCGGTCCCTGGAAAGATCAAAGGATGAAGAAAAAGTATGAGAATTACTTGGAACATCTTGAAAAGGATGGATTGATCGTTGTGTGCCGGGCCGGGGATCTTGCGGCGCAATTGGAAAAATGGATGTCGAGCCCTTGGACGGCCGCAGACGGCCATCGCCGGCGTGAGGAAGCAGTTCTGGCCGATGCGGCAAGGAGAGTCCTTTGAAAGTTCTGCAAATTCTACCGGAGTTGAAATCCGGGGGCGTGGAACGAGGAACCGTGGATTTGGCCAAATATCTCGTAAAGCGGGGGCACAAGGCTGTGGTGGTCTCGGCCGGCGGGCCCCTTGTGGGGGACCTTACCTCGGCGGGTGTTACGCATTACACGCTCCCCGTTCACAAAAAAAACTTGTTTTCGATCGTCTATTCGGTTCGCGCGCTCACAAGGATCATCCGGCTCGAATCTGTCGATATCATTCATGCGAGAAGTCGTGTGCCGGCGCTTGTTGCGTTTCTTGTTGGAAGACGCACGAATGTGCCATTTGTCACCACTTGTCATGGATTTTACAGCAAACATCTGCTAAGTCGGCCCATGGGTTGGGGCAAGCTTGTGATCGTGGCGAGCAACATCATCGGGAAGCGCATGCGTGATGATTTTGGAGTTTCGCACGAGAAGATACGCCTGATCCCCCGAGGTGTGAATCTTGAAGAATTTCAGTGGGATCCGGAAAGAGCCGCTGTCGCGCCCAGGGAGATCATCATCGGTTTAATCGGGCGCCTTACTCCCATCAAGGGGCATTCTCTGTTTCTCAAGGCCATGGCGCGTGTTGTACGCGTCTATCCGAATATCAAGATCCAGATCATCGGCGATGCCCCCAAACCTCAATACAAGGAGGAACTTCTGACTCTGACCAGGAACTTGGGTTTGGAGCATGCGACGCAATTTTTGGGCACACGATACGACATTCCTGCGCTTCTTTCGAAAATGACAGTTTTGGTGGCGCCATCCATTGGCGAAGAAGCATTCGGGCGCGTGGTGATAGAGGCCGGTGCCTGCGGCGTTCCCGTGATCGCCACCCGCATGGGCGGTTTGGTGGATATTCTCGAGCATGAAAAGGAAGGCCTCTTGGTACCGCCCGATGATCCAAGGATCCTTGCAGAGTCCATATTGCGTTATCTCAAGGAACCCGATTTTGCACGGACCATGGCAGCGGCCTTGAGACAAAAGGTGGGACTTGAGTTCGGCCTCGAAAAAATGTTTGAAAAAACACTGAGTGTCTATGAGGAAATTTTGAAAAGAAAACGCATTCTTGTTATCAAGCTTTCTGCGCTCGGCGACGTGATCCTAAGTGTCCCATCCATACGGGCGCTGCGCGAAAAGTACCCAAGTGCCTGGATCTCGGTTCTTGTCGGACGCAAATCACGCAGCATTATCCGAAATTGTCCTTACGTGGATGATGTCATCGTGCAGGAGGAATCGGCCAAGCGAAATCCGCTTTCACTTATTCGCCTGGCGCGTCTTCTTGCAAAAGAGGACTATGATGTGGTGGTGGATTTCCAGAACAACCGGGCGAGTCATTTTTTGTCCTACTTTTCCGGCGCGCTCATTCGCGCCGGACATGCCAACCACAAATGGTCTTTTTTCCTCAACCGGAAAGCCCACGGAGATTTCTCTGGCTTGGCTCCTTTGGATCATCAGTTCGAGGTGCTGAAACTTTTAGATGTCGTGCCTACAGAAAAAAAACTGGAATTGTGGACGGAAAAAGAAGAAGTAAAAAAAATCGAGTCTTTTCTTGAATCACAATGGGTTTCTCCGAGCCAAATACTTGTTGGGATCAATCCAGGCTCCTCGGTCCGATGGACCACCAAGCAATGGCCCGTGGAGAATTTCGCGAAACTTTGCGACGAGTTAGCCAGACGTAACATTCGCGTCGTGATCACCGGCTCGCAGGAGGATACGGCTCTTGCGGACGAACTTTTGAAGCGCACGAGGAACAAGCCCGTCAACGCGGTTGGAAAGACCTCTATCACGGAGCTTGTCGCTCTGATCGGCAGGTGCCAAGTGTTCATCAGCTCCGATTCGGCGCCGATGCACATCGCTTCCAGCGTAAATGTTCCGCTTTTGGCTATCTTTGGTCCCACGGACCCGAAAAGGCATCTAGTGCCCCCGGAGCATTACCAGGTATTCGCAAAAGAAGTCCCTTGCGGGCCATGTTACCTCCGGAATTGTCCTATCGGTCTTGTCTGTATGAAGAAAATTACCGTCCAGGAAATCCTCGAAAGTGTTTTGCATTTTCTTCACGAGCAGCGTCCAGGGCAGCCTGTTTTTAAGGAGTTGGGCGCCGGGGCGCCCGGCGGATCGTGAAAAAGGCTCTCGCGGGCATTCTCGCCTGCGTGCTCATTATTTTTTTAGCGCTGGTTTTCCAGCGCGAGTTTTATGAGGTCCCTATCCTGATGTATCATCGGGTCGGCATTCCGGGAGGAGCATCCGACGTGACGGTCCGCCCCGAGTTTTTTGACAGGCAGATGGAATTTCTTAACGTGCATCGATATCATGTGATGCCTTTAGAAGAACTCATCCGGGCTCTTAAAGCCGTGCGCAGGTTGCCGCCGAAGACCGTGGTGATCACGTTCGATGACGGGTCGGCCGACAATATCAGATTCGCTTTTCCGGTTCTGAGAAAGATGGGTTTCCCCGCCACGATTTTTATGATCACGGAAAATATTGATCGTCCCGGGGGCTGGCTTTCCGGGGAGGACCTAAAAATAATGAATGAGAACGGTATTTCCATTGGGAGTCACACTCAGACCCATGCCTTTTTACCGGAGCTGCCTATTTTCCGCGCGGAGGAGGAGCTTGTCGGTTCCAAGAAAAAGTTACAAGACCTTTTAGGTCATGACGTCACGCTTTTCAGTTATCCGGCTGGCGGCGTCACCCCCCAGATCCAGGCGCTCGTGGAAAAGGCCGGATACGTAGGAGCCGTGACGACCAATTACGGAAAAAAACGCCACGATCCCTATGCGCTTCATCGTATCAAGGTCGGGGACTCCTCTGGAAATCTCTTTAATTTTCTGGTCAAGACCAGCGGATTTTATTCTCTTGGGAAAAAACGCGTTGCTTACCAGGCTTCAGAACATGCGGCTTACGCGGATTCCTAGACCATGAAGCCGGCCGGCCGCATTCTTATCGTGAATCAAAACTGGATGGGCGATGTTCTATTTTCAACACCGGCCATTCGAGCGCTTCGGAAAAACTTTCCCCAGAGCTTCATCTCCTGTCTCGTGCCTGAGCGCGCAGCGGATGTTCTGCGGCACAATCCCCATTTGAACGAAGTGCTGACCTATGATGAACGTGCCAGCCTGATTTCCTTTTTTAAGCCGGCGAGATTGTGGCGCCTGATCGTGGCTCGCCGATTTGATACCGTTCTTTTTTTTCACCGATCTCGTTCCAAAGCGTTTATCGCGATGCTTGCGGGAATTCCTGAGCGAATTGGCTTCGCATCTCCCGGACGCAGGAGGTTTCTCACGCAGCCTGTTCCGAAGCCCGCGCAAGGGCTGCATAAGACGGATGTTTTTCTAAATTTGGTCCAGGCGGCGGGTGTTCGGCCGGCCGGCCGCGAGCCGGATTTCGAGGTGACGGCAGAGGAAAAGCGCTCCCTCGATAAAAAATTAATGAACGAGGGGCTGGCTCCCAGTGAAGCGTTCGCGGTCCTGCACGCGGGGGGCAATTGGTTTCTCAAACGTTGGCCCATTGAGTATTTTGTCCGTTGGACAGGAGCGTTCTTGAAAGAAACAGGCTGGAAAGTCGTTGTTTGCGGGACCGCTTCCGAGGAAAAACTGGCTCAGGACATCCTGGCGCAATATCCAGGCGGAAAGGTTGTCTCGCTTTGCGGAAAGACGACCCTGGGTGAATTAGGCGCCCTGATGATTCGCGCGAAATTCTTGATTTCTAATGATTCGGGACCCATCCATGTGGCGGCGAGCCAGGGCACGAAAATATTGGGTCTTTACGGACCTACCTCGGAGGTTCTAACGGGGCCGATTTCCACCTCCAAGGTGAAAATTTTGAGGAAAGAGGTGGGATGCGAGGTGCCGTGTTATTTCAAAGACTGCAATCACCGGGTTTGCATGGAGCTTTTATCTCCCGAAGAGGTGTGCGTGCACACCCGGGAGCTTATAGGCCAATGAAGATCCTTGTCGTCACTCTTTCCAATCTCGGGGATGTGGTTTTAACTCTTCCCGTCTTTCAGTCCTTGCGGCATGCCCACCCAGACGCTGAACTGCATGTGATTGTAGGAGAGTCGGGCCGCATGGTTTTTGAGAACGATCCGCGCATCAGGCGTGTTACCGTTTATGATAAAAAAAGCACTTTTTCCGAAAAATGGAATTTCTTAAAAAAAATTCGTTCCGAACGCTACGATATCATCGTGGATTTAAGGCAATCGGCGATCGGTCTTTTGGGAGGGGCCCGGCGCCGTAATTCGTATTTACGGAAATCTTCGTCCAAAAAGCACCGGGCTCTCCGTCATTTGGGAGCGCTTCATGGAATTGCGTCCGTTTGGGAGAAAGAGAGTTTCCTCCATGATCTTGCAAAAAAAAATGCCGGCCCTTTGCCGGAGGGAAAGCTTATCGTGGTGGCTCCGGGCTCCAAAAGCGATGTTAAAAAATGGCCCGCTGAAAAATACGCCCAATTGCTGGTGTGTTTGGCGTCTGATGAGAGTTGTTCGGTCGTTCTGGTGGGGGACAAACAGGATGCGGCCGATGCGGAAAATATAAAAAATTATTTGTCTTCTTTTGCGGGGGCACAGCGTGCCATGCCCCTGCACGATCTGACCGGGCGCACCAATTTTCCTGAATTAGTTTCCATCATCCAAAAAGCCTCCTTGCTTGTTACCAATGACAGCGCGCCTCTGCATATCGCGGATTCCCTGAAAGTCCCGACGCTTGCGCTTTTTGGTCCCACAGACCCTAAAAAATACGGGCCGCGCCGCAAGGGGAGCCTCGCTTTGTCCAAAGATATTTTCTGCCAACCTTGCGAGAAAGCTCAGTGCCGTTATCAACACGAATGCCTGAATGAACTGGAGGTGCCGGAAGTTTATGCCAAGGCTCTCCAGATGATGGAGGACAGCCTGCCCTCCGAGTATTTCAAGATACTTGTGATCCGCCTGGACAGGCTGGGAGACCTCGCGCTCTCGCTTCCGGCGATCGAGGCGCTTCGAACCCGCTTTCCGCAAGCGAAAATTTCGGTGATGACGCGCCCGGCCACCAAAGATCTCTTGGAGGGCCATCCCCTCATTGACGAGGTCATTTCGTACGATTACGAAAAACACGGCCGACATAAGTTTGGCATTGGTTATTTTCGCTTGCTCCGTCAGATCGTCAGGCGCCGCTTCGACGCGGCGGTGATTTTACCCCCAGGAATACGCTCTTACCTCAGGCCATTTCTATGCGGCATCCCGTACCGGATCGGCATCCGAGATCGAAATGCCCGGCTTTTGACCAGCGCCGTGACGGATGAGAGGCATCGAGGCCAGAAGCATGAATCGGGCTACGCGATGGATCTGGTGTCTGTTTTGGGTGCGGAGCCGGGGCCCGAAAGAGCCATTCCGATGTTGCCGGTGGATATTTTGGCGCAGGAAAAAATTTTCGACGAGATTAAAAAAAGAGGAGTGGGCCTGGACGAAAAACTAATTGCGCTGCATCCGGGAGCGAGTTGCCCCTCAAAGAGATGGTCTCAGGAGAATTTTCGTTTACTGGCCGAAAAAATTTTAAAAGAGTTCCCGTTTTGGATTGTGCTGGTGGGGGGCGATGAGGAAAAGCCCTTGGCACATTTCATTGCGGATGGCTTGGGTCCGCGGGTACTTGATTTGACGGGAAAACTTCCTTTGAAAGAACTTACGGCGCTTTTATCCAGATGCGAGATCCTTGTTTCAAACGATTCGGGGCCCGTTCATGTGGCCGCGGCTGTGGGCACGCGCGTGATCAGTCTATTTGGCCGGAATCAGGCGGGGCTCTCCGCTGAGCGCTGGAAACCCCTGGGGCGCGGGCATGCGGTGATCCAAAAAGATGTCGGATGCGTGGTGTGTCTGGCGCACCGATGCCCGATCG
>CAYZGM010000004.1:0-52668 GCA_964478015.1 uncultured Planctomycetia bacterium
CTCGCTCCAAAATCATCTCGGCCAGTGTGCCCATTAGTTGGTGAAAGGTCAGTAACACCCAATATGTCCAAACACCTCGCCCGGGTGAGCATCGATACCTCAGCTTTGTTTGACGGCAGCCGCGAGCTTGTCCAACTCCAAAGACTTTTGAGCGTATCTTTCTTTCAGTTGGGTGTACCATTCCGTCCACTCGGGATGATTAGCCATGAGCCATGACTCGATCATGGTCTCTATCTTTTCAAATGACGCGGAGGCCGACGAGGTCAGCGAAAATTTACGGGGCAAGGCGGATCGTTTGGCGGGGCCGGATGGTTTCTCCGGCTCAATCGTCTTGGCCTTTTTTTTGGGCGAGGCCGAATAATAATTCAGGAAACGCCCCTTTTCGCGGTCTCCTTCTGATACCTCCCGATCAAAAATCGATATTTCGGACTTAGGAACGTCCACCACCGAACCGTCTGTTTCAGAATCCAGGAGAATGCGCTTCTCATCCTCCGCCAGGATCTTGCCTCGCTTAGTTTGTCCGGACTTCATTTTTAAAATGTCGGCTTGAGCCGCGCCGCACCAGAGAAGCAGAAAAGCGATGGCGGCAATTCTTCTCACAAAGAAAGTCCCGCCATGAACCTCTGGGTGATCTCCGAAGAATCATGTTTGGAACTAATGCGCGGAATCCCGTCGCTCGGCATTCGGTTGATCTTGACGCGAAGAAAAAATGGGCCCGGGCCTTTCAGCATCTGTTTGAACGCCATCTCAAGCTCCTCGGAACGACTTACTGTCCTGGCAGCCCGGTAACCGGCCCCCAAAGCCATGGACGCGAGATCTGTCGTAGAGGAGGTTGTGTCCTGATTCCCGGTTGTCTCATAAGCCTCATTATCCAGGACAACGTGATAAAAATTTTTCGGCCTATAGTGACCCACCGCGGACAACACCCCCAGATGCATCAAAAGCGCTCCGTCCCCGTCCAGCACAACAATGTTTTTCTCGGGACGCGCCATCGCCACGCCCAGACCAATAGACGGGGCATGTCCCATCGAACCCTGCATGTAAAAGTTCCGGCTCCTGTCACAAACGTTAAAAAGCTCTCGGGATGGTTTGCCGGTCGTGGCGATCACGTGCTCTTGGTCGGTCAGACAATCCGCGATGATCTTGATCGCTTCAATTCGTTTTAGAGGAAATAGCCCGGATGTTTTGGACGCAGGAACGTATTCCTCGAGCGTGTCCTTTCTCACAAGATAGAAATAGGGGCTCTTCTTGGAATCCATCAGGCCGCGCACATTTTCCAGACTTTTTTCAAAGGCCGTTATCTCATGCGGCATTTCTTCGAATTGGACCCCCAGTGCAGTCAGCGCCGATTCCATGGAGCGTCCGATAACCTCATGCTGGGGCTCATCCTCCACCCCCCAGGCGCGGCCGCTCATAAAAACCAGGACCGGGATATGGTAAATCATATTGAGGGAGGTCAGCGGGTTCACGAGGTTCCCAAAACCTGAATTTTGAATCAAGAGAACGGTGGGCTTTCCTGCCATGGTCGCACCCGAGGCCAGCGCAAGCGCAGAACCCTCATTGGGCGCCATGGTGTATTGAAGTTCCTTGGAGTCCAGGACACAGTGGATGGCTGCCTGAAAAAAAGAGCAGGGCACTCCGGTGAACCGGCAAAAGCCTCGTTTTTTGAGTGCGTTGACGAAATCCTTGGGACGGATCACGCGCCGGCGAGGTTCTTGGCGGGTTCCCGGAAAAAAGCATTCACTCGTTCAAGGTCCTCCAACGAGTGGATCTCAGACCAGCCGTGCTCAATTTCCATCCCGTGGACGACTTCACCGCCGTCGATCAAGTATTGGATCAGATCGTTGAAATCTGCTTTTTCGACACTTTCGGCTTCGTAGAAAGAACCCCGCTTGAATTGATCCCGCGCCCGAGACCAAACTCTCTCCAGCTTTGCCCAGCCCTCCTCACGAATGAATGCCATGCCGATAAATTCATAATTTGCTTTCTGCTTGTCAAGCGCGCGCCCAATTTTCTGGATGGGCTTGAAGACCTGTTGTCCTAATTTACGGGCATGTCCCTCTTCCGAACCAGCCCCCGCTATGACGAGATCCAATTTCTTATCTCGCGGCGGAAGCGTGCGGTACGCGCGATCGATAACAAGCGTGATGTCATGCGGAGACAACAAGAGGTGTTCGACAATCTGGCGGTCAAAAATAATATCGGAGTAGACCACCACGAGCTTGCCTTTCACATGGCTGCGCGCCGCAAACAGAGAGTGCACGACACCCGTGGTTTCATGATCGGGATTCTTGAGAAGTTTTGCCTGTTCCAGCCGGATTAAGGACGAGGCATAGCCGCCTATCACCAAAATATCCGAGATTCCGCAGGAGCGCAGGGTGTCCATTTGCCGGTCAATCAGGGTTTTTCCTCCAATGGAAAGCATGCAAACCGGGCCGTTCTGCAAGGCCGGCCCGAGATCGGATCCGCTCCGTTGGCCGCCCGCTGCCGGGATCACGGCCTGAACGGTGTCTTTCCTCATGTACTTTTTTTCATCTTCTTTGAGGCGGTTCATCCCCTGGAGTTCGAACACCTCACGCATCGATGTAATCCCGGATTCCACCGCTGCCGTGGACCCAGTTTCCATTATTTTCTCGAACACCTCATCCATCGCACGAATCGAGGCGCGAAGCCCCTGATTGGCATAGATCACCATGCGGATGCCGTGCGAGGCTAATTCCTCCGCACTCACAGCATAAAATGTCGTCGGAATGACAATCACGGGAAGCGTGCCTTTGAACCGGCCCAAAAAATCGTAGATCTCGTCGGGGGTGGAGGCCTTGGAGTGGATCACGAGTCCGTCGGCGCCGGCCTCCGCGTAGGCAGTGGCTCTCCGGAGCGTCTCTTCCATGCCCCATCCTGCGATCAAGGCCTCCACACGGGCAAACACCATGAAATCCGGGTCCACCTGGGCATTTTTGGCGGCCTCAATTTTTCCCATAAATTCTTCCACCGGCGCCAGCTCTTGTCTTCCGGGAATAAAACTGTTCACCTTGGGAAATAACTTGTCTTCAATGACCACTGCGGCGATGCCAGCGGCCTCGTATTTTTTGACCATGTGCCGGACGTTCGAAGCATTGCCATAACCCGTGTCGCAGTCACAGATAATCGGCAGATCCGTGGCATCATTGATCGCGGAGGCGACCTGGAGGTTTTCGGTCATGGTCAGAATATTCGCATCCGGAAGAGCGTAGGAGGTCGAGATTTCAAGGCCGCTCGCCCAGACGCCGTCAAAGCGATTTTTTTCAATGAGTTTGGCCCCTAACCCATTGTGAGCTCCCATAATGCGAAGGATCGCCTTTTTTTGGAAAGATTGTCTCAGTTTGGAGGCCTTACTCTGCATAGAGTTGAATCATATGCCAATGGATAATCTTAGTCAAGAATGACCCGACTTCCGTCCGAGCGGATCGAAATGGCTCCCAACCGGTTTGTTCTCAACACCTGGTTTCCTCGAATGCGGTCCAATAAATCCAGCGTTTTACCGGACGGGTGACCAAAAGGATTCCTTTCGCCGGAACTTATCAGGCTTAGGTGCGGGGACACGGCCTGCAGAAAGCGCTCTCCGGTCTCATCCATCTTCGCGCCATGATGCGGTACTTTGAGAATATCCGAATCGAGGTCCTGCCCGGACGCCAACAGTGATTCCATGGCTTTTTTCTGAACATCGCCCGTCATGAGAAAAGAGACGTCCCCGTACAACAGCTTAAAGACCACCGATTCGTTGTTAATATTGGAATCCGGACTTTTCTCGAGTTCGGGGTGAAGAACCGAAATACAAATATCTCTGAATCCTTCAATCCCGCGGCCTCGCCCCACTCTCATCATGATGGCCTTTTCTTCGGCGATCTTTTTTTGGATTGTTTCCCACCGGGGCGACTCGTAGGCAAATCCGGCATGGAATACCTGTTTCACGCGGAAATCTTCCAGCACCGTCATAAGCCCCCCGACATGGTCCTCCTGCGGGTGCGAGATCACAACAGCATCCAACTCCCGAACTCCCTTGGACCTCAAAAAAGGGCTGAGAACCCAGCGACCCTTGTCAGAAAACCGCCCTGAGCCCGCATCCACCAAGAGATTGCCGCCTTTGGAAAACTGGAAATAGGCTGCGTCGCCCTGCCCCACATCCAGCTGAGTCATTTCAAATTTTCGAAAGAGGCCTCGATGGACCTCCTGAAGCGCAAAAATATTCATGCAAAAAAATACCAGAATAAGCACCCGCAGGTCGCGCGACCTTAGGCGCGGCTCAAAAAAAATAGCGGTCATCCCAAAAATAAGGAGCATCCAAAGCCAAGGTTCCAGACGCCCGACAACCCAAACAGATCCGGGGATATTTTCGATAAAAAAGAGCGTGTGCACGATGCATGCAATAACAACCTTGATGGGCGCAATGACAGCTGGAGAGACGAACGGAAAAAAAATCGCCGTCAAGAAATAGGGCGCGCCAAATAAAAAAGGCAGAAAAGTCAGAGGGACCAAGATCATATTGGCCAAAAGCGCATAGGGCGTAACAAGGTAAAAATTTTGGACCGTGACCGGAAGCGTGATGAAAATGCATGCAAAGGAGACCCAGAAAAGCTCTTGGGCGGCGAAAAATATTTTCTCTAAAAGAGTCCGTTTCTCATGGGGTAAAGGAATTGGCCGTTTCAAAAAAATCGGAACCACCGTGATGAGACCCAGCACCGCCACGAAAGAAAGCTGAAAACCTACGTCAAAAAGCTGCTTAGGATTGATGCCAAGGATCACGCAGGCCGCCAGGCCCAGGGTGTTAAGCCCGTCTGTTTTTCGCCCCAAGAATTTCCCAAGAAGAACGATTGTCGCCATCACCGCCGCTCGAGCAACAGGGGACTGCCACCCCACCAATAAGCAATACGCCCAGACAGCTGCGAGAAGAACTCCGAGCTTGAGTTGCCTGGGGATCGGCAGAAAGCTCAAAAAGATCCAAAGAACCGCGAGAACAAAGCCGATGTTGAAACCGCTCACCGCCAAAAGATGCGTCGTCCCAGTTTTTAAGAAGAGATCCTTGAAATCTTGGTCAAGATCACTTCGCTCGCCGAGATAAAGCGCTTTTAGAAAAGCGGCGTCCCTGTCTCCAAAATCGGCCGAAATCCTATTCGAGATCATTTGTTTGCAACGAATGGCCTCGCGTACCAGAATATTCCCCTTTCCGTGGTCGAGGATCCGGAAGCGCGCCGTGCTCTGCGAAAAAAATGCCGCGTCCACATTCTGCCGATCCCAATACGCCCTTGAATCGAACCCCCCTGGATTTCGGCGGCCCGGAAAAGCCGCGAGGTCCCCCTCCAACACCAAAAGGTCGCCATAGGCTAGATCCCGGGGCGCATTTTTCCACGACACCCTTACGCGTCCGCGAAGAACGTCTCCTGCATGCTTAAGGTCGGGCCAAACACGCTCGGTCTCTAAAATAAAATAATAAGTTTTGTCTTCGCCGAACGTTTGGCGCATTTCGACCTCCGAACCGATCCTGCCTCCCAGAAAGTAGGATGTCGGCTCCTGTCCGATCCTGGATGCAATGCGTTCTTGAGACCTAAATTTGGGGGCGGGCGACCATTGCCATAAAAAAATGGCTGCAGAAAGAATAAGAGACGCAAAAAAGAAAGGCCGGCGGCGCCAATCAACTTTCACGGACGGCCTCGGTGACAACGACGCGCAGATGAACGGCATTCTTGTGTTTGATCCAAACGATGAGCAGGCAAAGAACGAGGAACGACCCCGCGAGCCCGAGGAGGACTCGGCGCTCGAAAGGAGTGATTCCCAACAAGTCTTAGCTCACCGCGAGGGTATAGATCTTTTTTGGGACGTACTTTTTTTGCGTGATCCGTTTTCCGGCAATGGCAGAAAGTACTTTTTCATCTTTCATCACCAATCGTTCCACCGCGGACTCCAAGGCGTCGGAGGCAACGCGGATCCTGGATTTCACCTTGCCGTTCACCATGACCGGGATCTCGATCACCTCGTCCGTGAGAAATTGCACGTCATACCGGGGCCATGGTTCATACGCCAACGAGCTCGTGTGACCGAGTTTGGCCCAAAGCTCTTCGGCTAGATGCGGCGCCAACGGCGACAGGAGCAACACGAAAGTTTCAATCGCTTTTTTTGGCTTCACCGGCTCCTTGGCCAATTCATTGGATAGGATCATCAGCGAGGACACCGCCGTGTTGAATGCGAGACTCTCGATATCCTCCGTCACTTTTTTAACCGTACGGTTCAAGCTCTTCTTCAATTCATCACTGAGAGCCACGTCTTGGATTGCCCCGTCCAAATGCCCGCTCGAATCCACGGTCAGGCGCCACACCCTACCCAGAAAGCGATACACCCCATCCACCCCCTTCATGGACCAAGCCTTCATCTGGGTCAGGGGCCCCATGAACATTTCATAGAGACGGAGGCTGTCCGCCCCATAATCTTGGACCACCCTGTCAGGGTTGATGACATTGCCGCGTGATTTTGACATTTTTTGTCCGTCCTCGCCGAGGATCATCCCCTGATTCACGAGCTTCATGAACGGCTCGGGCATCGAGACGAGTTTCAGGTCATAAAGCACTTTGTGCCAAAAGCGCGAATAGAGAAGGTGCAACACCGCATGTTCGGCTCCGCCCACATAGAGGTCAACAGGCATCCAATATTTTTCTTTTTTGGGATCGACGAATTTTTCTTTATTCCTCGGGTCCAGATAACGCAAATAGTACCAGCACGAACCTGCCCACTGAGGCATGGTGTTGGTTTCGCGCTCGGCGGGTCCGCCGCATTTCGGGCATTTCGTCTGGACCCAATCCTTGGCCTTGGAGAGAGGCGCCTGCCTGCCGGCAGGCAGGGCTCCTGCACTTCCGCTCGGCTTGAAATCTTTCATGTCTGGCAATCGGATAGGCAGCTCTTTCTCCGGAACACGCACGCCTAAAGAACCCGACGAATCGCATTCTTTACAATGCACCACAGGGATAGGCTCGCCCCAGTAGCGCTGCCGCGAAAAGAGCCAGTCCCGAAGCTTATAATTTACGGTTTTTTTCCCGTAGCCCTTATTTTCCAGCCATTCCGTGATCTTTTCTTTGGCCTGCGCCGTGGGGAACCCCGTGATGATCCCGCTATTCACGCTGATGCCATGCGCCGAGAAAGCCTCCTTTGAAATGTCGCCGCCTTTCACCACTTCCACGATCTTGAGACCGAATTTTTTCGCAAATGCAAAATCCCGCTCATCGTGCGCGGGGACCGCCATGATGGCGCCTGTGCCATACGTCGACAGGACATAGTCCGCGATCCAGACAGGAATCTTTTCATTATTCACCGGATTCACCGCGTAGGCGCCGGTAAAAACGCCTGTCTTATCTTTTGCCAATTCCGCGCGCTCAAATTCGCTTTTCCTGGCCGCTTGCGTCTGATAGGCCACCACGGCCTTTTTTTGATCCGGGCTCGCGATCTTAGAAACGAGCGAATGTTCCGGCGAAAGCACAAGATACGTGGCGCCGAAAAGTGTATCCGGCCTCGTCGTAAAAACTTGCACGTCGAGGCCGGATACATCCGCCGGCGCTTTAGTGGCGGATGTGCCAGAGGCTATCCTGAACGTCACCTGGGCCCCCTCGCTTCGGCCGATCCAATTTTTTTGCATTTCCTTGATGGAATCCGGCCAATCCACGAGCGTTAAGTCCTCAAGCAGCCGGTCCGCATAAGCCGTAATCTTGAGCATCCACTGCTTCATCGGGCGGCGGACCACAGGGTGTCCCCCGCGTTCGCTTTTTCCGTCCACCACCTCTTCGTTTGCTAAAACACAAGCCAGCGCCTCGCACCACCACACCGGGATCTCGGCCATGACGGCCAAACCCATTTCATGCAGTTTCAGGAATATCCACTGCGTCCACCGGACGTACTCAGGATCCGTTGTGTCCACCTCGCGGTCCCAGTCATAACTCAAACCGAGCTTTTGAATCTGTCCGCGAAACGTTTGGATGTTTTTTTGCGTCGTGACCGCTGGGTGGGTGCCGGTTTCAATGGCGTACTGCTCGGCGGGAAGACCAAAAGCATCCCAACCGATGGGGTGAAGCACGTGGAACCCTTGCATGCGCTTCATCCGGCAATAAATGTCGGTCGCCGTGTAACCCTCGGGATGCCCCACATGAAGTCCGGCTCCCGAGGGATAAGGGAACATATCCAAAACATAGAGCTTTTTCTTTCCAGCCGCTTCGGAGGGCTCGGGCGTCCGAAAAGTCTTATTCTGAAGCCAAACTTTTTGCCACTTGGGCTCTATTTCTAAAAATGGATACAACGGATCAGGCATGGCGACATTGTAGCCTATGCCCTAAGGGGATGCAAACACTGGAAGCGTAAACATAACGTGGGGACACTGGCCACTCCCAGTCAAGCGTCACTGGCTTATAACCAAACAGCCCCGAATCCTCTCCTGGACCGCGGGTGGGGCTCTGGTGTGTTTTTTGCAAACCGCCCGGGAAGCGGCAAGACCGCGACTGTCTGAGCGCGGCCAAGCGCGTCCGCCATACAGCGTGGACGGATCCGCCGGCGCTAGAATTAAATTCGGCTGTAGCCGCTGTTTTTGTGACGTTCTTTGAAAGCGAAAAGGATAAGAGCGGTAAGCAACCAGAAAAAAAGGTCTCCGAAGCGCGTGAAGAATGGCCGGCCTTTTCGAAGAACAATGTTTTGGGTCTGCTGGCCGGAGACCATGATCTCCTGGCCGTCTTTTTTCACGGAAGAGGTGACGCGTCCCTCAGCCGATATAAAACAGGAAAGACCGGTGTTCGTCGAGCGAATCACGGGCACCCGATTTTCGATGGCACGAAAGACGGAAGCTTGCGCGTGCTGATAGGGCGCCGAACTCTTTCCGAACCAGGCGTCATTCGTGATATTTACCAAAAAGTCCGCGCCATCGAGGCAAAGCCGGCGCACAAGTCCCGGAAAAATATCCTCGTAGCAGATCAACACACCGAACTTCGCCGCAACCCGAATCTTTTGGTTCTTGTTCACGATCGAAAAGATCGTCTGCTCGGTGCCCGGGCTAAAACGGCCGATCGAAACAAAATGACGGATCACGCCCAGGATCGGTTCGAACGGCACGTACTCCCCAAAAGGCACCAGATGCACCTTCGAGTACCGGGCCAGCTCTTCCCCGTTGGGCGCGAACAACATAGCCGAATTATAAAATCGCAGGCCTTTTTCCAAGTCGCCCTGAGTGGGCGCACCCACAAGAACGTGCGTACGTGATTGCCGCACCAAGGCCCTCAGGTGCGCAGCCATCATCACCTCATCCTCCAGGTAACCAGGAAATGAGGTTTCGGGCCACACGATCAGGTCCGGCTTTTCCATCGCCGCCATCAACGTCAGCCGCTTGTATTTCTCGAAAATGATGCTTTTGATCTTCGCATCCCATTTTTCTTCCTGCGGAATATTGCCCTGCACCACCGAAACACCGATCAACGCTTTCGGACCCTCGGAGAGATAGAACCCCTCGCGCGAAGCCAGGCGCCACAGACCATACCCTGAGAGCGTACCCAAAACCATCACGAGCGTCAGAAAAGTTCTCCCCGTCTTTCCGGCCGATGCCATCCGGTACAGCATCACGTTCGCCCATAAAATGAAGAAAGAAATTCCGTGCGCGCCCACCGTGTCGGCGGCCTGGATAAAGGGCAGATTTTTCCACTGGGTATAGGCCAAAAGCGCCCAGGGAAAACCTCCGAAAAGGAAACCGCGCGCGTATTCGAGCAAAACCCAGATTGCGGCCACATAAAAAGTCGCACGGATTTTTCCGGAAAAAAAGAATGTGCCGCAGAAATAACCGAATAGACCAAAAAAAACGGCCAAATACGCCGCGAGGACCAAAAATCCGAACACATTGACATAGTTCAGCCAGTAGCCCAGAAAGGCGTGGTAGATCAGCCCAAAGAGAAAGCAGATCTTGAAGAGTTGAGAGGGCGTTTTTTCGCGGAACGTGAAAAAAAGAGGCACAAAGGCAATGAATGCGACGGGCCAGCCGCTTCCGGTGTGGTACGGTAAACTGAGAAGTGCCGCGGAAATAAAAATAAAAAGAAAAACACCGACACGCTTTGCTCTCACAAACCGTGGCACTTTTTATATTTTTTTCCGCTGCCGCAGGGACAGGGGTCGTTGCGGCCGATTTTTTCTCCGGCAATGACGGGGGCGGGTGACGGTCCCGGTCTCCCGCTCCGAGAGGGTTGATGAATTTCACCGGCCGATGGGCCCGCAAAGGGTGCCGCGGAGGGCGGTGGAATCACCGGGCCGGCTTCGGGATGCAAAAATTTAAGCGGCACCTCTTTTTTTTCCGGCGCCGGAGCCATCTTCCCCGGCTCCATCGGCTGAACCCGGAAAATAAACTCGAGTGCATCTTCCTTGATGGAATCGATCATCACCTGAAATGCCTCATAGGCCTCGCGCTTGTATTCGACCAGGGGGTCTTTTTGGCCATAGGCTCTCAGTCCGATCCCCTCGCGGAGATTGTCCATGCCGCGCAAATGCTCTTTCCATTTAGAATCCACAACGTCCAGAAGGATCATTCGCTCCAGGTGTCTGAGAAAATCGACGCCGATTTGTTTTTCTTTTTCCTCGTAGGCTTTTCTGGCTCGTTCGACCAACGCATCCAAGAGCGCTTCACGGCTTTGCCCTTCCAAACCGTCCAGCGAAACCGGGAACACCTTGCGCACGGATTCTGAAACGATCTTGAACGACTCTTCTTCCTCCGGCGTATAACCGGCGGTGACCGAGTCCATCGCCTCTTCGATCATCCCCAGGTAATGCCCCCGGAGATCCTTGCCCTCCAAAACCTTGCGGCGCTCCTCGTAAATCACCTCGCGCTGCTTGTTCATCACGTTGTCGTATTCTAAAAGTTGCTTGCGGATCTCGAAATTACGGCCCTCGACGCGGCGCTGGGCATTTTCAATCGCTTTTGAGATAAAGGGGTGCTCAATTTCCTGCCCCTCCTCCATTCCCATCTTCTGCATGAGACCCGCCAAGCGTTCCGAACCGAAAATACGCAGAAGATCATCCTCCATCGAAAGATAAAACCGCGAAGAACCCGGGTCCCCTTGCCGGCCCGAGCGACCACGCAGCTGGTTGTCGATCCGGCGCGCCTCATGCCGCTCCGTTCCGATCACATGGAGTCCGCCCGTTTCTTTAACGCCCTCGCCGAGAACAATGTCTGTTCCTCGTCCGGCCATGTTCGTGGCAATGGTCACCGCTTTCGCCTGACCGGCCTGCTTGATGATCTGCGCCTCCATCTCATGGTACTTGGCGTTTAAAACATTGTGCAGCACATTGGCCCGCCGCAGCAAAGCGCTTAGACGCTCGGACCTTTCGATGGAAACCGTGCCGACGAGTACGGGCTGGCCGCGCTTGTGGCAGTCCACGATCTCCTGCACCACGGCATCGAACTTCTCGCGCTCGGTCCGGTAGATACGGTCCGGATAATTCGTCCTGGCCATCGGCCGATTCGTGGGAATGGCGAGCACATCCAGCTTGTAAATTTCGTGGAATTCCTGAGCCTCGGTCGTCGCGGTACCGGTCATGCCGGCGAGTTTTCGATACATACGGAAATAATTCTGAAATGTGATGGTGGCCAGCGTCTGATTCTCCTCCTCAACTTTTACGTTCTCCTTGGCCTCCAACGCCTGATGCAGCCCGTCAGAGTAGCGGCGGCCCGGCATGAGACGCCCGGTGAACTCATCGACAATGAGAACCTCGCCGTCTTTTACCACGTAATCGACGTCAATCTTAAAAAGAGCGTGCGCCCGAAGCGCCTGATTCACATGATGCACCAATTCCACGTTGGACGGGTCGTACAGATTTTCTACGCCCAGAAGTTCCTCTGTCTTGCGGTTCCCCGCGTCGGTGAGAGCCACCGTGCGGGTTTTTTCTTCGATCTGATAATCCGTATCCCTGATCAGGCGGGGAATAATCTTGTCTATTTTGGTGTATTTGTCCGTGGATTCGTCGCTGGGGCCGGAAATAATCAGAGGCGTTCTGGCCTCATCGACCAGAATGCTGTCCACCTCATCGACGATGCCGTAATTTAGGGGCCTCTGCACCCGGTGCTCCAGACGGCGAACCATGTTGTCGCGCAGAAAATCGAATCCAAATTCGTTGTTTGTCCCAAAAGTAACATCGCATCCGTAGGCCTTTTTTCGATCATCCGGCGTGGAGCCGTGCTGGATGACACCCACCGTCAGCCCCAGGAATTCATAGATCGGCCCCATCCATTCGCGGTCGCGCTTGGCCAAGTAATCATTGACGGTGACCACATGCACGCCTTTTCCGGTCAAACCGTTGAGATACACGGGAAGCGTGGCAACCAAGGTCTTTCCCTCGCCGGTCGCCATTTCGGCGATCTTTCCCTCATGCAGCACGACGCCGCCGACGATTTGGGAATCAAAATGCCGCATCTTGAGAACCCGTTGGGATGTCTCGCGCACCACCGCGAAGGCCTCGGGCAAAATCATTTCAAGCGTCTCGTTTTTCTTAAGGCGCGCGCGGAATTCCTCCGTCTTGGCTTTCAAGGCGTCGTCGCTTAGAGCGGACATGGCGGGCTCAAGCTGGTTGACCCTCGCCACGACGGGACGGATACGCCGCAGCGCGCGGTCATTCTGCGTTCCAAAAAGTTTCTGCAGTACCCAGCCGATCATGAGCGACGTACAGCGTTAAGCGTTAAGCGTTCGGCGTTCATTAGGGAGATTCCTTTAATTGGAACAATAGTTACTGTTATTTGATTCAAAAAAATTTCTCAAATTCCCCGCGGTTTCGCGCGAGCGATTTGGTTCCTAACGCTGAACGCTTACCGCTGAACGCTGCTTCTCAAATACGCTTCCAAAAAATCGTCCAAATCTCCCTCCAGAACTCCCGTCGCATCACCTGTCTCATGGTCCGTTCGGTGATCTTTCACCATGTTGTAAGGATGCAGCACATAGGAACGGATCTGACTGCCCCAGGCAATGGCGTCTTTCTCTCCATAGGTTTTTTGCTGCTCATCCATTCGTCTTTTCATTTCGCGTTCAAAGAGACGGCTTTTTAAGACCTTCATGGCGGTGGCCTTGTTCTTCAATTGAGAACGCTCGTTCTGGCATTGCACCACCAGGCCGCTGGCCAAATGCGTGATGCGCACCGCGGAATCCGTCGTGTTGACTCCTTGTCCGCCATGACCGCCGGCGCGAAAAACGTCCACCCGGATTTCCGCTTCTTTCACCTCAATCTTAAAATCATCCTCGACCTCGGGGATCACCTCTACGGAGGCAAACGATGTATGGCGACGCTTGTTCGCGTCGAAAGGCGAAATGCGCACCAAGCGATGGACGCCGTTTTCAGATTTTAAATAGCCATAGGCGAAAGCGCCCTCAATTAAAAGCGTCACGTTCTTCAGACCCGCTCCCTCTCCGGGAAGAATGTCGACCATTTGCACGCGGTAACCGCGTTTGTCCGCCCAGCGGTTGTACATCCGCAGCAGCATCGAGGCCCAATCGCAGGATTCCGTTCCGCCCGCGCCCGCATTGATGCTCAGGATTGCGCTGTTCGGGTCATTGGGTCCGCTTAAAAGTTTTTGGAATTCGAGGAGCTCGACTTTTTTTTCAAGCTCAGCTATCTCTTCCTCGAGATGCTTGAGGGACGCCAGATCAGCGTCCTCGGTGATATCCAAAAGGCCGATCATTTCGCGGCAATGGGACTCGAGCGCGCGAAAGGGCCCGAGCTGGTTTTTTAAGCGCTTAAGATCCTGCATCAGCGTGTTCTTGGGGTCATTTTTAGTCCAAAAGTCGGGGGAGGCTACTTGCGCTTCGAACTCGTCGATGCGCTCCTGAAGCTTGGCAACATCAAAGAAACCTCCCTAAGGCCTCGAGCCTTTGGGCAGACGCTTTGAGTTTTTCAGAGAGGTCTTTCTTCGTCATGGAAAAATCCGCATAATTGACCGTATCCTATCACACGTCACAGGTGTTATCAACGGAATGTGGTATAATCCGCCGAAATGACGGGGGTTCGTGTGAAAAGGCTGATTATTGTGATCTTTTTTCTGGGGCTGCTCGCGGACGCCCCTTGCCTGGCCTATGACGAACCATTCGCGACCGGCAAGGATTGGGTCAAGCGCATGTCTCCGCGTGAGAAATTCATATCGCTCATCCCGCCGACACTTCTTTTCTCCGAATACAACGTACAGATCCGGCTGAGCCTGCCTCAGTACATCTTTCTTATTGACCGTATCATGAAACGCAACCCCCGGCTGGAAAACGAGGAACTCTCGAATATTTTCGCCTCCACGATTTATTTTTTTGAACCCCAAAATAGGGAGGCTCTAAAAACCATGGAAATGAACTTCCTAAAAGGCGATTTGGAGACCAAGCCTTACCACACCCCGCGTCTGACCATCGAAGATATCTTGAAAGAAGTTTCGGAATAGACCGTCCGGAATCCGGTTCAGTTCAGAGAAGTAAAGCGGCCTTTACGACGATCGCTTCCGGTCGAGCCTGGAAAGTTCGCGTCCTCCTGTTGCTTTAAGGCCGCCGCGATCTGCAAATTTTTTCGGGTCATCGCCGCGGAGGCTTGACTTGCCTGGTCCAACGCCACAGAGAGCGAATCCGTCTTCGCGTTCACACGGCTCCGGTCGAGGGGTTTGGACATTTTTTTGAGGACTTCATCCGTGGTCCGCTGCGTAAACTTTTTATATTCCCCTGAAATCCGGCGGACCCATTGCAGAAACTTGTTCATCGCCCCGCGGATCTTCTGCGCCACGGGCTTATCCTCTTCGCCCGTCCCGGATGAAATATCCGCGTAGAGAACATCCGTTTTGGAAAAAACGTGAACGGCGCCCGCGGCATCTTTAAACTTCATTTCGCCCGCGCTCTGCGAAAGCACTTTTCCGTTTAGAATGCCTTTTCCCTTAACCTCCACCATGTCCGCCCGCGCCACGGAGGAGAATCCAATTATCAACCCGGCCACCAAGAACATTTTTGGCATCATTTCATCTCCTTTGTTAATTGAATGCTTCCTTGCGGTGCAAACGGCGATGATAGGAAATCGCGAAACGGTGCGCCTCGTCCCGCAAATGACGGATCATCTGCAGGGTCGGAGAAGAGGGCGACAAAACATAAGGCGCTGTTCTGGCCGGCGAAAAAACGATCTCATGTTGTTTGGCAATGGAAAGAATCGGTTGATCCGCCAAACCCATTGCCTCCAGCTGGCCTTTCACCGCGGATAAATGGCCTTTCCCCCCGTCGATAAGGATAAGATCGGGCCTCTTTAAACCCTCCCTGAGCACACGTTCGTAGCGCCGCCTTACCACTTCACACATCATCCGGTAATCGTCTATTCCCTCCACAGACCGAATTCGAAAACGGCGGTAATCCCTGCGTGACGGTTCGCCGTCGGAAAAAACCACCATGGACCCCACCGACTCGCGGCCCTGCAAATTGGAAATATCAAAACATTCGACGCGCCTCGGCAGCGTCGGAAGAGAAAAAATCGTCTGAAAATCAACCAGCACCTCCGCCGGGTTTTTTCCCCGACGGCCGGTCGAGGGAACCGCCGAAAGAGCCTGGATCGCCTCATAAAGCGTTTGGGCCTTTTCATATTCGCGGGCCAACGAATGCATTTTCATTCGCTTGGAGAGATTCCGAACCAGCGCATCACGCCGACCATCCAAAAAGGAGGTTAATTCTTTCACGGTCCGGCTGTATTCAGACGCCGACTGGAACCCCTGACAAGGCCCTCCGCAGAGACCCAGATGATACTGCAAACATACTTTCTTTGGAAGAGTGCGGCATGTGCGCATTGGAAATTCCCGACGGAGCATCCTGAGGGCCTGCCGCAAAAGACGTCCGTTCGTATAGGGCCCAAAGTATTTTCCGCCGTCGGCTTTTCGGCTGCGCACCATGAGAAGCCTCGGAGTTTCCTCGGAGGTGATCTTGAGATACGGATAAGCCTTATCGTCCCGGAGCATCTTATTGTACTTGGGAAGATTTTCTTTCACGAGGCTCATTTCCAGGAGAAGCGCCTCTGCCTCCGTGGGTGTTTCGAGAAAATCGATGCGAGAAACCTGCGATAGCATCAGGCCCTCTTTGGAAAAACTTTCACCGAAAGATCGGAAATGACCCGTCACTCTTTTCTTGAGGGACAAGGCTTTGCCGATATAAAGGGCTTTCCCGTCCCGATCCTTAAAAAAATAGACTCCGGGTTTTTCTGGGATCTCTTTGAGACGAAGTTTTAAAGCCTCCGGCAGGATCCTTTTCATCGGATTCTCAGAGAAATTTCCGCGACTCTTCCACGCCGAGAACGCGGGCGCTGAAATAGTAGACGGAGGCTGAGATGAAAATTCCGCCGGAAAGCACGGAAAGCTGGATGACCCGGGAGGCCTGGCTGAAGCGCCCCATCACCGTATGGTCGAAAGCAGAGGCCGCCAAGGCCATCAGGACCCCGGCCAAAAGCATCCGAAGACCCGCCCCAAGAATTTTGGGTTCATCTAAAAAACCCACTTTCTTTCTGAGCACGCGGTAAAGAAGCCCGAAATTAAGCGTCGCTGAAAGTGTGGACGCCAGCGCCAGCCCCCCGATCTTCAAAGGACTCATGAGCCACAGACTCATGCCGATATTGAATGCCACCGAAACCAACATGGTCTTCACGGGCGTTCTCGTGTCCTGCATGGCGTAGAACACGTTAACGAGGATTTTAATGAAACAGCAGGACAGGAGGCCGAACGAATAATAAAAAAGGGCGGCAGACGTAATGCGGGTTGAATAGGCGTCGAATCGGCCGTGTTGAAACAGGACGCGAACAATGGTCTCCGACATCACCGCCAACCCAATCGAAGCCGGAATAGCAATAAACATCAGCGAGCGCATGGCTGCTGAAAACGTCCTGCGGAAACTATCTAAGTCCTCACGGACCATCTGTGTCGAGAACGTCGGAAGCAGCGCCTGCGCGAGAGAAAGGCCGAAGATCGCCAGCGGCAGCTGGAATATCCGGTTCGAATAGTACAAAGCCGATTGACCGCCCGGTCCCACGAAGCGCTCGAAAGACGCCAAAATCGAATCGACGAACACGTTGATCTGATACAGTGCCGAACCGCACGCTCGCGGCAAAAGAAGCTTCCCGATCTTAGCGGCGTAGCCATGTTCCGATCCGGCCGGCGAAAAACGGAACCCGTTTTGAAAAAGCGGGAGAAGCTGGCATCCCAGCTGCAGCACGCCGCCCACGAGCACTCCGATCACGAGAGCCATCGGGCCATAAGAGGCCTCAAAACAGCACCCCGCCACAATTAGGCTGATGTTCAATAGCGCAGGACCAAACGCGGAGCTTTTGAATTCTTTCAAGGCATTGAGAATGCCCATCGCCAACGCCGATAAACCGATCAAGAAAATATAGGGAAAAATAACCCGCGTCAGCCGTACGGTAAGGGGAAATTTCTCGGGATCCGCGGCATCCAAAAATCCCGGCGCTATAAAGGCCACGATCTGCGGGGTAAAAAAAATACCGATTAGCGAGATCGCGCCGAGGATAAGCGCCATGGACCTAAATAGCGTCGCGGCCAGGCGCCAAAACTGCTCAGGGTGCTTCTCTTTACACTCCGTGAGCACCGGAACAAAAGCAGCATTCGTCGCCCCCTCCCCCACGAGGTCACGAAGCAAATTGGGGATCTTGAAACTGACCACGAATGCCTCGGCCCCAAGCCCCGTGCCAAAAATGGTTGCGATCACCATGTCCCGAACGAAGCCCAGCACCCGGCTTACACTCGTCAAAGCGCCGATCATTCCGGCGGATCTGGCCAACTGACGATGGGTGGACTGCTGGGTTGACATTAGGAGTTCTTTTCTGTAGACTGTGCGTTCAAATTAACTCGGAGATTTCATGGCCAATCGTCGTTCTTCTATCAAAAAAATCCGTGTGGACAAACGTCGCCACGAAAACAATCTGCGCGTGGGTTCAGAGCTCAAGACGGTTGCCCGTAAAGTGCGTGAATTCATCAGCGCCAAGAAAAAATCAGAAGCGGAACTCGCCGTTCGTGAGTTTTTCTCGAAACTCGACAAAGCGGTGAAAAAAAACATCATCCACGCAAACCGCGCCTCGCGGGTCAAATCCCGTATCCAGACCAAGATCAGCGCGCTCCGCTGACGAACCAATAGGCAACCGGCACATCTAAGACGACAAGATAAACCGCTCGACTGAAAATCTTTCCTGTGACCGCCCCGTTTTAAAGGACTCATCGCAGGCCAGAAGTTCTCTCTGCAGTTTCCTCAGTCTCTGTGCGGGTATTTTTTCCAGCCTCAAAAAAAATGCGCTCCGATGCATTTTGGGCACGCGCAGCTCGTCCGCCAAATCCGCGCGGGATTTGCCCTCGGCCAGGGCCGTGAGCGCTTTTTTGTACCGTTCCAACTGCCCGGCCAAGACCCCGACAATCTCCGGGGCGCGAACCCCTGAACGAGCCAGGGAATCCGCAATTTCCAACGCTTCTTTCTTATTGCGATCCAGCAGAGAATCCGCAAGTTTAAACACATCTTCCTGAGAACTTTTTTGAATGAGGGCCCGGGCATCGTCCAGGGTTGCCTGACGGCGCGGATGGATGTAAATCACTAATTCTTCCAGGGCGTTTTCAAGCCCCGAAAGCTCTCGACCCACCCTTTCCATGAGAAAAAGCGCCAGGGCCCTTTCCATCCCCAACCCCTTTTTCGTCGCGCGCGTCTGGATCCAGGCGGGTAGGTCTCTGTCGAAAGGCACATGGCAGGGCTGCACCACCGTCTTGTCAGCCAATGATTGGAGAAATGGGTCCTTGCGGGTCGAGGTCTCTTGTGTTTCCAGGATAAAACATGCCCCCGAGGGAAGCCGGTCGAGATCGGCCAGAAGGCGTTCGCGGTCTTTTTCTTCTAGGGCGTCCACGCCCCATAGAACGGCGAGGCGTTTTTCGGCAAGAAAAGGCGCCGTGCCTAAAAAATCTAAAAATTGGGAGACCGCGTCGCGCTCGGCCTCAAACGATTGAAAATTGAGCTCTGCTTCGGAGCCATCTCGAAAAAGTTTTCCGCGAACTTCCGCAATCGCTTCATCCTTCAAGAAGCGCTCTTTTCCGATAAGGAGCAGCCGGTAGGAACTCACCAATATTCGATCGTGGCTTCTACAACGCGGCGAGCCACGTCCTCAACAGCGCGTGTGGCGGCCTGATCTTCGCTGATGGCGCGGGAACCGGCAAGAAAGAACGTGGTATCCCCCGCGATACGCTTGGACCACAATATTTTTCCGTCAGCCTTGGCCTTAAAAACAGCTTCCACCGTCACGCTCAGGCGGTATTCCTGTATGTCCTCACCCTCACTGTAACGCAGCGCATCACGGCGGTAGTCTACTAATGTTGCTTCCAACAAGGCATCGGCTTTTTCTGCGGAAGCAACTTTCAAAGTCCCGTCAAAAATATAACGGTTGATAATGGCATTGGTGATCTCCACTTCGAGCCCCGGACGATACACTCGGAAAGGTGTTTTATCGGTAATCTCTGCGGACAGGTCGATCGAACTTTTCACAGGAGCTACGTTGACGCGTTGAATGTTCTCGGGAAGAAGAGATTTTGTCGCATAAGCGCACCCCGTGAGAGACATGGCCGCCAGCCAAACAACCATCCACCGGAATTTTTGAGTAGCCGTCGGATTTACCATAGCTTGAATTTTGGTTTGGCGGGTTCTGTCTCTTGCCGAATGACGTCCTCCAGCCTTTTTTTAGCCAGACTCGCCGACGGGGTTTCTGGATAATTTCTGACGAGTTCCTGGTAATAAACTCTCGCGCTTTTCCATTTCTTTTGGGCCTCGTAAAACGACGCGACATCCAAGGCCCGCTTGGCTTTCTCTGCACGAATCTGACGAATGGATTCATCCGCTTCGATGGCCTGGGGCTCGACGGGAAATTCTTTTTTAAAATCTTGGAATTCTTCAATCGCCTTCTCGGCGTGCCGCTCATCGAACTGCTGCGAGCTCGAAGCCAGCATTGAACTGCGGGCTATTTCATAACGCGCTTTCGCTGCCAGAGGTGAGCCGGGATATTCGTCCACCATCGCCTGAAACGCTTTTCTTGCCAATTCATACTCGCCTTGTTTTCTATACAACTCTCCGATCTTGAACTGTGCCTGATCGCCGTAGCTGCCAAAGGGCGCATTTTTCACGACGTGGTTGTATAGCTCCATCGCCTTATCCTGCCCCGGCAGGACCGGCAGTCCCAGCACCTTGACCTTGCCGCCGCTGGACAGTTCATTGGCGATCTCAAATTCACGCTTGATCGCATCCTTGATGCGGTCGCTGTAGGGGTACTTATCCACGAGTTTTTGATAAGCATCGGCGGCCTTGGCCTGCTCACCCTTTTTTTCCCAAACTAAAGCCGCGTAGTAAACACCTTCCGCAGCCAACCGGGATGTGGGGAAAGCCGATGTGAGCTTTTCAAACTCCTCGATGGCCCGGTCCCAGTTACCCTGATTCATGAATTGAAGCGCCCAATCGTATTGCTCTTCCGGGGTATCCTTGGCCGCGCTCTTAGGGTTGATCCATTTGCCGATATCCGGGCTCCATATCCAACTGGCTTGGGCCGGCATGACTGCAAAAAAAAGTCCTAAAAAAAGGCCGATTACGGTGATTCCGGTTTTAAAGGGTTTGAGAATGCTCATGTTCCGGTCTAGCTTATAATGACCCGTGGGCCTTGTCAACGATGTAGGGCCAGTCCTGTAAATAACACCCCCACTTACGACGGGGCCCCGCCACAACGCGTTGACGCGTAGGCGCCCCCAAGAAATCTAGTCGGAAAACTAGCCCCCTAACCGCAAGCGCGATTAGGCTTTCCTTATGAGTCTCTCCACAGTTTCTCGGAGAATCCGGCAGTAGAGGTCGAAGCCGACGTTGGCGATGTAGCCATGCTGCTCGGTGCCGAGAATGTTGCCGGCCCCGCGGATCTCCAGATCCTCCATGGCCACTTGGAACCCCGCACCCAAGTGGGTGAATTTTTCAATGGCCACAAGACGCTTTTGCGATTCCTCGGTCAAAGCGCTCCCTTTGGGGATCATGAGATAGGCGTAAGCATTTCGGTTAAAGCGACCCACCCGCCCGCGAAGCTGATAAAGTTCGGAGAGACCAAATTTATCGGCGCGATCAATGATGAGAGTATTCGCATTCGGAATGTCAATGCCGGATTCAACAATGGTCGTCGAAACCAAGACATCCACCTCCCCGCGGATGAACCTCTTCATGACGGATTCCAGGGCCCTGGCCGGCATCTGCCCGTGCCCCACCGCGATCCTGGCCCGGGGCACAAGCGAGGCGATCTTTTTTGCCACCAGCTCTATGCCCTGGACACGGTTATGGATAAAAAAAACCTGCCCTCTTCGCTCGAGTTCCGTTTGAATGGCCTGTCGAATCACGCTGTCCCCCGCCTCGCAGACCAAGGTCTCGATGGGTTTTCGGTTTTTGGGCGGTGTGTGGATCGTGGACATGTCTCTCGCGCCCACAAGCCCCAAATAAAGCGTGCGGGGAATGGGCGTCGCCGTCAGCGTCAACACATCCACCAGGAGCCTCAATCGTTTCAAATGTTCCTTGTGGCGCACGCCGAAGCGTTGCTCTTCATCGATGATGACCAGTCCAAGATCCTTGAAGCCGATATCGTCGGATAGCAACCGGTGCGTTCCGATGACAATGTCGCATCCGCCGTCCAAGAGCTTCTGAACAATTTTTTTTTGGGCGGCTGGTCCCTGGAATCGGGACAGCATGTGGACGGTCACAGGAAAATTCTTCGTCCGCTCGGTGAAAGTTTCATAATGTTGTTCCGCCAAAAGCGTCGTGGGAACAAGAATCGCCACCTGCTTGCCGCCCATCACGGCTTTGAAAGCCGCTCGGAGAGCAACCTCCGTCTTCCCATAACCCACATCTCCGCAAATGAGCCGGTCCATCGGCACGCTTGACTCCATGTCGGCTTTCACCTCCATCGAGGCGCGGAGTTGATCCTCTGTTTCCTGATAAGGAAATTCCTCCTCCAACTTTTCCTGCCATTCGGTGTCTTTGCCATAGGCATGCCCTTTCAGGGCTTGGCGTTTGGCCTGAAGATCCAAAAGGTCTGCGGCTAGAGACAGCACGCCCTGCTTGGCTTTCTCTTTCACTTTTTCCCATTGCTTCGTCCCCAGACTGGACAGCTCGGGCTTCACCTTTCCAAAAGAGACATAGCGTTGGATGAGGTGAAGATCCCGGGTTGGCACATAAAGAATATTTTTATTTGCGAATTCTAACGCAAAATGATCCTCACGTTCGCCTCCGGGCACGGCGGCGCGACGCACCCCTCCCGCATCGACCTTTCGTTCCAACGGTTTAATTCCCCGGTAGATCGCGACGCCATGCAGCACGTGCACCACGCGGTCCCCCGGCTCGATGTCCACAAAAGGATCTATCGGAGATTCGTATGCTAGGAGAGAATGCAAGCCGACTGGACGTTTTCCTCTGTGAGCACCGAGCGCCGGGGTAAGAATTACCATTCGGTGAGGGTCCAGCCTCCGGCCTGTCGCGGGATCGAAGCCGTGAATACTTTCCACGCACTCATCCGAAAAATCCAGGCGCACCGGAAGCGAAAAATAAGAGGGAAAAATATCCAGGACTCCGCCGCGAAGACTGAATTCACCGGATTCGCTGACCCGTTCCCGGCGAACATAACCAAAATCATCGAGACGCTTCAGTAAAACCTCGAACGAAATAGATTTTCCTGGATAAAAGTCTAGGGTTTCAAACATATTCTGCGCAGGGGCGCGGGGCGCGGCGCCACTACATTTTTAGAGGTGCTGTAACACCCAGTAGCCCGAGCCCGGTTCGAATCACCTGCTGGACGCCGTCCGCCAGCAGAAGTCTGGCTTCGGTGAGAGCAGCATCCTCGGACACCACGCGGTTTTCCGCGTAAAACTTGTGGAAACCCGCCGCCAACTCCATGAGATACGGAACGAGCCGGTAAGGTTCCAGCGTACGCGCGGCACCCAAGACATGATCCTGGAACTGGGACAAGAGCCTTAGGACTCGAAGCTCTGAGGGCTCCCCGAGTTTCTTCAAACTCTCTTCTTCCTTGTTGGGCAAACGGATCCCCTCTTCGCGGGCTTTTGTCTTGATGCTTTCGATGCGCGCATGCGCGTATTGAATATAGAACACAGGGTTTTCGGGTGTTTGGCTTTTGGCGAGCGCCAGATCAAAGTCCAGATGCGCGTCGAATTTTCGCATGACAAAAAAGAAACGGCCTGCATCCTTGCCAACCTCGTCCAGAATCTGCCGGAGCGTCACGAACTCCCCGGCCCGCGTGGACATGCGAACCTGCTTTTCGCCCTCAAAAAGCGTCACAAGCTGCGCAATCAAAACACGGACACGCTCGGGATCATGCCCCAGGGCCGCCTGTGAGGCTTTGAGCCTGGCGATATAACCGTGATGATCCGGCCCAAGGATATCGATCAGTTCATCGAAACCGCGGGAAAACTTGTCATGATGATAGGCGATGTCCGGCGTGAGATACGTGTAAGACTTATCGCTTTTGACCAAAACACGGTCCTTGTCATCTCCCCAACGCGTGGACGCAAGCCAGGTCGCGCCTTCGTTTTCATAAACCACGTTCAGTTTTTTCAATTCCTCCAAGGTCCTCTCAACTTTCCCGGACCCGCCTAAGGCTTTCTGGCTATAATAACTTTTAAACGTGACATCAAAATCCGCCAAATCTCTTTTGATGCCCGCCAGGATTTCGTCCGCGGCAAAATCAGAGGCCTTCCTTTCTGCCGAGGGATCCTTGAGAATTTCAGGATGAGCCTTGAGCAATTTTCCCGCTATCTCGGTCAAATACTCTCCGCGATAAAAATTCTCAGGAATTTCGATCGCTTTTTTTTCAACGATCTCTCGGGCGCGAAGCAGCGTTGACTTTCCCAATGTTTCAATCTGCACGCCCTCGTCGTTGTTGTAATACTCGGTCGTGACGTCGTGCCCGCAGAAACGCAGGATGCGCGCGAGCGAATCACCTAGCGCCGCCTGTCTTCCGTGCGCCACGGTCAGAGGACCTGTGGGATTGGCACTTACAAATTCCAAAAGGATCTTACGGCCGGTCCCGGCGGGTTTGCCAAAATCAGAACCGTTTTTTTTGATCCGGAGAAGAACGCGGGCCAGCTCTGCGGCCGAAAGATAAAAATTAATGAAGCCGGGACCCTCCACCGACACGCGGTCCAACCGCCCTTTTAAGGGAGAAGCGTCAATCGAGGCGTTTAGTTTGCTGGCCCACTCGTCAGCCATGCCGCGGGGGGACCGTTTGAGGCCTTTGGCAAACTTCAAGATGAGGTTCGTGGACAGGTCCCCGAATTTTTCATCGCGGGGAACTTCGAGTGAATTCTCGGTCTCGGCGGGAGTGACGGACAGCTCCATCTGCCCTAGGGTCTGGGAGAGCCACGCGGAAAGCGCTTCTTTAAGCGGGAGGGTTGCGCTCATCAAATCTTACTTGGGGTGATAATTTCTTCGGGGAGCATCCCCCCAAAGCGATTCCAGGGAATAAAAAACCCGTGTTTCATGGTAGAAAACATGCACGATGATCTCGCCGCAATCCAGGAGCACCCACAGCGCTTCTTTCACGCCCTCTTGATGGAATATCCGCAAACCCGCATTCTCAAGACTGCTTTCAATGTGATCCACAATGGCTTTCACGCGAACCAGGGAGGGGGCGCTCATCACAATAAAATGGCCGGCAATACTGGACTTGGCCCCCATTTCCATCACCACGATATCTTCCGCTTTCCGCTCGGACGCGGCCTCGCAGATCAGATTGATCTTTTTTTTAGTTTCGATGTGACCAAAACCTTTCTTTTGTAACGTTTCAACGCCTGCTCCACCTCCGCGGGCACAATTCCTTTTAATGACATGCCCGCCAACCACCGGCGTCGTATCTCCGATGAGGAAATGTCGAGCGCGGGAAAATGAACCTGCAAAAATTCGCGGCCTGCCCGCGGCGGAGAAAATCCTGGCCTCGAAAAGACTACGAAGCGGCATAACTTTATCACTTTATCGGGGGATTTCCAACGAGAAAAATTCTTAGCGGCATCCGCCCCCGCAAGAAAATAAAGGGTCGTTTTCGGGCCGAATTTCCTGCGAAAATGACCCAGGGTGTCCACGGTGTAGGAGATTCCTTTCTGGCGAATCTCATAGTTCGAGACGGCAAAATACTTCCGGGCTTTGACAGCCTGACGCAAACAGCTTAGGCGCAGAGATGCCGGCATAAGAGCCTTTGGATCCTTGAGCGGCGTGCGGTAGGAGGGAACAAACAGAACCTTATCCAGGTCCAGCTCTGAGCGCGCTCTCTCGGCAAGACTTAGATGACCCAAATGGACGGGGTTAAAACTCCCTCCAAAGATCCCGACTCTCGTCATGCGCGGATTTGTCCGGTGCCTTGCACCACATACTTATAGGAGGTGAGCTCCTCGAGTCCCATCGGACCGCGGGCGTGTAATTTATCCGTCGAGATCCCCATTTCAGCGCCCATCCCGAACTCTCCCCCGTCATTGAAACGTGTGGACGCGTTGACAAATACCGCCGAGCTATCCACCGCATCCGTGAAAAGTTTCGCGCGAGCCATATTCTCGGTCACAATGGCATCGGAATGCCGCGACCCGTACCTCTCAATATGTGCAATGGCCTCCCGGACGTCTTTTACCACACGCACCGCCAAAACCAGATCCAAATATTCCGTTCCCCAATCTTTCGGAGTCGCCTTTTTGGCACCGCGGATCAATGCCCGCGCCTTTACGTCCGCACGCACCTCCACATGCTCTTTCGCGAGGGCTTTGCCAAGAACGGGAAGAAAGCGTGCCGCTATTTTCTCATGGACCAGCAAACACTCCGCAGCATTACACACCGCTGGGTTTTGCGTCTTCGCGTTGAGAAGAATCTTCTGAGCTTTATCCAGGTCCGCTGCTTCATCCACGAAGACATGACAAACACCTTTGTAATGTTTAATCACGGGGATCTTTGAAATTCTAGCCACTTCCCTTATCAGTCCCTCGCCGCCGCGAGGGATGACGAGGTCTATGAGATCCGCCAGCTGCAACAGATCCTTGACATCGGCGTGATCGCCCGTCCTGATCAACTGAAACGCCCCTTTTGGAATTCCGGATTTTGTCGCAGCGCGTTCCATCGCCTCAAATAAAGCCTGATTGGTGCCCAAAGCCTCACTTCCACCTTTCAAAATGACGCTGTTTCCGGACTTCAGACAAAGCGCCATGCAATCGGCTGTCACATTCGGACGCGATTCATAAATAATGAGAATGGTTCCCAGAGGAACACCGATTTTTTGGATGCGCAGCCCGTTCGGGCGCATTTTTTCCCAGATCACGCGCCCCACCGGATCGGCCAACCGGGAGATGGATTCAAGAGACTGAACAATTTTTCTAAGTTTTGGTCCGTCCAGCGCCAAACGCGCCACGAGCGCCGGCGCGAGGCCTTTTTTCTTTGCCGCCTCCACGTCTTTGCCATTGGCATGCAAGATTGCATCACGATTTTTCAAAAGTTCCTGAGCCATGGCTCGGAGCGCTTTTTCTTTTTGAGCTGGGCTCAACAAGGAGAGCGCCTGGCATGATTTTTTTGCATCGAGCGCAATCGCTCTCATGGCAGCGGCGCTCATACAGATCTGGAATGCACGTGATTCAAAAAATGGACCATCCAGTCCTTTCTGGCCTTGCCTTTTTTTACTGAGGGCAAAAAGAAAGTCCCCAGGTCCTCCCCTTTAAAAAGTCTCGTCAGGACCCTTGCCTGTCTGCCATCCGCCAAAAAAACGGGGATCCCCGAGGATGTGCCCATTCGAATCGCCTCCAATTTCGAGCGCATGCCGCCTACCGTGAATGAGTTTTTTGTATCGCTTACATGTGAAAACACAGACTCACTCATTTTTTCAACGAGCTTGATTCGTTCTTTAGAGCCGTTGCGGGTATACAATCCGTCCGTGTCTGACAATATGACAAGCGCATCAGCCTCAATTAAAATGGAAAGAAGCGCGGACAAACGGTCATTGTCACCAAAACGGATCTCATCGGTGGCAACCGTGTCATTCTCGTTAATGATAGGCACTAAACCTCTTTTTTGGATTTCCCCGAGGGCGCGCTTGGCGTTCATGAAGCGCTTGGAATTGGCCATGTCGTCCCAGGTTAGAAGGACCTGCGCCGTCGAAAAACCATGCCGCGAAAACGCCTCCTCATAACACTGCATGAGGTACCGCTGGCCAACGGCGGCGGCAGCCTGGAGTCCTTCCATGGTCTTTGGGCGCTCTTTTTCTTTCAAGAGCGTCATCCCGGCGCCGATGGCTCCAGAGCTTACGATCGACACCTGCATGCCCTTCTTGAGCAGGGGCGCCAACTCTGTCGCCAGCTTCGTAATCAGGGATTTGTCAAAACGGCCTTTCTCGGTAAGAATGGAGGTTCCCACCTTGACCACCAGACTATGAATATTTTTCATCACGGGTCTTTTCATGAATTAGAGACCTCTCAATCGATTCAACAGTTCTTTCAACCCCTCGCCGGTCACCGCCGAAATCGAAAAGATCTCTTTCTTCACCTTGCGTTTAAATTTTGTAAGGTTGGTCTTGGCTTCCGGAAGATCCATTTTATTCGCCACGATGATCTGCGGCTTTTCAGCCAGTTTCTTGGAATAAGAAGAAAGTTCTTCATTCATCATTTTATAATCTGAAAGGGGATCGCGTCCGTCGACGCCCGCGAAGTCGATCACATGAAAAAGACTCTTGGTGCGCTCCACGTGTTTCAGGAAATCAATCCCCATGCCCCTACCCTCATGTGCACCCTCGATAATCCCGGGGATATCCGCGATCACCCTGGCTTCGCCGTCCTCGAATTTTACCACACCTAAAATGGGATTTTTAGTCGTAAATGGGTAAGCGGCCGCTTTCGACCGGGCGTTCGAAATTCTCGAGATCAGGGTGGATTTCCCTGCGTTTGGAAACCCCACCAGACCCACATCGGCAATGAGCTTCAAACGAAGGTGGATGTCTTTTTCCTCGCCGGGCTCGCCGTCGGTCGCGCTGTTACGCTTGTCGTTGCCCTTGCCGCCCTGCCCGCCGCGACAAACCGTCACGCGCATCCCCACAAGAGACAAATCTTTCAGAAGCTCTCCCGTGCCTTGGTCATAGATTTCAGTGCCGGGAGGAACGCCGATCAGGCGGTCGGGGGCTGTGGCGCCGGTTTTATTGCTAGAGGAGCCATTGGTGCCGCGCTCCGCTGTGAAATAGCGGTTCATCTGAAAATCAAGAAGCGTTTGGATATTCTCTCGAGCTTCCAGAATGATGGAGCCGCCGTGGCCCCCATCCCCGCCCGTGGCGCGGAAGTGGCCCGGACGGCTTCGATCCAGGCTGTGGCAGCCTTTGCCGCCGCGCCCCGCGACACAATGGATCACCGCTTCATCAACAAACATAAGCATTGGCCCAAAATAAAAAAACGGTTTGCGCCGATTTAAATTCAGATCTCACAGATTGACTCAGATGTAATCTGTGTAATCGGTCTTTTAATCTGTGTAATCTGTGTTTAATTTTTGGAGGGGAGAATGTGGACGCGATTCTTGGGATTAAATCGAACCACGCCGTCTTTGAGAGCAAATAAGGTGAAATCTCTGCCCTGCTTTACGAAGAGACCGGGAAAAAAAGTCGACCCTTTTTGACGGATCAGGATACTGCCGGCCGTCACGGTCTGCCCGCCGAAACATTTTACGCCAAGCCGTTGCGAATGAGAATCGCGGCCGTTTCTAGAAGACCCGCCGCCTTTTTTTGTGGCCATATACGATAGGGACTAGCGGATAAGAGACAGGCGACGGGAAAATCTATGCCCTGTCTCCTGTACGCTGTACGCTAGAACGCTCTCCTTAACCATGGTGAATGCTTTTTATCTTAAGTTTCAGGTATTTTTGCCGATGCCCGACTTTCGTGGCTGATTTCTCACGGCGAATATACTTAAAGGAAATAACTTTCGGGCCCTTGGTTTCCGCAAGAAGCTCCGCCTCACAGTACGCACCTTTCACGTACGGGCGGCCTACCTCCACCCCGCCGTCTCCTGACAGCAGGAGCACTTTGTCCAGCTTGAGGGTCTTGTGGATCCCACGGTCAAAAAGCTCCACAAGGAGCTCGTCGTCCGTCTTCACCCGATACTGCTTTCCGCCCGTTTCAATGACTGCGAACATAAGCCCAGGAGGTTACCATAGCCGTTTTCGTCTGTCAAGAATCCTCTTGATCCGGACCTCTTCCACGTGAACATGCGGGTCACCGACCAGGCTGATCCGGTTCCCTGACTGACTCTCGAGGTGCCGGACAAGCTTGGTGTTTTCGCGGCTTAGCACCTCTATCACATCCGGGCTGGCGGTGAGCTCCACGTGCTCTTTGCGAATGGATTTTAGGTACAGGGCGAGTTTCTGCACGGCATCCGCCGCCACCGTCTCTTTCGATTTGACGGTGCCTTTGCCTTTGCAGTAAGGGCATTGCGTTGTGGAAGCGCCCTCCAGGCTCTTACGCATCCTCTGCCGGGTCATCTCGACCAAACCGAGCTGCGACAGGTTTAGGAAACTCGTTTTCGCACGATCCTTTCGAAGCGCATCTTCAAGGATCTTGAGCACGGAACGCCGGTGCTCGGCCTGTTCCATGTCAATGAAATCTATGATGATGATGCCGCCGAGATCGCGGAGCCGTATTTGTTTGGCGATCTCACGGGCCGCCTCGCAATTTGTCCGATACGCGGTTTCCTCGAGATTCCGGCTGCCGGTGAACTTGCCCGTATTGACGTCAATGGCAACCAATGCCTCCGTCTGTTCGATCACAATATGGCCCCCGCTTTTGAGCGTGGCCCTCGTCTCGTAGATCCTCTCGATTTCCTTCTGGATGCCATGTGCCGCAAAGAGAGACACGTCGCCGGCATAAAGAACAAGCTTCGGACGAAGCGTCGGCACGGCGGCTCTCATGAAATGATCGATGCGTTTGTGCTCCTCGCGGTCGTTCACGACAATCCGCTCAAATGTTTCGGTCATCACGTCGCGCACCATGCGGATCACGAGCCCATACTCCTCGTGCACAAGACTCGGTGCGGGCTTGAGGCCGCACCGGCGCTGGATCTGCTTCCATTGATGGACGAGAAATCGGATATCCCTTTCAAGCACTTTTGCCTCAGCGCCCGCCGCAGCCGTACGAACAATGAGGCCGGAATCCTTGGGGAGCTGGGACGCACGCGCGATCTGCCGGATTCGGTCCCGTTCACGCCGGTCATCCACGCGCTTGGAAATACCAATGTGCGGAGAATGCGGCAAGAATACGACGAAGCGGCCTGCGAGAGAAATCTGGCAGGTCAGGCGCGCCCCTTTTGTGCCAAAGGGCTCCTTGACCACCTGAACCAACACTTCCTGGTCCTTTTTGAGAACATCTGCGATCAATGGCGTCGGTTCATGCTTCCCGCGGCGATGGGGAGGTGCGGGGGCAGTCGAGTCCCCCCCCTCTCCAAAGTCCGTATCCTCCGAATCCAGGATCCCCTGCCCGACGACATCCGTCACGTACAGAAAACCGTTCTTTTCCAGTCCGATGTCAATGAATGCAGCCCCGATCCCCGGAACGATGGAGCTAACTTTTCCCTTAAAAATAGAACCAACGAGCTGCTTGTCCGATTGCCGCTCGACATGGTATTCCTCGAGATGGCCGTCCTCGACCACCGCAACTTTCGTGGATTGAAACTCCACGTTCACTAAAATCTCTTTTTTCATAATTAAATGACCTCTCATGTCATCCCCGCACAGGCGGAGATCAATTTGATTCCCGCCAAACAAAATGCGGGAATGACGTTAAAAAAAACACATTGCCTGGAATCCACCCGGATCCCGGACAATGTGTCGCCTTAAGATCACGCGGCCGGTACGGTTTTACCCGTGCCAGCGGCAAGATTACAGGCTGTGCCCCAGAGGCGCCGCGTCTTTTATCACGGTCACCGTCATTAAGAACAGCAGGTCTGTTTTTGTCACGACTTTACTCTGATGTGAGAAAAGCTTGTCCAAGAGCGGGATATCGCCCAAAAGTGGAATCTTCGAAGTCCTGTTTTGAGTATCTTCCTTGATCAATCCTCCAATGGCTATCGTTTGCCCGCTTTTTAAGCGGACATTTGTCGTCGCCTCGCGCGTCGTGAATCTCGGCGCCTTAATCTCCGCCGTGAGGTTGTCATATCCCAAGAGCGTGGTGATCTCGGGGTGGACCGTCACGACAATTTCATCTTGTCCGTTCACCTGCGGCACCACGGTCAATCGGATCCCTAAATCTCTATCCTGATAACCGGTGATCTCCATTTTTCCGGTCGTTGCATTTCGCTCAAACGTGGGAATGGCAATGACCTCACCCACCAATATTTTTGCTTCTTGATTATTGAGCACCACAACATGCGGCTCAGACAATATCTTGGCGTCGTCCCTGCCCGATATAAGCTCCAACACGGCACGCAGTTGAGTGAAATCAATATTCCCGAACACAAAATTGGCCTTGTCCGCAACGGGAAAGGACGGTTGAATCGCGCTGTTGTCTTCCCCTTTCGGGAAATCTTCGATGGTGGAGGTATCGGTGCTGCCGGCTCCCGAGGCAACGGCGCTCGTCGTGGTGCCTCGGCCATAAGGCAGGATTTTGCTGAACCGGCTGCGATGCACGGCGTCCCATGGCAGCGAGGTAGGCCGGCTGGAACCGCTGACGGCCGCCCGCAAGTTCCAGTCGATGCCAAGCCGGTCCGAACTACCCAGCGTCATTTCCACAACTTTCGCCTGGATCAACACCTGCGGTGTGGCCGAATCCAACCTCTGAATGACCGTTCGAATGTCTCCCAGGCTCGTCGGCATGTCCGTCACAATGATCATGTTCGAGCGGCTGTCTGAACGTATCTTTCCGCGTTCGCTCAACATTTCTTTTATGGATTTTTCCACGTCCGCCGCGCGTGAATAGTTGAGCGCGAACACTTCCGTAGACAAGTCTTCCTTTTTTAGATTTTCCAAAGTCGAAACGCGAATCACATTGTCTTGGCGGTCATAGGCATACCCGTAGGTTTTTAAGATCACATCCAGCGCTTTCTCCCAGGGAACATCCACAAGACGAATCGTCACGCTCCCCGTGACATCCTTGCCGGCTACGATATTCACACCGCTTTTGAATGCCAAGATGCGTAGCACATTTTGGATGTCCGCGTCCTTAAAATCAACCGTGACATTCCCTGGGGCCGTGATTTGGACGGATTGCACGGTGTCTTGGTCTGCGGCCGGGGCTGACGCCCCACCCACTTCGGGAGGGGCTGGGGTGGACTTCTCAACCGGCAAATCCGTGCTTGGCGGATCGGCCGAAAAAACACTCGCCTGAAAGCAACTCGACACAAACAAAAATGTAAAAAAAACGAAGAAAAATCTAAAACTCTGCCCGTTCATGGTTTTAACAGATCACCGCCGTTTTTTCTCCTCTTGGTAGAGAGGTTTAAAAACTTTTTCACCGTTCACCGAAACAACAACGCCATCCGCCCGAAGTTCCAAAACTTTGACATTACCCACTTCTTCCCCTTCCCGAAGAACCGAGCCATTCATGACGACCACCGATTTCTTAGGATCGGGATCTTGCATGATGCCCTCCACCACAATCTCGTCCGGCGTTTCAACGCCCATCAAACCGGACGTTAAGCTGACCTTGGTGGACGACGTGATGAGCGGCACGAACGGATCCCTGCGTCCTTTCGAAGCATACAAACTTTGGGCCGCACTCGCTGCATCCGACATGATGATACCAAACGCGAGGGTTAAAATCCAGGAGCGTCTCATTTTCCTCTTTTCAAGGCCTCCAAAGAAAGATCGATCTGATGCCTATGCTCATTCTGAGGATTGGCCGCAATCCGTATATTTTTCACGCGAAAAAAAGTTTCTCCCGTTTCAAGATTCGAAAGGAACCTCCCAAACTCGTGCGCCCCCGCGTTTGCTCTCATTTCAATAGGCAGGGGAAAGTAAGTTCCTTTGGGGGAATCCCCGCTCCAGCCGGAGGGCTCAAGTGAAATGATTTTAACACCTGACCGCTGCGCTTCTCCGGAGAGATTTTCCAAAAGAGCGGGTATTTCGTCTTTCGAGATAAAGGAGCGGTCGCGCGTTTCAAGCGTCAACTTTAGCTCCTCCCATTTCTTGCGAATCTCCTCTTTATTTTTTTCATCGTCGATCATGCCCTTGAGCTCCTGTTTCAAAGGCGCGATCTTGGGGCCGTCTTGTGAAACCGCTTTGATCGCTGGCCCGACGAGCACGGCATAGTCCAAAAAAATGGCCAACGCGATCATGAAACCGATGATTAATTGCTTCTCGCGCTCCGTGCGCTGGTTCAGCAAATTCACAAAAAGATCGAGCTTCGGGATCCTAATCTGTTTCATCCGGTCTTGTCCTTCTTGAATTGGCATCGAATCATGAAATCATACACTTCGTGTTCCCCGATCCGCTTTTGGTTGATATCCGACGGCTTGATTTCTTGGAATGTCTGTGTGAAAAAAGAATTATCCTTCAGTTCTTTCAGAAATTTTCCAATAAAGGCCGTCTCCTGCCCGGCCCCGATTGCGGTACCCTCCAGCACCAGGTACTTCTCTCGCTCCGGCGCCTTGACGACAGCTTTCTTATCCTTTTCGACTTTCGCAGGGACAGCCCTGGCTTCCTCCTCAACCACGTATAAATTACGCAGCCAAATACCTTTCGTCATCGAATTGGACAATTCGTTTAAAAGCGACGTCCAATAAAATTTGCGCGCCGTCAAGGATCGAATCTCTTTCATCCGGTTGGTTAAGCCGACAGTTTCGGCCTTTTGCCGGACCACTTCCTTGTTTCGGGCCTCAATCACGGCTATTTTCCGGTGGACTGAGATCAATTCAAGTTGCACATAGAAAGCAAATAACGTCAATAAAATTTGGATAACCGCGACGGCGCCGCCAACCAAATAAAGCGATTTTTTGATGGGAATTTCCGGCATGGCGATTCGCGCCGTCTCTTTTCGGCGAAGCGATTCCGGGAGCAGGTTAATCTCGATCATTTACTTGCCCCCGTGCCGCGGAGGACCATTCCTAACGCCACATTCAACTCGAGTGAATGGGCTGACAGATATTTTTGGTCGATCTCCCCGAAAATCTGTAGCCGCTTCGTGTTGTCCCATAAGCTTACCTGCTTCCCCAGCTCCTCAGAAAGAATTTTAGCCGACCCTGGAGAAAGAGCGCCGCCGCCGGACAACCAGATTGTTTTAAGTTCTTCCGCCGTCTCATTCTCCACGTAATCGATGGAGTGACGCAGCTCATCCATGAGGGGCTCGAGCCCCTTTTCCACCGCCGCCTGAACATCGGCGAGCGATCCCGGGGGTAGCTCGACTTTCATACGGTCCGCCTCATCTTTTTTTAAACCTTTTGCTTCCATGAGCGCCTCCGTGATGCTCAGGGCGCCAAAGGGAATCTCTCGAACAAAAAAAGGCTGCTTATCTTTGACGATGGCAAATGAGCTCACGGAATGACCGATATTGAGAAGCCCAAACGTGTTCTCGCCCTCCGTATGCCCCAAAACCTCGTAGGCGTTGATAAGACAGAAAATGTCCACATCAATCACTTCGGGAATAATATTTGCGGGCCCCAGAAGTTTTAGGCGTTCCTTGATGAACTCTTTTTTTACAGCCACCAACATCACGTTCATCATCTTCTTATCCTCGGTCTGGCCCAGGATCTGGAAATCAATATCACACTCCTCAACAGGAAATGGAATATGACTTTCGGCCTCAAAGCGAATCGCCCCTTTAAGCTCTGCGGGGGACATGGTAGGCAATTGGATGCGTCGTATCAAAAGAGAGCTCCCGCCGGCCACGGCAATCCGTACGCGCTTGTTTGAGGCCGGGCTCTGGCTAAAAAGAAGGTTGATCGCCTTGGTCGCCGATTCCGGAGAGGCGGCATTGACCGGCAAGATCAACACACGCAACAACTTTGCCTGCGCCGACTCCTTTTCGATTTCCACATACTTGATCGAGTAGCTGCCTACATCCAGCCCGATCACCGTCTGGCTCTTTCCGACTTTTGGCACAAATTACCCCGAAAAGTGTTAATCAAAAGTTACAATACAACGGCTGCCCGCATTGCTCAGTATATAGTATTTATGTGAATAATCAATGATTTTTATATAGGATTGCGCTTTGTAATGTGCCCTGGATAGTGGTATAATTCTTACTAGGGATAAGTATTTATTAACAGGTTATATAATGAAACTATCAAAACTTATCAATACAAACAAAGGGCTCAGTCTCGTTGAAACGATGGCCGCCATCTTGATTTTTGGCCTCGTGTTGGCGAGCACTTTGGAAGTGTGCGCCAAGAGTATGGTGATGGGGAAGCGCTCGGAGCTTTCTTTTTCTGCCTATTCTCTTGCGAAAAGCCATATCGAGACACTGAAATCTTTGCCCTTCAGCAATTTAACCTCCGCCGCCGAAACAGACGCTGTCATCAACGAAACGGGAGTCCCTGACGTCGATGGAATTTTTAAGAGGAACACAGCGATCAGCGCTAATTATGAAAACGACTCCAATTTGGTGCAAGTCACCGTGACTGTCGACTATCAGGTCAAAGGGCAGTTCGCGAATAAACCCGCATCGCTCAGCGCGGTGGTTTTTCAATATGCTTAGACATCATCCCACCGTTAAATGCCCCGCCTCCTCCCGCCAACAGGGTTTTACCCTATTTGAAGCGTTGATGGCAATCGGCATGGGAACAATTTTTCTTGTGAGCGCGATCTCAACTCTGGTTTACCAGACCAAGGTTTGGAAATCGGAGGGTTTGCGCAGCGAGCTTCGATACAACATGGAAAAATCTCTTCAAAAAATAAATAATGACTTTCGCCTTTCGGATGGCGGAAAAATTCTCTTTTATCCTACCGGCAGCTCTAGCTATACCGCTGTGAGTCTACCCAGAGAATATGCGAACCCAAACACTGGGCTGTATGATTTTTCAACCGCAATCTCTTGGCAGGATACCGTTGCCTATTATGTGTACAACAATGAGTTGCGCCGAAGCACGATTGCTTATAATTCAAGCAGCGCGACGCGTCAGACTCAGCTGAATAGTCTTGCCTCGACCGGGACTTTAAATGGGGCGACCACGGTGAAGATGTTTGGGGCAGACGCGGTCAGCATCGCTTTAACGCCCACGGCACCGACATTTGACGGCTATGCCTCCTCCCTCACCAAAAGCTCCAACACAAGTTTCGGTTCGGCGATTTTGACACCCGGAAATCATACCGTGCGATTTGAAGTAACCGGAAAAAATAGCTCCTCATCCAACTACAGAATCGGCCTCGACAGCATCGCTCTCACCCCCAGCGGAAATGATCGCGAGGCGGAGGGGTTGACCGTCTCCTCTGATTCGGGAAAGAGCAAAACGGTAGAGGACATGTCGCTCTACCCCTCCTCGGGAGCCTGGGGGGGAAACTCTCAGCTGGAATACGCCTCCTCCAGCATCGGGGATCAGATCACTTTCCAGGTCTACAACGATGAGTGGATCGAATCTAATTTTGCGGACGTGACATTTACCTATTCAGAGGTCACCGGCACAAATCCCGTGTTAACCGTGGCTAGCCGTGAAAACCAAGGTCTCTCCCCTGCTTGGCGCGCAGATTCTCAAACAGGCGCGGTCGAATCCGACAACACGAACACCCTCAGCGACATTTCATGCCGTAACATCATTCAAGGAAGTTCCTTTGTGAATCCAATCACCATGGTGCGTTTTAAATTTAAGGCGCCGGCGAGCGGAGGGGTTGGCCTGCATATCAGCGCCGCCTATTTTGGACAGAGAAGCGGCGGTACCTCCAATTTCGCCGCCTCCCCTGCGCCTGTGCAGCTCTATTTTGGCAATGCCACGGTCGCGGCCGGCGGGAGTGACGGTGTAGGTGCCACTGGATCCACCGGAGCGGCAAGCATCGACATCCCGGTAGGAAGTTACGTTTGGAGCAACTGGGTGATATTTCCGATCGCTACGCCTACAAGCTTGGAATATTTGCTTAGTTTTTCCGTAAGCGGCACGCAGCCTAGCAAGGAAACTTATTGGGAGCCCGGCTCAGGAACAAACTCATACATGGTGAATGGTCAACGAGCCGATGCCATTTGGGCGCCCTCGGACTCTGGTTATGAAACCGCATCCTCTATCCAAGCCGTTTCCGAAATGGCCTCCTGGTACCACGTGGGAAGCGTTGTTTCCCAGGTCTTTGACACCAAAATGACGAGCCCCGCCTACTCCAATGTTTCGTGGACGACAAATGGTTCCGGCTCTTATTTGGTCAAAGTCCGTTCGGCCAATAACGTCCAGATGACCGGTGCCAGCGATTGGACCTCTCTGGGGGGCACCAGCGCCCCTGGAGCCATTTCTGGCGCTGGCAACGGCAGGTACGTTCAATGGCAAACCACGTTGACCACGGCCAGCCCCTACTCCGCTTATCCGCAACTGGACAACCTGTCCGTGCAATGGCCGGGACAAACAACATTGGTGGAGCTTAGCGGCTACTACACGAAAAGACCAAATTATGGGACATTTAAAGTGCAGCTCGACGGTGTCGACATCGTCAATGCCTTGCAGCTTGATCTTTCCGCTTCAAAAACGCAACAAGGCAAAACGGAGACATACACGGTGTCCGTTGAAACAAAAACAAAGAATACCGGGAAATGAGGAGGTCTGCAATGAAGCCATGGCTCCTGAAAAATAACCAACGCGGCACTGTCTTTTTGACCACCATGATCTGCGTATTCCTCATGACCCTCACCGGCGGTTACCTGTATAAAATGTCCGCTTACAATTCTAATTTCGCAAACCGCCTGCAAAAATCCACCCAGGCCCAAATGTTGGCCGAAGCGGGCCTAAGCCGCGCACTCTCGACGATCCGCGCAAGCTGGAGTGCAGCTTCCAACGCCTCCAATTTTCCTCTGACCACCTTGGGTCCCGGCACCTACGATGCCTCGGTTAGCACGGTTTCAGGGCGAACCCTGGTTTCTAGTGTGGGAACCGTGCAAAGCGTTCAGCGCACCGTGACAGCCGAAATTGTTCAGCCATCCGTCGACGCCTTGAACTATGCCTTTGCGGGCGGCGGAACCGGGTCTCACATCCTTGACGTAGGAACAGGCGGCTCGGCAGGAACAATCACGGGGGACATTTACGGAGCCGGAAACTTTAATTTGGACGGCCCGTCAAGCGGCGGAACTTTAGCGATCACGGGCAGTGTTTACGCCTCTCAAACAGTAGATACCGGCACCAACACGACGGTATCGGGGACTACCAATTCCAACTGGACCACCACCGTCAACTTCCCAACCGTCGACTTTAACTACTACAAGACGATCGCGCAAGCCAATGGCCAGTATTTCGACAGCAAAACATACGCGGACGGGACCCTCCCAGCCAACCCTCCGGGCGGCGTGATATTCATCAACGGCGATCTCAGTCTCGTGGGAACTCAGACCACAACGGCCACCCTTATCGCCACCGGCAATATCACGATGGCAAAAAGTGGCAGCACCTATCCTAGAATCACGGTCAATCAATACAGCAATTACCCGGCAATGATGACTCAGAACGGAGAGATCACATTCACGAGCACCGGAAACGGCGGGGCCTACTGGGTAACCACGGGACTCGTTTATGCGGGCACCAACATTCACATCACAGGCGGAAACCACGATACGTTCACGTTCACGGGGTCCATCCTATCGCGCGGGGAGATCCAGATTGATCTCCAGGCACAGAACGCCTTGACAGCCACGTACGTCGCCCAAAACCCGCCGGGGATTACGACCTCAGGCAGCAGCTCAAGCCTGATCCGAAGCTACAACGTATAACAAACCCCCGCCTTTTGAGCGAGGGTTTGTTCTTTCCCTATCCGTTTAGATCGTCGATTACAGAACGTGCAGGTTTGGAGAGGCCGATTTGCTGCAAGTCGGAACCGTGCCAATCACGTTGTTCGTGTACGCACCCGCTGACGGGCATACCGGTATCGCATTGCCCTTGAGGTAAGGGGTAATGCTGGCATCGGCAGCCGCTGCGCCCGTATCCACGTTGTTCTCTATGGCATACTGCTCTTTCGCCGCGTCGATGAGACGCAGGTTGTTGATGCAGGCGTTTCGGCGGGAGTTGGTTCTGGCCTGTGCGAAATTCGGCACGGCGATCGCAGCCAATAACCCGATAATGGCCACGACGATCATAATTTCAACCAGCGTGAAGCCGGCTGTATTTTTTTGGAGTTTCATCGCGTATTTCTCCTTTGGTTTTTTGACTCGCTCGGAGAAGCTTGGATTTCCAAGAGGGACGCTATAATTTATGATGGCGTTGAGAGCCTCTGTATGCGGAAAACCCTTTACATCTCTTACCAAGTCTATTATATACTAATTGAAGTATAACATTAGTAATCATTATTGTCAACATATTGACACAACAAACCCCCGCCTTTTGAGCGAGGGTTTGTTCTTTCCCTATCCGTTTAGATCGTCGATTACAGAACGTGCAGGTTTGGAGAGGCCGATTTGCTGCAAGTCGGAACCGTGCCAATCACGTTGTTCGTGTACGCACCCGCTGACGGGCATACCGGTATCGCATTGCCCTTGAGGTAAGGGGTAATGCTGGCATCGGCAGCCGCTGCGCCCGTATCCACGTTGTTCTCTATGGCATACTGCTCTTTCGCCGCGTCGATGAGACGCAGGTTGTTGATGCAGGCGTTTCGGCGGGAGTTGGTTCTGGCCTGTGCGAAATTCGGCACGGCGATCGCAGCCAATAACCCGATAATGGCCACGACGATCATAATTTCAACCAGCGTGAAGCCGGCTGTATTTTTTTGGAGTTTCATCGCGTATTTCTCCTTTGGTTTTTTGACTCGCTCGGAGAAGCTTGGATTTCCAAGAGGGACGCTATAATTTATGATGGCGTTGAGAGCCTCTGTATGCGGAAAACCCTTTACATCTCTTACCAAGTCTATTATATACTAATTGAAGTATAACATTAGTAATCATTATTGTCAACGGGGGCAACCCTGGGGGGTTACGAAAGTTAAACGATCGTGGACATCTTAAATATCGGCATGAACATGCAAATCACGATGCCGCCGATGACGACGCCGAGGAATGCGATGATTAGGGGTTCGATGAGGCTGGTGATGCCGGAGACCGCGGCGTCGACCTGATCATCATAGAAATCGGCGATCTTGGTAAGCATTTTCTCCAGCTCACCGGTTTGTTCCCCAACCGAGATCATCCTGACCACGAGCGGCGGAAATACCTTGGTGCGCATGAGAGGCGTCGTGATGTTCTCCCCCTCCCGGATGCTCGCGCGGACTTTCTCCACCGCGCTTTCAACGACCTTGTTCCCGGCAGTTTTCCCGACGATCTCAAGAGCCGTAAGAATAGGCACGCCGCTTTTAACGAGCGTCGCAAGCGTGCGGGAGAACTTGCTCACGGCCACTTTGCGCATGATAACCCCAAAAACAGGCACGCTGAGCTTGAAATGGTCTGCGATCATCGTGCCTTTTTCGGTGCGCAAGAATCGTGTGAAGAGGATAAAGGCAACAACCGCGGCGGACGTCCACAGGAAAAAATTATGGATCAGAAAATCGCTGATCGCCACAAGGATTTGGGTCGGCAGCGGAAGTTCACTTCCAAAATCAGCGAAGATACTTTTAAAAACGGGAACCACTTTCATCATCAGAACCATCGTAATGACAACAGCCATCCCGCTGACCACCCCAGGGTAGATCATGGCAGAACGCACCTTGCGGATGAGAGAATCCGTCTTCTCCAGGTACATGGCAAGGCGTTCCATGATCGCATCCAGCGCGCCGCTGGATTCGCCGGCTTTCACCATGTTGATAAAAAGCTGCGAAAACGCGCGCGGGTGTTTCGCGAGAGCCTCATGAAAAGCGGCCCCCGAGGCCACGTCCTTTTTGACTTCTAGAATGATCTTCCGGAAAGCGCGATTCTCAATCTGCTCTCCAATAATCTCAAGACCCTGGACAAGCGGAATTCCGCTGTCGATCATGGTCGCAATCTGACGCGAAAAAAGCACCAATTCCCCAAGCTTTATCTTTCCTCCCGCGTTAAATTTGTGGCCGCCGCCTTTTTGCCTTTCCTCCTTGACCGAGATGATGATCAGGTCTTGCTTCCTGAGCGCGTCAATCAGCGCTTTTTGATCCTGCGCCTCCGCCGCACCCAAAACCGGGCGTCCGGTGCGTTCCTTGGCGACGTAACGATAGGTCGGCATGTGCTATTCATCCTCCGTTGTGACTCGAATCACCTCATCCAAGGTCGTCACTCCCTGGCAGCATTTTTTTACCGCGTCATCGCGCAGCGTGGACATTCCCGTCTTAATCGCATAGTCCTTGATCTCGTATGAAGAAACGCGCTTGACGATCATGTCACGAATATTGTCGTCAACCGCCAGCGTCTCAAGCACAGCCAGGCGCCCGCGATAACCCGTGTTGGAACACTTGTCGCAGCCTTTGCCCCTGAAAAAAGTCCTATTTTTGGGATCCGGCACGAGTTTTTCCAGCTCGACACCCAATTTCTTGAACACCTCCATCGGAATCTCCACGCTTTCCTTGCAACTCGAGCAGACCTTGCGGCAAAGTCGTTGCGCCGCAACCAAGACAACGCTGGAGGCAATGAGAAAAGGCTCCACATGCATGTCAATGAGGCGCGTCATCGCACCGGCGGCATCGTTGGTGTGGAGGGTGCTGAGAACGAGTTGGCCCGTCAGAGAGGCCTTGATGGCAATATCCGCGGTCTCTGAATCACGGATCTCTCCGACCATCACCACATCCGGGCTTTGTCTTAAAATTGCGCGGAGCCCATTCGCAAAATCCAACCCCACTTCGGCCCGGGCATGGATCTGCGTGATGCCTTTGACCTGATATTCAATCGGATCTTCAATCGTGATAATATTTCTCTCGGGTGTATTGAGCTGGCTTAGGACGGAGTAAAGAGTGGTGGATTTTCCGCTACCGGTGGGACCCGTGACCAGGATCATGCCGAACGGTTTGGCAACGGCCTCCTTGAAAGCCTGGAGTGTTTCAGGAAAAAAACCTAAATTGTCCAATCCGATGTTGATCGAAGATTTGTCCAGGATGCGCATGACAAGCTTGCTCCCAAAATGCACGGGCAGCAGAGAAACGCGGAAATCCACCTCCTTGTCTTGCAGCTTGATCTTAAACCGGCCATCCTGAGGAACACGATGTTCGGTGATATCGAGCCGTGACATGATTTTAAGACGCGTCGTGATCGCATTCTGGTTCTTTTTCGGAATCTGAAGGGCTTCTTGAAGTCCTCCGTCAATACGGTACCGGACACGCACGGTGTGCTCAAAAGGTTCTATATGGATATCGCTGGCTCGTTTTTTAAGCGCCTCGCGGAGAATCAAGTCCACCATCTTCACAATCGGCGCTTCATTGCTCTGCTCGCCGATCGACGACACATCGGAGTCGTCGGTGCTCTTGACCACCTCCAGATCCTCGCCCCCCAGCTGGCTTGCGATTTCTTTCATACTCTCGCCTTCGGACGCATAAACTTTGTCGAGCGCGTCGAACACGTCTTTCTCAGTGGCTAACACACAGTCAATCTTGCTTTTTGTCAGAATACCGATGTCGTCCACCGCAATGATATTGAACGGATCCACCATGGCCAGGGTCAGGGTACTGCCCATTCTGGACACCGGAACGATCTGGTGCTTGCGGGCCATCTTTTCAGGGATCAGCCTGACGATCTCGGGATCAATCTTGTATTTGTTTAGGTTGAGGAAAGGGATTTCGAGTTCAGCGGATAAAAGAGACGTCAGCTCCTTGTCGCTGATAAGGCCCATCCTTACAAGAACATTGCGCAGCTTTCCGCTGCCTTCCTTGGCGTACTCGACGAGAGCTTTTTGGATGTCTTCTTCGCTGATGCGCTTAGAGGCCTTTAGAACTTCTACGATGCGTTCACTTAAATTTTTCATATTATTCCTCGTCTCGAACGGTCACGCGCATGACCTCTTCCGGCGTCGTGATCCCCTGCAGTACCTTGGCGATGCCATTCTCCCGAAGAGTCATCATGCCATCCTTACGGCCCTGGCGCTTCAACTCATACTCCTGAGCGCCTTTCAGGATCATCCCTTTCACGGTGGGCGTCATCACAATGGCTTCCAAAAGCACCGCGCGGCCCGAATATCCTTTTTTGGAGCAGGCATCACAACCCGGGCTCCGATAAAACACCGGTTTATGACCGCTTAAATGCTGCTCCGTGATCCCCAGCTGCTTGATCAATTCCTTGGAGGGTTCGTAGCTTTCCTTGCATTTGAGGCAAACTTTCCTGACCAGACGCTGAGAGCAGGCCAAGAGGATGCTGGAAGTGATTAGGAAAGGCTCTATCCCCATATTCACGAAGCGCGTGACCGTGCCGGCAGCCGTCGTGGCATGCAAGGTGCTCAGCACCAAATGGCCCGTGAGAGCCGCTTTGATGGCCACGTCCGCCGTTTCCGTATCACGGATCTCCCCCACCATGATCACATCCGGATCCTGACGCAAAATAGATCGGAGCGCCACCGCGAACGTAAGATCCACCTCAGAACGGATCTGCACCTGGTTGATGCCCTCGATCTGAAATTCCACGGGGTCCTCCACCGTGACAATGTTGATATCCGGCTTGTCGATCATTTTCAATACGGAATAAAGAGTCGTGGTTTTTCCGGCTCCGGTGGGACCACAAACCACGATCATGCCATGGGGATGCTCGGCCGCTTTCTTGAGCGCCGCCAAAGGCGAGAGCTCAAACCCCAATTTATCAATGTCAAGCATCGCCGCGCTCTTGTCCAGAATGCGGAGCACGACTTTTTCACCAAAATATGTCGGCAGAACCGAGACTCGGAAATCGACATAACGATCTTTCACCCTAATCTTGATGCGTCCGTCCTGGGGAATGCGATGCTCGGCAATGTCAAGTTCGGACATAACTTTCACGCGGGAAACCACGCCCGAATGCATGCTACGGGACGTCAATAGCCCCTCCTGCAACATGCCATCCACACGGTAACGCACACGCAATGATTTTTCTTCCGGTTCGATGAAAATATCACTCGAGCGGCGCTTGACACCCTCGCTCAAGATGGAGTTCGTCAGTTTTACGACGGGTTCTTCCTCCGTCAATCTCAGCAGGTCCTGCGCCGAACCCTCCTGAGTTCCTCCGAAGCCAGAGCCTCCCTCTTGGACCTCGAGACTCTCCTCTTTTGTGATATCTTTCATGACATCTTGGATTGCCTGGGTCACATTCTCGCCATAATATTGTTCGAGCGCCTCTCGGACGTCCTTGTCGATGGCCAAAAGAGGTTGGACGACCCTGCCGGTGACATGGCGCACATCGTCCATGGCATGAACATTCACAGGATCGGACATCGCAACGGAAATCATGTTCCCGGTCACCGAAACAGGAATCAGACAATAGCGTTCCGCCATTTTTCTCGGGATCAATCGGATGACCTCGGGCAGGATCTTGATGCGCGGCAGATGCACGGCCGGGATGTTCAGTTCAAGGGATAGGGCGTATAGCAGCGAATCCTTGGAGATGTACCCCAACGTCACCAGAAGCTCTCCAAGCCTCTCTTTTTTTTCCTTTTGGATCTCGAGCGCGTCCGCGAGCTGATCTTTGGTAATCAGCTTTTTTTCGATCAAAATCTGTCCGATACGTTGTCTCAGGGCGCGTTTCATGGGTTGGATCAAGCCTTGTAAACGTTCTTGATGGCATTCGACACGTCGCTTGACGTCGTGACAAAAACTTGAACCTTAAAATGGGTGAGCATTTCCACATCCTCGATTGCCTGCGTGTTGAGCGGATTCGACATGGCAATGGTTAAAATATTGCCGACACGGTCGACCGCGACCAATCCATATTGCTTCGCCACATGCTCGGGCAGAATCTTCGCCACCTGGGGATCGATCTCGTAACTACCCAGCGGGAGATACGGAAAACCATACTGGGCCGTCAGCGCCTGCGCAATGTCCTCCTCATGAATGTGTTGGAGGCCAACTAGAATATGCCCAAGCAGCCCTCCTTTTTCGTTCTGTAACGCCAGGGCCTCCTCAAGCTGAGCTTGCGTGATCAGCTTGCAGTCGACCAGAAGCTCGCCGAGTTGTTTCGAAATAATTTTTTTCATGGGTTACGCCGTCGAAGAATCCCCATCGTCTTAAGTTCCCCGCAAACATCATTTTTCTTTGGTGTTCAAGAGTCTCTCGAATTCCACAAGGTCCAGGGATCGGAACATCGCTTCTTCCTTGTCCACCTTCCCCGACTTCACGAGATCCGTAAGACTCATGTTCAGTGTTCTCATGCCATCCTTTTGTCCCATTTGGATCGAGGAGTAGATCTGATGCGATTTTGACTCACGAATCAAATTACGAATCGCAGGGGTCGCAATCAGAATCTCGGGTGCCATGCAAAGCCCTCCGCCTTTTTTCGGTAAAAGTTGCTGCGAGATGATCGCCTGCAACACAAATGAAAGCTGCACCCGCACCTGCTGCTGCTGATGCGACGGAAAAACGTCGATGATACGGTTCACGGATTGAACCGCATCCGGCGTGTGCAATGTTGCAAAGACTAAATGCCCTGTTTCCGCCACTGTGAGCGCGATCTCCATCGTTTCAAGGTCACGCATCTCGCCGATGAGGATCACATCAGGATCCTGCCGAAGCACGTGTTTTAGGGCTTGATTAAACGAATGCGTGTCCGAACCCACTTCACGCTGGCTGACTTTCGCTTTTTTATTCTTAAATAGAAATTCGATCGGGTCTTCCACCGTGACAATGTGGCACGAATTATTTGCGTTGATATGATCGATCATCGCGGCCAGGGTCGTGGTTTTGCCGGAACCCGTCGGACCGGTCACCAGAACCAGTCCGCTCGGCCGGCTGACCAAGGCCTCCGCCACACGCGCCGGAAAACCGATCTCGTCAAAGTTCATCGGACTGAAAGGCAGCGCGCGGATAGCCGCGCCGATCGAGGACCGCTGATAAAAAAGGTTCACGCGAAAACGACCGATCCCCGTGATCCCGAACGAATAGTCGAGTTCCTTTTCCCGTTCGAACTGCTTGTATCGATCCTCAGGCAACGTCTCTTTTAACAACCGATTCACATACTCGAACGAGAACGGCGTTGCAGAAAGATAAATGAGGTCTCCGTCGAGCCTCATCGCAGGGCACGTGCCGTCACCGATATGAAAATCGGATGCTTTGTTCTTCACAACATATTCGAGCCATCTCACCATGCTTGGTTCGCTTTCAGTCATCGGCTGAATCATAGGCCCCTTTCTACGTTTCGATGTGTTATTTAGATGAATGCTTCCAATATTTTTCCAGCCGCAACCGCAGCCTTCATTCGGTTCTGCGCCTTCACATAAAGACTGTCTGCATCCACGCCGTCAATGGGATTCTCGCTAACTCCCGCGCAGACTTGAAAATCTTTCGATACTTCATGGCCGACTTTTTCCACGAGATCAATGCATTTTTTTTTATTTTTATCCGGAAAAATAACGGCAAACTCACCGCGCCCGATGCGCGCGGCGCGGTCAAATTCGCGCATCTGCCCATTCAAAATATCCGCCATCCTCTTGAGGATTTGCTCCGCGGCTTCCTCTCCCCGCTTGGCCGCGATCTCCTCATAATTCTTGACCGTGATATAGACAAATGAACAGGGGCGTTGGTACTCAATCGCCCGCCGGATCTCTTCATTGAGACGCTCACGGATATAGGTCGCATTATAAAGGCCCGTCAGTTTGTCCTTTAACGAAAGCTTTTCCACTTTCTCCAAAAGCTCTTTGGCGTTCCGGGATATTTTTTTAAGACTTTGCGTCAGATCTTGAATCTCATCGGCAGAGGTGCCTACCTGGGCCTCTTCCTCCCAGCGGCCGGCGGCCATATTTTCAGCGGCTTCCTTTATCTGCACCAGAGGCATTAAAAGCTGCTTAATCACGATAAATCCAAGATAGGCCACCAAAATGCTGAAAAGCGCCACGAAGCTTGTGATAAAAAGATGAGATTGCCCGCTCCCTGCATCCGAGCTCATGAAAACGGATATTAAATATGCCCCCGAAAGCATCGGGATCAGAGACATCAGGCAAAAACTAACCATCAAAACATACTTTAACTTGGTGGGCAGCATAGACTTCGTTGGTTTCTTAGACACTTAGTTTTGTCCTCTCTTGATTAAAATAGTATACTATAAATTAAATATAGTCAATAGTGATAACTAAAAAAGTTCTTAGGGAGGTCTTAGAAGAGCGAGCGGTGAACTTTAATGTTAAGGAGAAGCCCTATGGCCATCATGGTCATCAAAATGGATGTTCCGCCATAGCTTACCAGGGGCAGAGGGACGCCCACGACAGGCAAAACGCCCATCGTCATCCCCAAATTCATGAATGCCTGGAATGCCAGCATAGACGTTACGCCACAGGCCAACTGGCTTCCGAATCGGTCCGGCGTCTGAACCACAATCTCGTACCCTCGGCGGATAATCACCCAAAAAAGGACGATCACAAGCATGGAGGCCAAAAACCCTCCCTCCTCCCCAATCACGCCAAAGATAAAATCCGTGTGCCTTTCCGGCAAAAACTTAAGTTGGTTCTGAGTGCCGCTCATGAATCCCTTGCCCAGGAACCCCCCCGAGCCAATCGCAATCTTGGACTGGATGATGGTGTACCCTGCGCCCAAAGGATCAAGATTTGGGTTGATAAAAACCAATAGGCGGGTTTGCTGATATTCTTTCAAAAAGTGGAAGAAAACGGGGCTAATCAACAACCCGATGCCAATGAGGATGAGAAAACCCCGGCGACTGAACCCCCAAACATAGAGCATCGTCAAAAAAATGGGGATAAGAATAAGCCCTGTTCCCAGATCCGGCTCTTTTAGAATAAGAAGAAACGGAACGCCCACAATGAGAAATGGCGTAAGAAGTCTTCTGCGGGTCATAAACTCAGGCCGATGGTTGGAAAAGTAGCGTGCCAGAACCAGGATCACCGCGATCTTCGCCAATTCCGATGGCTGAAAATTAAAGCCGCCCAGGTCGATCCACCGGCGGGCGCCCAAACGTGCCGGCATGAAGAGGACGAGGACTAAAAAAAATAGACTTAAAAAATAAAACGGCCAGGCCAAATCCATCAACCTAAAATAATTCCATCGAATGATCAAAAAAACTACCAGAATCGCCATCCCCATCCAGAGGAGCTGCCGCAATGCGAGCGTGTCATTGAGAGATTGGTTGATTTTGTAGGACGCGCTGTAGACGCTCAGGAGTCCGATAACAAATATCGCGATGGGTGTAAAAAAAAGAAGTTTGTCGAACCGGTTGAAATTAATGCCTCGTCTCATAAATATCCCAGTTCCTTGAGCTTCATAAGCAGGCCATTCGACAGCTCCGCGGCCTCCACTCCTCCATGACCGCCAAACTCGAGGAAGACGACGAATGCAATCTTGGGGTGGTCGGACGGAGCGTAACCCACGTACCAGGCATGCGTTTGGTCTTTTTGGGTTTCGGCGGACCCTGTTTTGCCCGCCACTTTGACGCCCTCGATCTGGGCCAGGCGCCCGGTGCCAGAGCTCGAGTTTACCACCTCCTCCAGACCCCTTTTCACGGCTTTCAGGAATTGCGGTGTGACCTGAAACTCGGAACGATGGCGAGTCGCCACATCGACGCCGCCGATATCTTCCACCAAATGCGGCCGAAGTTTCTCTCCGCCGGTGGCGATCGTTGCGATCATCCCGAGAGCCTGGAGCGGGGTCACCTGCAAATAACCCTGGCCGATGGAAAAATTAAGCGTGTCTCCGTCATACCACCCGGCGTGGAGCTTCTTCTGCTTCCATCCCCTGGAGGGCACCAACCCCGCCCGTTCTCCGGGCAGATCCACCCCGGTCACGAGGGAGTACCCCAACTCCACTGCTTTCCGGTGGATCGCATCGGGGCCCGCCGCGAGGCCTGTCATATAAAAAAATACGTCGCAGGAATGCGCGTACGCCTCTGTCAACCCTTGGGGTCCATGCCCTCCCTCTCTCCAACAGCGAAAACGTCTCCCGCCAACGATCGCAAAACCGGGACAGTTAAAAACAGAGGCTATCGTCGTTTTTCCATCCTCGAGCGACGCAAGCGCTGTCACGATCTTGAATATCGAGCCTGGCGGGTACTGCCCCTGGATCGCGCGATTCAACAGGGGTGAAAGATCGTCCGTCAAATATTTTCCCACGTCCTTGCGGCCGCGAGCCGAAGCAAAAAGGTTTGGATCATAGGATGGGTAGCTGTTTAAACACAAAAGCCCCCCGTTCTGAAGTTCCATGACGGCCACAGCCCCGCGCCGCCCTGAAAATTTTTTGTGCACATATTTTTGCAATTCGGCATCTACGGACAGCCGCAGATCGCGGCCCTCTTTTGGTTCCTTGACGCCCAGAACCTTTGAATAGTCGCCACGATTATTGACCTCCAGCTGCAAACCGCCCGAATACCCGCGCACATAACTTTCATAGCTTCTCTCCAACCCATCTCTTCCGATCCAATCGGAGGGACCGTACCCGCTGAATTCCAGCTCTTCATTTTCCTCGGTACTTTGAGGCCCGATAAAACCGACCAGATGCGCCGCTGCCTCCGCGTAAGGATAGGTTCGCAAAGGTTTGGTTTCGATCATAAGCCCCGGCATGAGGTGAAGCTGCTCCTCAACCGCGATCGCCTGCGGCAAAAGAATGTCTTCGGCCAAAACGATAGATTGGTAGGCACCTGCTTTCTTTTTTTCGTAGCGCGTTTCCAAGGTGCTCGATTTTTCCCCGAGAATGGCCGATAAGCGCTCAAAACTTTTTTTAATCCTCGAGGGACGCTCGCGCAGCACCGCCGTGACATTGAAACTGAGACGGCTGCCCGCCAGTGATCTGCCATGGCGATCCCACATATTTCCGCGGGGCCCGTCAAGATTGATAAGACGCAAGCGATTTTTTTGTGAAAGACTTCTGTAATAATTACCCTCGATCACCTGCAACCGGATCAGGGTTAATGCCAAGAGAACAAATAAAGCGGAAGAAAACAAGGTTAGCCGTGCGCCGCGGCTTTCAGTCGTGGAATACGCCATCGTTCGTCCTTTTTAGTCCGGAGCCGAGGAGTGACGGCGCCCGGAACCTGGTGTCCATTGGCGTAAACGGCTAAAAACCCAGGGGGAGCAAAACGCTGTTGCCCCGAGCGGCCATGGCGAAAAAGCCTCGGCCAGCAATCTTAGTCCGGCGCTCTCACCGGCCTGTGTCCGGACAACCCAAATCTCGGCGAGCGTCACGCTGTAGAGCACTACCGTCGGCAGAAGAATCTGAGTCAAGAAGCTGTCCTGAAAAATTTTCTGGGAGATCACTCCGGAAATATACCCCGTCACGGCAAAGGAGGTCATCCAAAATCCTGGGGAACCCGTCCCAAAAAGATCCATCAAAAAACCTGCCCAAAGACCAAGAACAGCGCCGAACGATCGTCCCTCTGACAGGGCGTAGAACAAAACGCCGACCAAAACCAATGCAGGCGCTTTGGAATAGTAAATATAGTTCAAACTGTTTTGTGCTAGAAAAAGTACCAAGATCCAAAAAAAAGCAAAGAGACGCACGCTAAACAAGGCAGGCAACCTCTTCCACCCGACTAAGGTCCGTGAGCGGCTTCACTTCGGCAACCTGGTAGATCTGACCCGGCTCTCTCCAAATTTTGACAACCGTTCCAATCGCTATCCCTTTCGGGAAAAAACCTCCGACCCCCGCGCTTTCCACCATATCCCCGGGCACGATCTGGGCATCCACGGAAAGATACTTCAAGCGACATCCCCCGGAAGATGTTCCATACAAAATCCCCTGGTGACGGGTGCGTTGGATCAGAGCACCGATGCGTGAGTTTGGATCCGTCATGAGAAGGACCTTAGAAACTCCCGGCCCAACCTCGACAATTTTCCCTATCAGGGACGACCCCGAAAGAACGGGGCTGTTCAGCCGAAACCCATGCTGGGTCCCTTTCCCGATCAAAAAAATTCTGTTTCCGGTGGAGGGCGAACGCGCGATGACTCGGCCAAACAAGACTTTCCCCGTATCCACCGGTAGGATTCGGCGCAATCCCAAGAGTTGGTTTAAACGCTGATTTTCCAGGAGGAGTTCCTGGAATCGAAAGTCGCCCGTATCCCGCTGGCCGCCAGCGCGTTTTAGGCTGGCCAACTCTTCAGCATTTTGATGGAAATACCAAAGATCCAGAAAAATCTGGGATAAATCTCTAGAAAATGTGATGGGCTCTTTCAGCAGGGAAACAACGGACGTTTTAACAAGAATTGTTTTGGATAGAGGCAGCAGAACCACGAGGGCAAGAAAAAAAACAACGCCAATAAAGGAACGGCTAGGTTTCATTTAACGTTGGCCAAGTTCCCGTCGGGGACAAAAAGACTGCGTTAGCTTTCGATAGTCCGACTGTTAGAGACCGTGACCCTCTTTAGGTAATGGATCTCGCTCAAGATTTTTCCGGTGCCGATCGCAACGGCCGTGAGAGGATTTTCCGCTAGATGCACCGGCAGGCCCGTCTCCTCTGAGATTAATTTATCAAGCCCGCGCAAAAGCGAGCTGCCGCCGGCCATCACGATGCCGCGATCGATAAGATCGGCACAGAGTTCGGGTGGCGTGCGTTCAAGAGTTACGCGGATCGCTTCAATAATGTACTGGATGGGTTCGGCCAGAGACTCACGCACTTCTTCCGAGGTGATCTTTGCCATCTTCGGAAGACCCGAGACGAGATCACGACCGCGTATCTCCATGGACATCTCCTCATCCAGCGGATACGCGGAACCGATTTTAATCTTGATCTCTTCCGCCGTTCTTTCGCCGATCATAAGATTGTAGGTTTTTTTCACATGCTCGATGATCGCGTCGTCCATCTCGTCCCCGCCGATACGAATGGAGCGCGAGAAGACAATCCCGGCAAGCGAGATCACCGCAATCTCCGCCGTACCGCCTCCAATGTCGATGATCATGCTGCCCGCGGGCTCTTGGATAGGCAGTCCCACGCCGATCGCAGCCGCCATCGGCTCCTCTACGAGATAAACCTCGCGCGCACCGGCATGAAGTGCCGAGTCACGAACGGCTCTTTTTTCCACTTCCGTGATGCCTGAGGGGACCGCGATGACCATGCGGGGACGAACGAAACGTTTCCGATTATGGACCTTGTTGATGAAGTGCCGGAGCATGTACTCGGTGATCTCGAAATCTGCGATGACACCGTCTTTCATCGGACGGATCGCGACGATGGAACCCGGGGTGCGACCCAGCATTCGTTTGGCCTCATCTCCAAACGCGAGCGGCTGGTTGGTGCCTTTGCGAATAGCGACGACCGAAGGTTCGCAGAGAACAATCCCCTGCCCTTTGACATTCACGAGTGTATTGGCCGTGCCCAGATCAATCCCCATGTCATTGGAGAAAAAACCAAGCACCCAGTCAGTCGCTTTTTGGAAATAATTTACGGATTCGGCCAAAAAATTCTCTTTTGGTTGACATCAAATAAGGCTCGATTATAACAACGCCCTTAGAGGGTGTCAACCGTGTCCTCGGCAAAGGTCACGTC
>CAYZGM010000005.1:0-48338 GCA_964478015.1 uncultured Planctomycetia bacterium
AAAAATCGACTCATCTACCAAGTTTGAATTTACCCAATTTATTTTACGCTACCTTTTGGAGACGATAAACCTCATGGTCTCAAAGCTCGCTTTCACTTCAAGGTTCCGCTTTGCCAAAAAAAGCCTCCCCCCCAACGCCTCCAGGTCGCGGTCCACGATCAGGCATCTTAACCCGCCCTCGCTGATTTTCTGATTCAACGCCTCGGGAGAATCCAGATACACGCTGGGGCGGCCGGCGTAGAACGAAACCGCGGGTGACTCGTGATAGTTGTAAAGGGAGACTGCATTTCCTCTTAAAACACCCGCCCGGACAGCAGGCGCAATCCCCTTAATCAGCGGACTGTAATCATAATCAAAGATGTGGGAGTAAGGCACGTGCAGCGCCATCACAACGAGAAACATTAGGCGTACAAAAAGGGTGTATTTCTCGCGAAATAATCTGGAAAGAGCATAAGCCACGGACAAGGAGAGGGCCGGATAAGTGGGTAAAAGGTACCACGAAAGCTTTGTCTGGATAAGCGTGAATGCCGCAAAAATAAAAAACATCCAACTCGCTAAAAATATAATCTCTCTTTCTCGACTCCTAAAAGCCCTCCAGAGAAAATACGGCGCGGTGACAACGGCCGGCAGGATCCACGGGTGATACTTGTTCACAAGAACCCGAACATAATAATACCAATTTCCGTCGTGTCCCTCGAGCGCATGGAAAACCCTGGAGAAAACATGCTTCGTCACAGCGCTGCTCACGAACAGGTCATGGTGCGTGATAAGCTCGTATAAATTCCAAGGCAAAGCGATTGCAGCCGCGATCATGACGCCTATCCAATAAGAGGATCGGCCCAACACATTGAGCCTGTCCGCAAGCCACGCGTAGATCCAGATCACGGGAAACACAAGAAGCGCCGCAAAACTCTTGGTCAGAACTGCCAGGCCAATCATGACACCCGAAAAAATTAGGTAACGATTCCTGTCCTGCCCTAGCCAAAAAAAATAAAGGGCAAGTGTCATAAAAAAAGTAAGTGGCGCGTCAAGCATGCCAAAGCGGGTAAAGAGAATAAAATGCGAAGAACTCAAAAGAACCAGCGCGCCAATGAAACCTGTCCACCGGTTAAGCAGTTGCCGCCCGAGAAAATAAGTCGTGATCACCGTGCCAGTGCCGCAAAGCGCGGAAAACAGTCTGGCAGAAAATTCATGAATCCCGAATAGCTGATAGAAGAACGCGGTTACCCAGATTCCTAGCGGCGGTTTGTCAAACCACAGCTGCCCATCCAAGCGCAGATGCAGCCAGTCGCCGCCCTGAGCGATCTCCTTGGCCACGGAGGCATACAAGGCCTCATCCCAGCTTGCAAGAGACCCGCTGCCAAGCCGATATAGAAAAAAAAACAACGTGACGGGGACCAGGAACAGCAGATCCTGTGTGGTGTGTTTTTGCGAAGAAAATGCCAACTCTGTTAGAAAATGAAAACGCCGGCGGCCACAACCGTGGTGTAACCGCCTTTTTCCACGATGGCCGATTGCGTCACGTTCGTTGTTTTGACGATCTTGTCGGAAATGCGGAAAATTTCTTCTTTTTCATCCCAACTCTTGTCTTCATCAAGTTCGATGCCGAGCGTAGAAGCCAGCATGGCGGCGGCAAGGTCCTCGGCCGTGTCCCCGGCCTCCTTTTCCGTCTGGCCAAATGCATAATACTCACTGAGATACCCGTACGTGCTTGGGTCCGACGGGATAGCGCATCCGATGGAAGCAGCCATCAATCGCCTGGCTTCATTGGAAGTGGTCCTGGCGGTAACCGCGAATGTGATCATGCCGGGATAAATATATTTGATTCCCTCATTCCGGGAAATCAGTTCACAATTCGGCGGGAAAATACTGGAGACATGAACGATATTGCATTTCTCAATGCCGGCATCGCGAAGAGCCAACTCAAAAGACCGCAACTCGTGTTTGTGGGACCCTACGCCTTTGGTGAAAAACATTTTTTTTGGGACCAGGATTTGCTGGCCATTCGCCAAATGATTTTGCAGAGTATTCGCCCCCTGCCCGTTTTGTTGCGTCCCGCTCATCCGATTGAACCCCCCGCGCTGTTCTCCGAAATTCTTCTCTCGAGCTCAATATACGTTCGCTCTATCTGCCTGTCAAGACTTTGTTAACCCTGGAGTCCTCCAAAAGGGGGTTATTTGACTTCGATCCGATTGAAATGCTAGTCTACTTTCATGAAATGTGATACCTGCGGAGAGGAATGTTCCGAAGTGAAACGTGTCGTCGTAGACGAGGGTTACGACCGAACGCTTTCGAAAGCTCTGTACAACTGTCCCGCCTGCTACGAGAAAAAGATCTCCTCGCGTAAAAAAGATCCCGGCAAATAAGCCCAGTCTTTTGCCGCGTACCGCTGCTGCTCAATGTCAGCGGCGAGGCTGATCTCCTCTGGCGTGAAAGACGCTTCGACAAAATTGACTTTCCAAAGATCTCGAAATCCACGAACGATTGATTCTTCCAACATCGCCGCGCCTCCCTCAAGGAACAGGGTTGATTGATGGAGGAAAGTTGGGCCTATTCTGCGCTGACTGGCCCCCAAGATCTTTTTTCCATGAAGTAGTAAGTCATAACAACTCAACGCCTCAAAGCAGACCCGACCTTTTTGCCTGGCCGACACGGATAGCGCCGTATTTTTTTCGCCCGCAAGCCGGCGGCAATCCGCAAAATCGATCGCCGGAAAATCAGCTTTCAATCCCAGGCGTATTGCTTCATTGATTCGAAGATAGGAGGCCTTAACCTCCGACGAAAAATAAGCGCTGGGCAAACGTAAACATAAAGAAAAGGTGAGATCTTTGTCGTGATAAACGGCTCCCCCGCCCGTCAGGCGGCGCACGACGGCCAGATGGTTCTTTGCCGCCTGGTAATGCTTGGCCACCTTTTCCACGGTCTCAAAGTAGCCGATGCTTACGGAGGGTTTTTCCCAACGATAAAAACGCAGGCTCGGGATGGCATCCGCGCGAGCTTGAGCGCGCGCCAAGACCTCATCCAGCGCCATGTTTTGCGCCGCCTGCCGCGGCGGATCAAGAATTAAGCGAAAGGCGGATGGCATGGTCGATGTTTGTCTGCTAGAAACTCGGAGATCGGAGATGTTCTTTGCCTGGAGCCCCGTTTTCACTCCGAACTTCTTTGTATCTTAGGTCCAATTGCCTGGCCGCGCGAACTTCGTCAATGCGACCCACCGGCGTTGTATGAGGGGCCTCCTGAACAAGCTGGGGAGATCCGCCAATCTCCGTTTCTATCTTCCGGAGAATCTCAATAAAAGCATCCAGTGTTTCGCGAGATTCTGTTTCGGTGGGCTCGACCATCATCGCTTCCTCCACCACGAGGGGAAAATACACTGTGGGCGCATGCACTCCATAATCCAAGAGGCGCTTGGCGATATCAAGCGCCCGGACCCCTTTCTTTTTTTGTTTTGCCGCGGTCATAACGAACTCATGCATGCAGGGACCATCAAAAGGAATGTCGTATAGGCCGCGCACCAGAACTCGCAAATAGTTGGCGTTTAAAATGGCGTTTTCGGACACCATTCGCAGCCCCGGGGCGCCAAGCGCCTTGATGTAGGCATAAGAGCGTATGATGGCGCCGAAGTTTCCAAAAAAAGTCCGAAGTTTCCCTATGGAATCGGACGCATTTTCCTCCAGGAGAAATTCTTCGCCCTTTTTCAGGACCCTGGGTTTGGGCAAAAATTTAATGAGATTTTTTTTCACCCCTACCGGCCCCGAGCCGGGCCCGCCGGAACCATGCGGCACTGCGAAAGTCTTATGCAAATTTAAATGCACAATGTCAAACCCCATGTCCCCTGGACGGCATATTCCCAAAAGCGCGTTCATATTCGCTCCGTCGTAGTAGACGAGCGCATCGACTTCGTGGACCAGCCGAGCAATCTCCAGAATATCCTCCTCAAATAGACCCAACGTGTTGGGGTTGGTCATCATGAGGCAGGCGGAATCCTTGTCCAGCTTTGCCCGCAGGTCGTCCAGATCAACATGTCCTTTCGCGTCCGTGCCCACCTGCACAACGTCGTAGCCGCAAAGCGCTGCCGAGGCAGGATTCGTGCCGTGGGCTGAATCCGGGATCAATATTTTTTTCTTTTGTTTGTTTCGGGAGCGGTGATAGGCGCTGACGATCAAAAGCCCGCAAAATTCTCCGTGGGCTCCGGCCGCAGGCTGCATCGTGAATTCATCCATGCCCGTGATCTCGGAAAGATAGCGCTGGGTTTCGTGCAGCACCCTCAGCGCACCCTGAGCGTCCCGAGGCTCCTGGTAAGGATGGATCAACGAAAATGATGAAAGCGCCGCGAGCGCGTCCAACGCCTTGGGGTTATATTTCATGGTGCAGGAACCCAACGGATAAAAATGAGTGTCTACGCAAAAATTTTTCTGCGAGAGCTCCGTGAAGTGCCGCACAACATCCAGCTCCGAGACCGAGGGAAAAGCAACCGCGATTTTCCTGCGCAGGTCCTCGGGGATTAGCTCCAGCCAGGGCTCTTCGGAGGAACCAAGCTCGGGCAGCCAATCGGCCTCGCTGCGGGAGTGTTTTTCAAAAATAAGCTGGCTCATGGGGTTTCGTCAATCGCCTGTTCAAGACGAGCAAGATCCGCCTCTGTCCGGTTTTCCGTGACCGCAACGAGATACACCGAATTAAATTCCGGATAAAAACGGCGTAATGCCAGGGGGCCGAGGACCTTGTGCTTCCTCAGGCTCTCTTTCAGGCGAACGGGATCCTTGTCAATCACAACCGGGAATTCATTGAAGAATGGCGCCGAAAAAAACGATTTCACATTTTTTAATTTCAAAAGGCGTTCTTGCGTTTCATGAGCTTTTTTTAAATTAATAAGCGCCAGTTTCTTAATGCCCCTCGGCCCAAGGAGGCTCATATAGATTGCGGCTTTCAGAGCGCAGAGCGAGTGGTTGGTGCAAATATTCGAAGTCGCTTTCTCCCGGCGAATATGTTGTTCCCGGGCCTGAAGCGTTAACACAAATGAGCGCCTCCCCACCTTATCCACGGTCATTCCGGCGATGCGGCCTGGGATTCTCCTCAAGAGATCTTCTTTCACGGTAAAAAAACCGAAATGCGGTCCGCCGAAAGAGACGGGATTTCCAAGGGGTTGCCCCTCACCCACCGCGACGTCAGCGCCATAAGCCCCCGGCGGCTCCAACACCCCCAGGGAGATGGGGTTCACACAGGCAATAAACAAAGCGCCCGCGCGATGGGCTTCATCCGAGATCTGCTTGGCGGATTCCAGAGCGCCAAAAAAGTTGGGCTGCTGCAACACGACTGCGCCAACGTTTGAATCCAGTTCCTTTCTAAGATGCGCCATGTCCACCACTCCATCCTTCATGCGTATTGCCACAAGCTCGCAATCAATCGCAGAGACATAAGTCTGAACCACCTGACGGTACTCAGGATGGACCGTTTCCGGAATTAAGATTTTTTTCCGGGAGCCTGAACGCAGTGCCAAAAGGACTGCCTCCGCCAAACTGGATGCCCCGTCATACATGGACGCGTTCGAATAATCCATGCCAGTCAACTCACAGATGAGGCTTTGATATTCGTAGATAAATTGCAGCGTCCCTTGGCTGGCCTCCCCCTGATAGGGCGTGTAAGATGTGATGAATTCGCTGCGGTGCGCCAATGCCGGTACCACGGTCGGGATGAAATGGTCATAGCAGCCCGCGCCAAGATAGCAGGCATAGTCATTAAAATGATGGTTGGGCCGCCCCATCTCAACGATTTCACGAAGAAGCTGCAGCTCCGATGTCCCCGCAGGAAGATCCCAGCGAAATTCACGCAAACGACTTGGAATTTTCTCTAGAAGCGATTCGAACGCAGGCACACCGATCGTCTTTAGCATCGCTTGCCGGTCTTCGGCGGTGTTAGAGATGTATTGCATAAATGCTAGTGGGTCGCGGCACCTTTCGTGCGGTTGTATTGCTCTTCCGTGAGAAGCGCCTGGAATTCGGCCAAATCAGAACACTCCATCTCATAGAGCCAGCCGTCCTGAAAGGGCGATTGGTTTACCAGTTCGGGTTTTTGAGTTAACTTGTCATTCGCTTTCGTGACGGAACCGGACAGTGGAGCATAAATATCAAACGCTGCCTTGACTGATTCCACGACCAGCACGCTCTCCCCCGGCTTGACCTGCCTGCCAACCTTGGGAAGTTCAACGAAAACCACGTCCGAAATCTCCCTCTGGGCGTGATCCGTAACGCCGATCCGGGCAATGTTCCCGTTAAGACTGACCCATTCATGTGTTTCGGTATAACGCAACTTTGAAGGTTCCAAAAATTTCCTCCTATTAAAAACTGCCTCTATTTTTTATGCCTCAGTTTAATAAATGGCCGCCGAACGACTTCCGCCTCCGCCATTCTCCCATGAATTTCGATCTGGATGCGAGCGCCCAGAGCCGCCTTTCCAGATTCCACAAATGCCATTCCGATGGGCCGTCCAACCGTCGGGGCAAACGAGCCGCTGGTGACATAACCGATTTTCTTCCCCTCACTCCGTACGGGATACTTTTCCCTGGGCACTGACCTGTCGCGCATCTCGAAACCAATCAGGTTTTTTTTAACGCCGTTCTTTTTTTGGGCCAAGAGACTCTCGCGGCCGATAAAATCGGTTTTTTTAAAATCCACCGAAAAAGACAAACCCGCCTCCAGCGGAGTGGTCTCTTCGTCCAACTCGTGCCCATAGAGCACGTTTCCGGCTTCCAGTCTCAAGGTATTTCTTGCGCCAAGTCCTGCGGGCAGCGCGCCCTCGGCCTTGCCTTTCGAGACCAAATGATCCCAAACCGCAGCGATATGATCGCTCGCCGAAAAAATTTCAAAACCATCTTCACCTGTATATCCCGTTCTCGAAATCCAAACATTTTCACCCAGCGCTCTTTCCTGTTTATGCGAATAGTAGGGCATGCCGTTAAGCCGGAATCCAAACAGCGTTTCCAGGACGCTCTCTGACTTTGGCCCCTGCACGGCGATACAGGCCATGCGATCGCTTAGGTCGACGATTTCTACAGACGGGCTCGCATCAGCCCGGAATAGTTTCATATCTTTTTCAATATTGGCCGCGTTGACAATAAGAAAGTATTCCCCGGTCGCTCCGCCGTAGATCAGGACATCATCCAGGGCGTGGCCACGCGGATCGCATAGGACGCCGTAAACAATTTTTCCCGGGAGTGCGCGTCGAATATCATTGGGGAATCGATGCTGCAAATAATCAAACGCGCCCTTTCCCGTTACCCGAATCTCACCGAGATGCGATACATCAAAAAAGGAACAGGATGAGCGCGTCCATTGATGCTCGCTTAAGATGGAGGTGTAATATACGGGGAGGTTCCACCCGCCGAATTCGACCATTTTTCCTTGCAAAGCAAGATGGCGGTCGTAGAGCGGAGTCTTTTTCAGGTCAGGCGCTTCTTCCAAAAGGGTCATGGATCTAACGTAAATTAAAGTAAGTTGAAATTTCTCAAACGGTGCTACTCTAACACACTATTTTTTTCAAATCTATATGTTTGAGGAAAGCTTTGCCAACAGAATCCACTCGGCAGACCTCTCTCATGTGTGGAAAAATACCGAGCACCCGGATCCGGCCTATTTTCGACACGACTCCAGGGTTTGTTTTTTCAGGAACGCTCATGGGACCCCCCGAAACACGGTTAAAAACGACCCCCAGAGGTTCGATTCGTCGCATTCTTAGGGCCTCCAAACTCAAAAGCGAATGATTAATCGCCCCGAGACCCGCTCTGGACACAAGCACGACCTCGGCTTTCAGCATCAGGATGAGGTCCATGACAAAAAAACCAGCGCGGATCGGGACCAAAAGTCCTCCGCAACCTTCGATCACCAAAAAATCGTATCCCTTCGCCGAAAGCATCCGAAAAGCTTCTTTCACGCGTTTCACGCTTATCTTTTTCTTTTCCATCCGCGCCGCCACGTTCGGGGAAAAAGGGTGCTTGAGGTAAATCGGCGTAATCTGCCCCAGGCGATCCCCGGCCCCAGAACAATCTTTGAGAAAGATCGAATCCTCGAGACTGCCGCACGCCACCGGCTTCATGACGCCAACCTTGTAACCCTGGAGCCTCAACCCAGCCGCCAAACCACCCGCCACTATCGTTTTTCCAACCCCGGTATCCGTCCCCGCAATAAAAATAGTTTTCATGAGGTCACTTCTTGGATACATTCATGCGTCACGCAGCACAGTTTTTTGAGTTCCGAGATCTTGATCGAGAGAGGTGGCATCAGAACAATCACATTTCCCAGCGGGCGGATCAGGACACCGTGCTTGCGTGCGAGCATCCCAACTCGGATGCCCCGCTTCTCAACGGCCGGATAAGGTTCCTTTGATTCCGCGTTTCTCACAAGCTCGATCCCGACCATGAAACCGGCCTGCCGTATCTCCCCCACATGCGAAAGAGACTTTATCCGACTTAATTCGCGAGTCAACACCTCTATTTTTTTTTGCAACTTTTCAATGGTTTTTTCTTTCTCGAATATTTGAAGATTCGCGAGCGCTGCCGCACAAGCCAACGGGTTTGCCGAATAGGTATGCCCATGAAAGAATGCTTTGAAGTCGGAGTATTCTCCAAGGAAAGCCTCATAAATTTTTTCTGTGGTCAGCGTTGCAGAAAGAGGCAAATAGCCACCGGTGATACCCTTGGCAACACAAAAAATATCCGGCGAAACATTCTCATGCTCACAGGCAAACATTTTTCCGGTTCGTCCAAAGCCCGTGGCCACCTCGTCCGCAATGAGCAGAACGTTGTATTTTTTCGTGATCCTCCTGAGATGGCCGCCATAGCCCGCCGGTTGTTTCAGCATTCCCGCGGCGCCCTGCATGACAGGCTCCCACACGAGGGCACAAATCGATTCATTCTTTTTTTTGAGAATAGCCTCCACCTTGTCGGCCATCAATCGGGCATAATCTTCCTCCCCTCCGCGGAAAGTATCCCGGTACCGGTAAGGAGCTTGCGCTTCCAGAGCGTCAAAAAGAAGCGGCTGAAACAGCTGCTGAAAGAGCGCTATCCCCCCGACGCTTACGGCCCCCAACGTATCCCCGTGATAGGCATTTTTTAGCCTGAGAAATGTTCGTTTATTTTTTTTCCCACGAAGTTGCCAATACTGAAAAGCCATCTTGAGAGCCACCTCGACCGCCGAAGCACCGGAATCCGAATAGAAAACTCTGGAGAGTCCTTGCGGGGCAATCCTCAGCAGTTTCCGGGAAAGCTCGATCGCTCCGGGGTGAGTCAGACCAAGAAGTGTGGAATGCGCAATGCGGTTTATCTGCTTTTTTATTGCTTGATCAATGCTTCTCACGCGATGGCCATGAACATTGGCCCAGAGCGAGGAAACGCCGTCGATATACTCCTTTCCATCCGTGTCGATAAGAATATTCCCCCTGCCTTTTTCGATCACTATCATCGGGTCAATTTTCCAATCTTTCATCTGAGTGAATGGATGCCAAACGTTTTCTCTGTCCCAGCGAACCCAATCAGAGGTTCTGACTTTCTTCATGAAAAATATTTCCTTATTTTTTTTATACAGGACAAAAGATGCCCTATTTGTGCGGGGGAGTGTGCCGCAGAAATCGAAAGACGGATACGTTCGGTTCCCAATCGGACGGAGGGCGGGCGAATGGCTGACGTGAAAATTCCGAGCTCCTTCAAAAGCGCCTTAATCCGCATCACTTTTGCCGAGCTCCCCACCCGCACAGGAATGATGGGCCCTTGAGATCCCATAAGATCAAGCCTCAGCGCTTCCAGTCCGCGGCGCGCCAATCGGGTGTTGGCCCAAAGTTTTTTGAGGCAGCCTGAGGATTGCTCCAGAACTTGGATGGCTGCCAGGGCAGCGCCAGATGCTGCGGGAGATGGGGCGGTCGTATAAATATAAGGCCGGCAAAAATTGATGACGGAGTCTTTCAGCTCACGGTTTCCGGCGATAAAACCTCCAACACTTCCCAAAGACTTGCTCAAGGTCCCCGTCACCACGGGTACTTGCCCGCCCTCCAGGTTAAAATGTTCCAGAAGCCCTCGGCCCGTCCTCCCGTATACGCCGGTCGAATGGGCTTCGTCCACCATGAGAATCGCATCGTGAGCCCGGCAAACCGCCAAAAGCTCAGGAATCGGCGCCACATCCGCGTCCATGCTAAAGTACGCGTCCGTTACTACAAGGCGTCTACGGTACCGGCGGGATCTGCCCAAAATCTTTTTCAGATCCCCGACGGAACAATGCTCATAAACCAAAAGCTTGGCACGCGAGAGCCGCGCGCCATCAATCAAACTCGCATGGCATAGGCGATCTAAAATCACAACATCCTTTTCACCCACAAGGGTTCTGATGGCGCCTAAGTTTGCCAAATACCCGGAAGAGAAGACGGTCGATGTCTGCTCATGCTTGAAATGGGCTATTTTTTTTTCTAGATCGGCGTGAACTTTGAGGTTCCCGGAGAGAAGCCGTGAGGCGGCGCTTCCCGTTCCCCAGCGCCGGAGGGCAAGCACAGAGCGGCGAATTACCTCGGGATGATGAGAAAGGCCCAAATAGTCATTCGAAGAAAAATCGACAAAAGGTCCGAGCTTTTTATTTTTTTTCTTGCAGAGAAAGAGCTCCGGCAAACGGTAAAGGCCGTTTCTTTTTGCCTCATCCAGGCTTTCTTGAAGTGCAATCGATAAGGACGACCTGCTGTCTTTCGTCCCCATGAGTTAAAGAGCCGGTGCGCCGGACGACACGACCTCGAACCCGAGGTCCTTAAGCATTTGGATGTCCTGCGCAGGGCTGCGCCCTAACGTTGTGAGATAGTTGCCCAGGATCAGCCCATTGGCTCCCGCCTGAATCGCCATGGCCTGCAGATCTCGGAGATTTATTTCGCGGCCTCCGGCGATCTTGATCGTGCTTTTTGGAAGCACCAGCCGGTAAATAGCAATGGTCCGGATGACTTCCATCGGTGAAAGGGGTTCGACGTCTCCGAGAGGCGTGCCGCGTCGCGGATTGAGGATATTGATGGGAACACAATCCACGCCCATTTGCCTCAGTTCGAACGCCAGATCTACGCGATCCTTTGGGGATTCACCCATCCCGAAGATCCCGCCCGAACAAGGGTGGATCCCGTAATGACGCACCATCTGGACATGATCCATGCGCTGCTCGTGCGTATGCGTCGTACAAACCTTATTAAAAAAACCTTTCGCCGCTTCAAGGTTGTGGTTGTTCCGATAGAGACCTGCCTCTTTCAGCGCCGCAGCCTGCTGCGGCGTAAGAAATCCTAACGAACAATCCGCAAAAAGCTTCGTTTCCTTGGTGATCCGCCTCACGGCCTCAAGGATGACAGAAAATTCATGCTCATTCGTCGCTCCCCAACCGCTGGAAACAAGACAAAACTCGGTGGCGCCCATCGACTCGGCGGCCTTGGCCTGGCGCATGATCTCCTCGACCGCGATCTGGGGATACACCGGGGAATCCGTCTTGTAGTGTCCCGACTGGGCACAAAATTTGCAGTCCTCGGAACAATTACCGCTTTTAATATTGGAAAGCGCGCAGGTTTCTACGGTTCGGCCTGTAAATTTTTGGCGTACCTCATTCGCGGCGGCAACCAGATAAGGAACCCCGATCTCAGGAATTTGCGTTAGATAAATCGCATCCTCATACGAGATATCCAAGCCCGCAAGTACATCAGACCGCACTTTCAAAATACGTTGGAGCGACTCAGACATTTGTTCAGTATAAAAGAGGCGTCTTTGGATTGTCAACCTGGAATGAACGGGAGGTTGACAATGATCGCTAGGTGTTTTGCGGTCTATCGGGGTTCGGTGTGGAAGACGGCGGAGAGGCGCCGGAACGGCGCTGCCGGTACTGCCTCATGTAATCACGCATGTAGGCCCGGTATTCCTGACTATGGGCTTGACGGTAAGATCGCACTTTATCCGGGTTCTTGTCCCGCCACTGTTTGGAACGGCGGCGCTGCATCTGAAGCCAGTCCGAGCCCTTTGTTTCATCGTATTTAAAATAGGCGGGATTTTTTCTACGCCAAACCCGCATGCTCTCGAGTTGGCGCTTCTTTTGACAGTCCGGATTTGAGCAAATTTTTTGGCGGGGAGAATACTTATTTGGCGAAAAGGCGGTGTTGCAATAGATGCAGAGTAGGCTCTCCATACCTAAATGCTGATAAAATAATTCTGTGCGAGAAAAGCGGCAGCTCCCAAGGGAACGCTGTTCTCACCAAGCGTGGAGGGCACAACGCGCAGCCTATCCGTCGCCTCAGGAATGGCAATGTTCTTCACCTGCTCTCGGACGCCATCCAGGAAAGGTGCCCCCGCCGCTTCCAGGCCACCACCCACGATGAGAACGTCCGGATTGAATAGATTCACAAGAAAGGCTGCCTTGCGGCCAAGGCGCTGGCCCGCTTCCCTGAGAAGACGGTTGGCCAGCATATCTCCCGCCTCCGCCGCTTTCACGACAGTCATGAAATTAATCCTATGGGGATCGTTTTCACAGAGCGCATATATCTGAGAAGTGCCATGGTCTTTTTGCGCCGCGTGCGCCGAACTGACGATACCCAAATCCATCCCCCAGGAGCCTGGACGGGTGACTAGGGCAGCGTCGTTCGATGAACTTTCTTTCTCATATTCGAACAGCCACTCCCCCGCACTCCCGGTCGAACCCCGATAAATTTGTCCGTGGATCAATATTCCGCAACCGTATGCGGAATGAAGATAAATCGCATGCTGCGCACCGGAGCCTTTCCCATACCACTCCTCTCCAAAAACAGCGGCATTGGCGTCATTATCCACAATCGTGGGGATCCCGAACTTCTCTTCAAAAAGACTGTGGATCGAGACGGTGATCTGAAAATCATCCTGCAGAAGACCCGCGCTCCATCGCACGGAATTCGTTTCGCGGTTAAAAATACCGGGGATGCCTATCCCAATGCCGTGAACCTTATCAGGATCCGCTTTGGACTTTTGGAGAAGTTCTTCCACCAGGCTCATCATCGTAACCACCAGCTCCTCACCGGATGCAGGCGGCCTCTCTTTCTTTACGCTATAAACAATGTCCCCCTTTGGACTGCAAAGCACCGCAACCATGTCGGAGATATTCAAGCCCACCCCGATAAGAAAAACGGTGTTAGGGCTGAAGTCAACCAAGGTCGGCTTCCGGCCGCCGCTGGAAACCTCGATCCCAACCTCTTGAATCACGTTTTTTTTGATGTATTGGTCCACATAGCTGGTCACGGTAACAATGTTGAGACCGATAAAGCGGGAGATTTCAGCGCGGGTGATGGGGCCTTTTTTTCGAATGGCATCAAGAATCTGGAGATTCTTTTTCTCATGGTCGTTCATATCAACCTGATCCAGAAAACGACGCTTGGCGACAGCAACCATTCTCTAAACCTCCGCAAAAAGCTCTTGAGTTACAAGACAGACGGCTCCGTAGGCGACCGCATCCTCGCCGAGCCGGGAAAGAATGATTTTCACGATACCCGAAGTTTCTTCCATGGCCATCTGCTTCACCACGCGTCGCACCGTATTCAAGACAAGCTCGCCGCCGCGCTCCATGCCGCCCCCGAGCACCACCACTTCGGGATTAAAAAAATTCGTGAGATACGCCACCTTGAGCCCCAAGCGCATGCTCGCTTCCTCAACGAGTTCCATGGCGACAGGGTCGCTCTTTTTGGCGGCCTCGAAAACAACCGACGCGTCAATTTTTTCGGGATCTTTCTCGGCCAATTCCAGTATCTTTGTCTTTGGGGTTTTTTTAACGGCCTCTTTTGCGCGGCGCCCTAAGCCCATGTCCAGCCCCTCTGAGCAAAAAAAATCTGTCTTACCCACCCAAGCTTCCAGGGAAAGACCCTCCATATTTTCCAGATTCAGCTGAATCTCGCCCGCCGACCAACTGGAACCCCAAAAAAGATCATTGTTGGCGATGATCCCGCTGCCCACATCTGAATAAAAATAAAGCACGTTCTCATCATCAATGCGCAAACTTAATTTTTTCTCGGCCAAAGCCGCCAGGGAGGCATCGTTTCCAACCGAGACGGGGACGCGGAACTCTTTTTCCAGAATGTCTTTGGCCGTGGCAAAATTGCCAACCGTCTTCCCTCGCCGGGTGTCTGTGTCCCGGATCGTTCCGGCGCTGCGATCGATCACTCCTGACACGCCCAGACCGATCCCCTTGACCATTTCAATAGGAACCTTGGATTCCTGCAGAATGCGCCTGAGAAGCTTTACGGCCTCCCCTATCACGCTCTCCATGTGTCCCGCTGGCCTAGCCACTTTGATTTTATGCAGAATGGCGGGTGCTAAATTGGAAAGAATGCCCAGAATATGCGTGGGACCAATTTCAACGCCGATGATGTTGCCCCAGCCAGAATTCAACTCAACAAGTTCCGGACGCCTCCCGCCGCTTGAAATATCAAGACCTTTTTCGACAACTAACTTTTGGTCGATATAATGTTCGACGTAGTTAGAAACCGTGACGATGTTGAACTGGGTGATGCGAGAAATATCTGTCTTGGCAATGGGGCCGTTGCGGCGGATGACATCGAGAAGAATGATGTTTTTTCTTTCTCTATCCGTAAGGTGATCGGACTTGTAAAGCGACCTGTAAGCCATGAATCTCCTTATTTTTTAGGACTTAAGAAAGACTATATGAAGATCTATAATATCTTTATACAAAAAAACAGCCAGCCTGATTATAACCTATGGAGATGAAATTTCCCAATAAAAAACCCCGCCGCCTCGCTAGTCATGGCGAGTCGGCGAGGCCTCATCATAGATCCAAGTCTTTTTTAGAGCTTAAAAAGCATCTCGGCGTACGTAGGCACCGGCCATTCGTTCGACGGGAGCAGGGTTTCGAGAGTATCGATGTCCTGTCTGAGGTCGTTCATCGCCGGTACAACTTTATCCCGGTAGGCGACGGCCCTGGCTTTCGCCTCGTGAATGCCCTGGGCTTTCTTCGTCACCGCCTCAAGATCCGCTACCTTATTCGCAGCGGAATCCAAAAGCACCGAGGTCCTGGTCAGAAGCTCTTTCTGGACGCTCACGGACGCTGAGATAGACTTCAGACTGTTCACGGTTTGCGCCAGCTCCCTGGTAAATCCGATCACGGCCGGGATAAAAAGACGCCGCGTCATATTGATCGAGCACTGCGCTTCGATGTTGATATCCTTGGCGTATTTTTCCAGATAGATCTCATACCGCGAGTGGATCTCTTGCTTCGAAAGCACCTTATACTTCGAAAAAAGCTTCGCGGCCTCGTCTGTGGCCATGGCGGCCAAGGCATCCACGGTGTTACGGATATTCGGGAGCCCGCGTTTCTTGGCTTCTTTCACCCAATCATCCGAATAATTATTTCCGTTAAAGATGACTCCGCCGTACTTCTTCATGGAATCGCGCACAATCGCAGCGGCTTCCTTGTTGATGTCCTTGGTTTTTTCCAAACGCGTCGCGATTTCATCCAGCGTTTCGGCAACGATGGTATTGAGCACCGTGTTTGGACCCGAGATCGACAGTGAGGACGGCACCATCCGGAACTCGAACTTATTTCCGGTAAAAGCAAACGGTGACGTGCGGTTGCGATCCGTGTTGTCCTTCGGCAGCTGCGGCAGCGAATCCACGCCAATGTGCAGGAAGTGCTGGCCCTTTGATTTTCCCGCCTTTCCCTTTTCAATGGCTTCCAGAATTTCCGTCAGCTCTTCTCCCATGAATATGGAAACAATGGCGGGAGGCGCCTCATTTGCCCCTAACCGGAGGTCATTGCCGGTGTTGGCGGCAGCCGCCCTCAGCTTATCCGAATGCTTGCCGACCGCCGTGATCAGGGACGACAGGAAGACCAGAAACTGCTCGTTGTCATGCGGCGTATTGCCCGGTTCCAGCAGGTTGTGTCCGTCGTCTGTCGCCAGCGACCAGTTGTTGTGTTTTCCGGAGCCGTTGACGCCCTGGAATGGTTTTTCGTGGAGAAGGCATACCAAATCATGGCGAAGCGCCACTCTCTGCATTGTCTCCATCACCAACTGGTTGTGGTCAGCCGCAATATTGGTCGTCGAAAATATCGGCGCCATTTCAAACTGTGCGGGAGCCACCTCATTGTGCTTGGTTTTGGCCAGAACCCCCATTTTCCACAACTCGGTATCCAAATCTTTCATGAACGCGGAGATTCGGTCCTTAATCGCGCCGAAGTACTGGTCTTCCAGCTCCTGCCCTTTTGGGGCCGGAGAACCAAAAAGCGTGCGGCCCGAAGTGATGAGGTCCAAACGCTGATCGTAGTACTTCTTATCAATAAGAAAATATTCCTGCTCAGGACCTACGGTCGCCGTCACGCGCTTGGCTGTTTTATTCCCCAAGGCTTTCAAAACGCGGATGGCTTGCTTCGAAACAGCTTCCATAGAACGCAGCAGCGGCGTTTTCTTATCCAGCGCCTCGCCCGTGTACGAGCAAAACGCGGTCGGAATCGTCAATGTCACGTTCCCCGAGCCATCCTCTTTCAGAAAAGCCGGTGAGGTGCAATCCCATGCGGTGTATCCACGAGCTTCAAAGGTTGCGCGAAGTCCTCCGCTAGGAAACGAGGATGCGTCCGGCTCACCCTTGATCAATTGCTTGCCTGAAAATTCCATGACCACTCCACCATCGTCGGTCGGAGAAATAAAGGAGTCGTGCTTTTCGGCGGTGCGACCGGTCAGCGGGTGGAACCAGTGAGTGTAATGGGTGGCACCCTTTTCGATAGCCCAATCTTTCATAGAATTGGCAACAACATTGGCGACTTCGGGAGTCATCGTAACGCCCCTGTCAATCGTCTCTTTTAAAGCCAAATAAACATCCTTGGGAAGACGCTCTTTCATCGTCCGGTCGTTGAATACATTGGAACCAAATATTTTGGTCAAACTCACCTCTTTTGAAGACCGCTCTTTCGCGCTGCTCCCATTCGTGCCAATGGCACGGTTGATCTCGTGTGTGCTTACCATGTCTCTCCTCTTTCCTGTGTTTTTTACGGTGGACCGTTCTTTAGGGATTCGAATAAACTACTCCTCCCCTATCATGCTGTCAATAAGATTACATGGAAGATTACATGGAAAGAATAACGGCTAATTTTCATATTTGTTACGATTATGTTACGAAAATTTCAGAGTGATCCCGACGGGGCAATGGTCGGAACCGAGCACTTCGGGCAGGATGAATGCCTCCCGCAGACGGGGCCTCAGGTCCTCCGAGATAAAAAAATAGTCAATGCGCCAGCCGACATTGCGGGCCCGCGCCCCGCTAATCACATCCCACCAGGTGTATTGGTTTGGCTCCTGGTTAAAGACACGAAACGAATCAAGAAATCCTTTGGAAACCCACTTGTTCATCCATGCGCGTTCGATGGGTAAAAATCCGGAGACCTTGGAGTTCTCTCGGGGGCGCGCCAGATCGATCTCCTTGTGCGCAGTATTCACGTCTCCGCAGATAACAAGTTTTTTGCCCCGGCGACGGAGCTTGAGAAAATACTTGAGCGCTTCCTCATAAAAATCCATTTTATAGCCCAGGCGCTCGTCGCCACTCTTGCCGTTCGGAAAGTAAATATTAAACAATGTGAACTCCCGGTACTCGGTCTCCAAGACCCGCCCCTCCGAATGAAAGCGCCCAATGCCGAACCCCTGCTTCACGGAAAGCGGCTTTTCCTTCGAAAAAGTCGCCACGCCGCTATACCCGGGCCGCTGGGCGGAGTGGACCTGAACGTCGTAGCCCGGAAAATGCAACACGTCCGGCGGAAGCTGCGCGGGCGTTGCTTTTATTTCTTGAATACACAGAATGTCCGCGCCATCCTTTTTAAACCAGGTTAGAAAATTCTTTTTAAGAACGGCGCGCAGGCCGTTGACGTTCCAGGAGAGAATACGATATTGCTTCATAAATTTCCGATTCCTACGTACGGCCGGGGCCCGTCGCTGCGACAGCCCGTCTCCGCCAAACAGCGCGGCGGATCTGTCAACAAAGCGCTGTTCCGGACGGATCCGCCGACGCTTTGTGGCGGATCCGCGCCGCCCGGCCGAGGTCGGCTACGTAAGGTTCTGCAAAAGGTCTCGATAATTTCTCGCAACCTTAAACCGGGGGTATTCCTCTACGATGTTGGCTGGAGGATTGAACAACACACCCCTATTCGCGGCTCTCAGCATGGTGATGTCGTTGTACGAATCCCCCGCGGCGCGGACCGAAAAACCGATCTTCTTGAGGGCCGTCACGGCTTTTTCTTTTCCGTTCTTCTGCCTGAGATGATAGCTGACAATAAAACCTTTTTTATCCGTCCGGAGATGATTGCAAAACAACGTGGGAAAACCCAGTTTTTCCATCAGAGGCCGGGCAAACTCCTCGTAGGTGTCAGAGAGGATCACAACTTGAGAGCGCCGGCGAAGTTCGTCCAGGAACGCCTTGGCGCCGGGCAAAGGCCGGATCCCTCGTATCACCGCTTGAATATCCCTGAGCTTGAGTTTGTGATCACGAAGGATCTTGAGGCGACGTTTCATCAGGGCGTCGTAATCAGGGATATCGCGAGTGGTGAAACGCAGATCGCGGATCCCTGTTTTTTTGGACACTTCAATCCAAATTTCAGGAACAAGAACGCCTTCCAGATCCAAGCAACAAATAATCATAATTTCCTCGATCGTTAGACCTGCGACGGGTGGCACGGCGGCATCGGGTGCCCAAATGTCACGATGAGAATCTCGTGATATTTGGGCTGTGCCGCCGTGACAGGACCCGTCGCCTTTCGCTGCGGAAGCAATTGGTGCGTCCGCCAAAAAGCGCGGCGGATCCTCGTACAACGCCCGGACATTATTTCACAGACTTGGCCGGACGTTCAAGCTTAGAAAATAGGGTGTACGCGCACGGCACGACAAAAAGAGTCAGCATTGTGGATACCAGAACTCCCCCGATCACGGCAACCGCCATCGGGACACGAGTCTCAGCGCCGGGTCCTAACGCCAATGCAGGAGGCACCGCTGCCGCAATCGTTGACACCGAGGTCATAAGGATCGGGCGAAGCCGGATCGGACAGGCTTTCAGCAAGGCCTCGTGCACGGACTTGCCTTCATCGCGGCGCACGTGATTCGTAAATTCAACCAGCAGGATGGAATTTTTTTTGACGATACCCATCAAAAGAATGAATGCGATCATGCTAAAAAGGTTGAGCGACTGGTTCGAAACAAACAGCGCGATCACGGCACCCGAGATCGCAAATGGCATCGCCAAAAGCACCGTGACCGGATGAAGATAGCTGTTGAACTGCGCTGCCAGGATCATGTAGGCAATAACAACCCCCAGAATGAACGCAAAACCAAGACTGCTGAAAGACTCCTGCATGCTTTTTGCGCCCCCGGTCATTTCGATACGGTAACCCTCGGGCAAAACCTCGGCGGCGATCTTTCGCACCCTATCCAGGGCTTCGGCCTGAGATTTTCCGGGCACCATATTTGCAAAAATACCGATTGCTCGCTCGCGATTCCTGCGCGTAATACTAAGAAGGGCCGGCTTGAGATTGATATCCACCACATCGGCAAGCCTCACACGCTCACCGCGGTTGTTCCAAATCCAAATATTTTCCACGTCCTCAGGCTTCATGCGGTCCTCTGCCACGAGACGCACCCGCACATCGTAACGTCGCCCTGCCTCGGTGAACTTGCCGACCCGTTGTCCGCCAATCAGCGCATTCACGGCTATCGCTACCTTATCCATCTCGACACCGCGCTCTTGCGCCTTGAGCCGGTTTGGGCGGATCTGCACCTCCGTGACACCTAAAAGATAGTCTGTGTCCACGTCCTGCATAAGGCCTGTCGCGCGCATCTTCTCCATGATCATCCGAGAGTAGTCTGCAAGTTTTGCCCAGTCGCTTCCCTGCACAGAAAATTCCACGGGGTAACCTCGTTGAGCGGTGAACCCGCGCATGGATAAATCCTGGACGTACACCTTAGTGTCGGGAATCTTGTTGAGCTCTTTTCGGAATTCGGCCATCAGGCCGGCCTGTGTCATTTCTCGAGGATGACCTGCACGAACACCGCGATGGCCTTTTTTCTTAAGCGAAACAAAAAGAATCCCCGTATTCACCTCACCGCCGCCAAAACCGCCGATGGCCGCGAAATAACGGCTTACTTCCGGAATCCCCTGCACAAACGCCTCGGCCTTTTTGAAACGCTCATCGGTAAACATCAAAGAAGAGCCTACGGGTGTCTGCAAACGCAATAGAAAATAGCCTTGATCCTGTGCCGGAACGAATTCTTTGCGAAGCGGCACAAAAAGGAACAGGGACCCTACAAAAAACAAAATCGAAACACCGACCGTCAACCAGCGGGCCCGCAACGAAAAAAATAGCGCGCGTCCATACATCAGCGAGAGGCTCTTAAATCCCTTTTCAATAAATTTTCCGAACCGCGAACGGCGCTCGTCCACATCCAAGAATTGTGAAGCACGCATAGGTGTCAGCGTAAGCGCCTCCAACAGAGACAGCAAAACCGCTGCCGAGATTGCAACGCCAAATTGAAAGAAAAAGCGTCCAATGACGCCTTTCATGAACGCAACCGGAAGAAATATCGCCACCAGCGCCAGCGTAGCCGCAATCGCCGCAAACGTGATTTGTTGCGCCCCGAGACGCGCCGCTTCGACTCTGCCCCGCCCCTGCTCATGGTAACGAAAAATATTTTCGAGAACCATGATCGCATCATCGACCACGATTCCAATCGCGAGAGACAAGGCGAGCACAGTGAACGTGTTGAGCGTGAAGCCCATGAAGCGAAATACAAGGAAACTGCCAATGATCGAGGTTGGGATTGCGAGTAAAATATTGAACGTCGAACTCCAGGATCCAAGGAAGACCCAACAAACCAGGGCCGTCAGAAGCGCCGAGAGAAGCAGCGCAAATAAAAGCTCGTGAATCGCATCCTCGACAAACGTCGTCGAATCGAAATTAATTCCAAGTTTCATCCCTTTTGGGAGATCTTTCTGCACCTCGGCGAGTTTTTTCTTTACCTTATGTGCCACATCGACCGAATTAGCGCCTATCTGTTTCCGGATGCCCAATCCCACAGCCGGCTCGCCCAGCACTCGCGAAAGCCGCCTCTGATCCGCCAGCGTATCTTCTATGCGGGCCACGTCTTTCATGAGAATCGGCCTGTAAATAGGCTGTCCCCCGCGGCTCGAAACCAGGATATTTCCAAACTCTTCCACCGAAAGCGCCTCGCCCATCGCCCGCACATTCATTTCTTTTTCAGATGTTTCGATGCGGCCGGCGGGCATCTCCACGTGGTTGGACTCGATTGCGTTAATCACGTCCCCAACCGTCAACTGGTATTCATCGAGTTTTTGGTTGGACACCCAGACACGAAGATTCCGGTCTACGAAACCGCTCAAGATAATTTCGCCTACTCCGGGGATCGTTTGGAAACGATCTTTCATGTGATCTTGCACGTAGGTAATCATTTCGCGGAGCGACCGATCCCCGGAAAGCGCCAACCACATGATAGGCTGGTCTGTGGGATTTAATTTGGATACGATCGGCGGATCAATATTTTTTGGGAGACGGAACTGCGCCTGGGACACGCGTGATTGAACTTCCTGCAGGGCCACGTCAATATCGCGGCTTAAGTCGAATTCAAGCTTGACGTCCGTGGAGCCCTGACGTGTCGTGGAGCTGACCTCCCGCAAGCCCTGAGAGCTCATCACCGCATCCTCGATCACGTCGGCCACGTCGCTTTCCATCACCTCCGGCGCGGCTCCCTCCCAGGCCACGGACACCGTCAACACCGGAAAATCGATCTCGGGCATCTGGCTCACGCCCAAATCACGGTAGGCGATCCCGCCAAAAACGATCATCGCGGCCATCAACATCCAGGCAAAAACGGGATTTTTTATCGAGATGTCGGAAAGCGTCATGCCTCGGCCTCGCGGAGTTCACCCAAAGCTAATTTAAGCTTCCAATAATTTTTCTTCGTGGTGTAATGCGCTGTCTGATAGCGCCTCTCAATGTCCTGATAACGCCTGAGGGCGTCCAAAACCTCTAGATTATTCACCAGGTTTGAGGCGTACTCTTTCTGCAGGATCTCATAATTTTCTTTGGACGCTTTCTTCGCGTCCCCCAGAGCCTCCTCGGACTGTTGGGATGAAATAAATTCCTCACGCTCGTTTCTGGCTTCCAACTGGGCCATGCGCTTGGTTTCTTCCCACGTCAAGCGGGCTTTTTCACGGTTGGAGACCGCCTCCTTGACATCCCCCAGGGTCTGGCCCACTTCAAACACCGGCACATCGAACTTCAGCGTAACATCCCAGTCATTGCCTGACTGAAACCCCACGCGCTGCGTGTAATAATTCCCATCCAGGGTAATCTTTGGGAAAAAATCGGCGTTTGCTGCAACCACACTCTTTTGGGCCACGAGGTATGCCTGCTCCGCCGCGCTAACATCCGCCCGTCTCTCGGGGTCAACTGCCTGCGAGACCATGTCGCGAACTTCCCCATTATCTTCGACCAAAACATACGGCTGAAGGCTTTCGCCCAGATAAAATTCCAGAAGATTCGCCGCAACGCGCACTTTTGTCTTGGCATCCACAAGATCCGACTCAAGCACCTTTATATCCGTAAGCGTCGTCTTGAGCTCGCTTTCTCGCGACCTGCCAAGATCCACCCTTTCTTTCAGGTCCTTCATTCTCTGGGACATTAATTCCTGGATCGCGACTAAAACTTGTAAGTCCTTTTCAGAATTCAGCGCGGCGTAATACGCCTCCACCACGTCCGCAAAAAGAAGTTCTTTGGCGCGCTTCCATTTCATCCGTTGCTCTTTTTTATCCGCGCCCGAAGATTGGAGAGCGGCAAGTTCCTTGAAACCGCTGAACAGGGGTTGAGAGAAAACGAATTTTTTCTCGGGCGTCCTCTGACGGCCAAAATTAAGACTGCTCCCGCCCCCCGCGTTATCATCATTCACGTCCTGTTGGAAACGGGTCATTTCAAAGTTGACCGTGGGCAGGAAGTAATCCAATGAGCGGTAAAATCGCGCCTGGGCCTGCGCGATCTCCTCGGCAGTGATCGCAACCGACTCACTGCGCTTCAGTGCCATCTCATAGGCCTTCGCCAGCATAAGAGGCTTTTTTGAATTTTGTGGATCCGGAAATGATGTTTCTACCCTTTCGCTTTTCTCCGAACTTTTTTTCCCCCACCAAAGAAAAGCATGCGCGTCCTGCGAAAAGAGAAGCCCCGACAAAAGACACAATGCGACACCCTTGATAAGATTGGATTTTACTTTCTGCAGGACGTTCAAATACTGAGCTCGCTCCCTGCGGCTCACCTTGCCGAATATCGCCTTAAGACTCTCTTTTTTCTGGCCCATGATCTGGGAGACGACTTTTCTGCCCTTGAGCGTAACGCCAACCCAAACAACGCGACGGTCTTTTTTGTCATGACGACGCTTCAACATTTTCTGCCTCACAAGGCGTTCCAGAAGAACTGAGGCGGAGCTTTTTTCAATCGAAAGAATCTTGGCGATCTCGCTGACCGTGACTTCGCCATGCTCGGCCGTATGGTGCAGAACAACCATTTGCGGGCAGCTGATCTTGCCCCGGATCAGCGCATTGTCCTCCCGCTTGGCAAATTCGCGAACCATGAGGGGCATGATCTCAAGAACTTCCTCGGCAAACCGGTTGAGCTCGTTCGGCGTAGACACATCCATTCCTTATAGTTTGAACATCAAACTATTAGTCTAGTTTATTTTTTCTAACCCGTCAACATCAAACAACTTTATCGCTTGAAGATGCGGCAATTCTTCACCGGCGACGGGCTCACCCGCGACCAGAGACGGGAAAAATGGCACGTGCCATGGAGGGCAATGCCATGGCAGGCCCCGTTGCCCAGAGATCAAGCCAACCTTATCGTTTTCTTTTTGCGGAGAGGAGCTCGTGGAAGATTGGGAAGAATGATACGATGATGACGATCCCGACAACCAGGTGCATGTGTTTTTCGATGTTCGGGACGGAGCGGCCGAGAAAATATCCCGTGAGCGTCATGCTGGCCACCCAGCCGATACCGCCAAACACGTTGTAGCACAAAAATTTACCGTAAGACATCTTCCCCACTCCCGCCACGGTGGGCGCGAATGTGCGTATGATCGGCACGAATCGGGCGAGAATGATCGTCTTGCCGCCATACTTTTCAAAAAAATCATGCGTCCGGCGAATATGGTCTTTGCGAAAAAAAAACGAATCTTCTTTTTTAAAAAGACGCGGGCCCGCGTAGTGACCAATCGCGTACCCCACGCTATCTCCAAGGATCGCCGCCGTCATGAGAAGGACGTTCAAACGGACAATGTCCAGCTTTCCCTGAGAAGCCACCAAACCCGCGGTGACCAGAAGCGAATCCCCTGGCAAAAAAAATCCGGCCAAGAGGCCGGTTTCGCAAAACACGATTAGCGTGATGCCGACATAGCCGGCCCAAGCGATCAATTCATCGAGATGGTGGAGTCTTGAAAAGAACTCTTGGAGCCATTCCATAAAAGAATAGGCCGTATCTCCGTGAACAAGTTTAGGTTTTAACTTTTTCCGGGATCCGCATCCTGTAAAAGGATTTCCAGACGAAGAACAGGCCCGCGAGGAAAAAGACGCCTCCGCAAACACGTGTTGTCGCCGGATTCATCTTGATTGCGATCTCGACGGCAAGCATGCCGAAAAGAGTCGAGAACTTGATGATCGGGTTGAGAGAAACAGATGTGGTGTCCTTGAAAGGGTCGCCCACGGTGTCGCCGACGACGGTCGCGGCATGGACCGGGGTGTTCTTCTCGCCAAAGTCCACCTCCACGAGCTTCTTCGCATTGTCCCATGCGCCGCCCGCGTTGGCCATGTACATCGCCTGGAAGAGACCGAAGACCGCGATGGCCATGAGGTAGGCGATGAAGAAGTAGGGATCGAAGAGCGCAAATGCCAGCGTGAACGCGAGGAGACCGAGGAAGATGTTCCACATCCCTTTCTGGGCGTACTCGGTGCAGATCCGGACGACCGTGATCGAATCCTCCCGCTTGGCCTCCTTTAGGTTAAGATTCAAGTTCTTCTTGATATACTCCACGGCGGAATAGGCCCCCGTAGTGACGGCCTGTATCGAAGCCCCGCAAAACCAGTAGATCACCGCCCCGCCGCAGAGAAATCCGAGCAGAACCGGCGATGCCGTGAGCGAAAGCTTTTCATGCAGGAGAATCTCCCCGATATTCTCGGGAACCATTCCGCCCGCCGCGGCGACGACGGCCCCAGAGCGAAGATGCTCCTCAAGAAGAAGGATGATGGAGAAAATCATCGTCGTCGCTCCCGCAACGGCTGTGGCGATAAGCACAGGCTTGGCGGTGGCCTTGAAAGTATTTCCCGCCGAATCGTTGGCCTCGAGGTAATGCTTGCCCGTCTTAAAGTCGGGACGGAAACCAAAATCCCGCTCGATCTCTTCCTCGATCCCGGGGATCGACTCGGTCTGGGACAATTCGAAGATCGATTGGGCGTTGTCCGTCACAGGGCCATAGGAGTCCACGGCGATGTTCACCGGACCCATGCAGAGGAAACCGTAAGCAACGAGGCCGAACGCGAAGACCGAAGCGTGGGGCATGATGTTCTGAAGTCCCATCCCCGAGATCAGGTAGGCCACGAACATGAGGCCTGCAATCAGGACGCCTTTCCAAAAGGCAGAGAACGAACCCGCCACGATCCCCGACAGGATCGTCAGGGAAGCTCCCCCCTCGCGCGAAGCCGTCACGATCTCGTGAACATGCTTGGAATGGGAAGAAGTGAAGATCTTTGTGAACTCCGGAATCAGGAATGCTCCAAGGGTCCCGCAAGCAATGATTGAGGCGAGCTTCCACCAGAGCGTCGGATCCGGGAGATCGCCGACAAGAAGGTACGACATCCCGTAAGAAGTGGAGATGCAGAGCCCCGTTGCGATCGTAATCAGGCGGGTCAGGGGCTCCTCAAAATTAAAACTTTTCAGGCCCCTGTACTTACGCTCGGAGATGGCCTTGTTGATGAAGTAGGAAACCCCCGACATGAAATCCATCAGGAATCTCATGGCGAAGATCCAGACGATGAGTTTGGCCTGAAGCATCGGGTCTTTCACCGCGAGCGTGATAAACGAAATGAGCGCGACCCCGGTGACGCCGTAGGTCTCGAAACCATCGGCGGTCGGTCCCACGGAGTCGCCGGCATTGTCGCCCGCGCAGTCGGCGATGACGCCCGGGTTACGCGGATCGTCCTCTTTGACATGGAAGACAATCTTCATAAGGTCGGAGCTGATATCGGCGATCTTCGTGAAAATTCCACCCGCGATACGGAGCGCACTCGCGCCGAGCGATTCCCCGATGGCAAACCCCAGGAAGCAATAACCGACGATTTCACGCGGCACAAAGAGCAGGATGATCACCATCATCACCAGCTCAACGGAAATCAGGAAAAGACCGACGGACATCCCCGCGCGCATCGGAATATTGACGACATCCCAAGGAACGCCCCGTAGGGAGGCGAAAGCAGTCCTAGCGTTGGCGTAGGTATTGACCCGAATCCCGTAAAAGGCAACCAGAGTCGAACCCGCCATTCCGACGATCGAAAAGAAAAGGACGAGGCCCAGCGTTATCACGGACTCGTGCTTGAGGCCAATAAAATAGTAGGTCATCGCCAGCGCAATGATGCCGAACAGCATCGCCAGGAACTTCGCCTGCTGTCTGAGGTAGGTCGTGCAAGTTTGGAAGATTGTTTCGGCGACGTCGAGCATCGATTTGTGCGCAGGAAGAGCCTTGATCTTGACAAATTGGTAGAGGGAAAGCCCGACCGTCCCGAGAATCACCATCGCTCCATAGAGGAGGATCTGGTAACCCGAGAGACCACCGAACATGTCGAAGCGGCCCTGATGAAGATCCGGAATCTTGAGATCCGCCTCACTTGCCAAAGCAATACCCTGTGCCAAGAAAAGCGCTACGATAAAAACAAGCCGACGAAAAAAGGTCTTCACGAGTTCCAAACCTTCCCTTCGCCAGCCGAAGAAGTGGAAAAACACATTGGTTTTCCTTTCGTAATTTATAAAATCGCCTAAAGGTTAACAGAGACTGGGAGTTTTGTAAAGAGTGGTTTTATCTTGTGTGTCCAGCCAAAGTTAAAATGTCGTGTTTTAACCAAAGTAGAAATGTGGTGTTTTTGTCCTTGTCCATGAACCAGTAGCAGCCCTTTTTCCTGTCTGCCCGTGCAATACTTTCAATTTAAAGACCGTTAGAGATATTTAAATTACAGGGCCAAGCCAAACAGATAGAGGGGTTTTTGAATTTACCTAATTTATTTTACGTTATCTGATCTCTCTGAGTGGCTTTATCTTATGTAGTTTTATCTCAGCGATCGAAAAAAATGAACGCCGAAACAACTAAAGTGAAAGGCGGCGAAAGGTCTTGAGGGCAATAAGTGTTAAGAGAATGGCGAGCCCGAGGAGCAGCAGAGCCACCAACGCAGAAAGATTCGGCCACGTGATTACCATCAAAAAAAGAGACCAAAATGTCATGGCCATCATGAACGCCATGGGAATGGCCGCGAGCCACCACTTCTTTCCGTTTCTCCACAGCCACAGAGAAAGCATCATCAGGGTCAGGGCGGCTAAAAGTTGATTGGATGTACCGAATATCGTCCAAAAAACCTTCCATGCCGGAACAATCTTTCCCGAGCTGTCCGCCACTTTCAGGCTTACGCAAAAAAATGGAATGAGAAGACACACCGCCGTTGCCATCACCCTGCCAAGCGCTCCGCTCCAACCGGTGAGTTCCTGGAATATTTGCCGCGCCAATCGAGTCGCCACATCCAACGTGTCGTAAATGAAGGTGGCGAAAGCCAACAATGCAAAAGATCTTGCGAAGTCCATGGGAACACCAAGATGGCTCACAAAACGGCTTAGACCCTCCGCGTATATCCTGTCGGGGGAACCCAGCGATCGAGCATCGCTTCGAGCTAAAATCATGATGGTGGCCAAAGACAACACGGCCACCACGCCCTCCAGCAGCATGCCGCCATAGCCCACCAGGTGGCAATCCGTCTCTTTTTCTATTTGTTTGGAGGTTGTCCCCGAACAAACGATCCCATGAAATCCTGAACAGGCCCCGCAGGCAACGGTCACAAAAAGAAGCGGAAAAAGATGCTGCCCCTCCCCATTCACGAATCCGAGAAAAGCAGGATACTGGACTTTTTCACCCCCGAGACAGAGCCCGACGAGTCCCGCAAAAAGGGTCCCGTACAAAAAAAATCCGCCGAGATATCCCCGCGGCTGGAGCAGTATCCAGACTGGAACCAGCGATGCCGCGAAACAATAGACGAGAAGCGTAATATTCCAAGCCGTTCTGGGATCTCCCAAAAAGGACGGCACATAAAGCGGAAGATGCGGGCCAAGCCAAATCGATAGCATCACTAAAAAAAGAAAGAACGGCGTCGCGAATTTAAGCTCCATGCGAAACTTTGTGAGGGCCAGGCCCATCAGAACCCCCAGGAGGAGATAAAGCATAGAGGACGAGGCCGTTCCCCCGCCGAGTTCCGGGTCCACGAAGGCGCTTGCCGTCAAATCCGTAAACGCCGTGATGACGTAAAGAAGAGAAAGCCAGACAAAAATCAGAAAAACAACGTGCCCGGTTTTTCCGAGGGTCTGCCCCATCATTTCCACAATAGACACCGCTCGGCTCCGCACCGAACCGGCAAGACTTGAAAAATCATGCACCGCGCCAAAAAAAATTGCGCCAATGACGATCCAGACAAGCGCGGGAAGCCAGCCAAAGTATAGCGCAGCGAGAATTGGTCCCACGATCGGCCCCGCCGCCGCGATTGCGGAAAAATGTTGCCCCAGAAGAAATCCTTTTTTGGCGGGAACAAAATCAATTCCGTCATTCACCTCCACAGCCGGCGTTTTACGGTCGGGATCCAGCCCCAAATGACGCGATAAAAAGCGGCCATAGGTGAAATAAGCCGTTAGAAACAACGCGCCTGCTCCCATCACAATGGCATAAAGCTTCATAGCTTTCCGATCGCCAGCAGGGTCGCCTCTTTAAGGCGCGGCGCCAACTTCTTGCAGGCACTTAAAAAATCATGGTCGGCCTCCGCATCCGCACGGTCTGAGATAAACTTGAGCACGTGTAATTTCAAGCGATGCGTCTTGCAAAAAAATGCAACCGCATACGACTCCATATCGCAGGCAAGATTAGGATATTTTCGCGACAGCGCCGTCCCCGCGAAAGGGTTCGCCGTCAAAAATCGGTCCTGGGTAACCATGGCCCCCTGACACGACGAGGGGATTAAACGACGCTCGTTCAGATGAATGATGTGCGGGAATTTCTCAAGCGGCCTCGCGTCATAATCCTGCTCGATAAAGACGTCTGGTTCGACAAGATCCCCAACCTCAAGCCCGTCCGAAAGAGACCCCGCAAATCCGATCAGGAGCAAATGCCGGAGCTTTGGATGGCGTGTTTTAAGACGGTGGCAGGCTTCCAGGGCTCGGAGTTTTCCCATGCCGGAACACACCAGGTCCGCCTTTCCTGCGGGAATCTTGAGATCACGGATAGAACGATATTCAAAACGGCTGGGGCAAAGAATTCCGATCACGGGGCGCCTGCTGTCAGTAACGAATCAGGGAATGCGCGTTGTAGCCGGCCAGTGCTTTCCGTCCGGCAAGAGCCTCAAGCTCGATCAAAAAATAAAGTCCGCCAACAACGCCGCCCAATTGCTCGACGAGTCGGATCGCGGCACGCATGGTCCCTCCTGTCGCGAGGACATCGTCGATAAGGAGAACTCGGGCGCCGTGACGGATCGAATCTTCATGCATTTCCACTTTCGCCTGGCCGTATTCGAGGCTGTAACCCGCGGAGACCGTGCGATGGGGAAGCTTGCCCTCCTTGCGGACCAGCACAAACCCTACGCCCAACGCATACGCCAGCGCCGAACCGAATATAAAACCTCGAGACTCAATGGAAACCACGCAGTCGATCCCGCCCTCGCTTATCGTTTTAAAGCGGTCGATGCAAAAGCGAAACATCTCCTTGTCCGCAAGCAGCGGCGTGATGTCCCGAAAAAGGATTCCCTTTTTTGGAAAATCCGGAATCGTTCGAATCACATGTTTAATGCGCTCTTGGGCGCGTTCGTCGAGAGAATTCACAGCGGTTGTCATTGTTATTTGTTCTCCTGAAATTTTTTCAAGCGATCCGCAGGACGGTCCGACTCCTCGGAAAGGGCGCGGTAAATCATGATTTGAGTTTTTGAGGCTCTCATTTCCATGACCCACTTGAATCCGGCAAGGAGCGTCAGCACCAAAAATTGCATAAAATATCTTCGAAACACAAACGAGAGCGTGAAAGATCCCAGCATGACGACGAGCCAAAACAAATTCTCCCATTTTTGTCTTGAGGCCGGCCGCTTGAATGGTGTGATGGATCTTCCGCAATGCGGGCAGGGCGCAACAGGCAAAGATCCTCTCATCAAGCGTTTTGCTCTTTCTGTTAGGCCGGCGGGAATTTGCCTTTCCGGGAGCTCCTCCTCCATCAAACCTCTCGCCTCCAAGACCATGTCCTGCGCCCACCGATTGGCAGTCAAAAAGCTCTGAAACCTCTCAAGCGATGCGCCCTCGAGCCGATCTTGGCAATAAAGAACAAAGTCCTCCTCGTCTAAAACAACGCCGGTGGCTTTACGATCAAGGCTCAATTGATTTTTTTCCTTAAAATATTTTTTTAGCAGAATTTCGACATTATCCATCATTCCCTCGTCTATAATAGACGTCAAACCCCGTCTTTTTCGTTCACATTCCCGAAACTTTCACCCTGAAATGCCTTTTTCTTCCAAGGCCTGCCTCAGACGCTCCTTGGTGCGCCGGAGGATGGTCGAAACCGTATCTTGGGGCATGTGCAGCAACAGCCCGATCTCCCGATGGGTCCGGTCGTCTATGTAACAAAGCTCCACGCAGGCCCTCTCCTTTGCCGAAAGCGTCTCCATCACAAACGTTAGAGTGCCCTTGGTCTCCTCAGCGAGCAGCGCCTCTCCTCCATCCGGACCCGATGCCTCCAAGTCTGCAAAATCCACCGAGGACTCAAGACTAGCCTGCCTTGAGGATTGCCTTAACCGGTCGAATACAAGGTGGCAAACCATGGACCGAATGTAGCTCTTAAGGTTGCCTGCTCTCCGGAGCCTCTCCAGCCGCGCGCGCTCAAGGACTTTCTCAAAGAAGTCCTGAAAAACCTCGCGACACAATTCTTCCTTGGATGGCGCGTGTTGGTTCTCCAAAATTTTCCATATGGACCAATAGACAAGGCGAGAATAACGATCGACGAATTCATCCCAGGCGCCTTTGCGGCCCTCCAAGCATCTTTGAATTAGCTCTGCGTCGTCCGCCCCCGCGCCCATCCGAGCTTAAGTTCCGAATTTGACGTTCTTTAAAATACGTTCAAGCGTCGCCACCGCGGATAGGATGGCCAAACGGCTTGTGCGCGGATTTTGTTCGGAGGGAAAATTCTCGGTGCGAGTGTAGAACGATCCAAAATCTCCGACCACGTATACCTCATGGACGTTCACAAGCATGTGGGGAGAGGCAAAAATACGGACTCTTGTTTTTTTGGCGCCGATGCCGGCAAGGCTAAGCGTGGCGGAAACATTGATATTCTTGGGGAATCCGCGAACCGCTTCCGCGGCATTGCCCTCAAACAGAAGCTTCTCCTGCTTCATGTTCTTGAGATTTATCCCGTGCTTTAGAACATAGGGGGCGTCCTCAAAGCCCTGGGGGGGCTTTCGGGTCGTAAGCGTCACGCGATGGATCTTCCCTATTCCCGCAGCCTTTAAACCATCGATCCCTACGACGCCGCCGCTCGGAAGATACAGACAGCAGCGATGGGTTTTTGCGAGATTGAAGACCTCTTTTTCTTTTCCAAGGATGCCGCCCACCGACATGATCATGGCATCCTTGCCCTGGGACAATGTTTTCTTTGCCAGATCATAGGCCGCATGTTTGGATGCAGCCTCGATAACCAGGTCGCAGCGCTTAATCAGCTCGTCCGCATTTAAAAGTTTGGGCTTGGGCTTGAGTTCTTTTTGAAGTCGGCGGGAACGGGAATGATCCGTGTCCGCCAGCGCCTCAAGGGTCACCTCTCCGGAAAAACGGTTCTGGCAGGCAAATGCCAACTCTCTGCCGATCGCGCCGCAACCAATGATGCCTACTTTAATCACAGGGACCCTCAGGTATCAGGTGTCAGGTGTCAGGTGTCAGGCAAAACCTGCTGATACCTGACTACCGACTACCGACTACTTCTCTTTTATCCTGTTATGTTCATTCACAAAAACCACTTTCGGGCGGTGTCTTTTAATCTCAACATTCGTCATCAAGGAATAAGAAATGATGATCACCTTGTCCCCCGCCTCAGCCCAACGCGCCGCTGCACCGTTCATGCAAATCGCGCCGGATCCGGCAGGGCCCTCCAGCACATACGTTTCCACGCGGGATCCGTTGTTCAGGTTGACGATCTGGACGCGCTCAAAGGGGCAGATGTCCGTGGCCTTAAGCAGCTTTTTATCAATGGTGATGGAGCCCGTGTAACGCAGGTTAGCCTCCGTTACCGTCGCCCCATGGATCTTGGATTTCATTAAAATACGCAGCATGTCAGACCTTTATCACGCAGTTGTCAATAAGTCGGGTCTTCCGGAAATTAACGGCCACCGCCACCAAAATCATCCGTTTGGCACCCAATTGTACCACAGGCCGAAGAGTGGTCGCATCGACAATTTCCACGTAGTCCACGCGGGCGCCACGCTCGGCCTCGATTCCCCTCCGGATGACTGAAACGAGAACGCCGGCTTTGCGTTGACCGGCCAAGACAAGGCGCCGTACTTCCCGGAGAGACCGGTGGATAGAAAGGGCGCTGCGCCTCTCGGCCGCGCTTAAAAAAATATTGCGGGAACTCATCGCTAACCCATCGGCTTCTCTTACAATCGGGCATTCCACAACCTTGACGGGCATGTTGAGGTCTCTGACCATTTGCAAGATGATGCGGGCCTGCTGGTAGTCCTTGAGACCCAGATAGAGACGGTGCGGGGACACCACATTCAAAAGTTTTGTCACCACCGTGGCAACCCCTGCAAAGTGGACCGGGCGCGAGCGACCGCAGAGGCCCTGCGAAAGTTTTTTCACCTGAACTTGAGTTTCAAAATCCGGCGGATAAAACGCCTTCGCTGACGGCAGAAAAAGGAGATGGGTTCCCGTCTTCTCCAAAAGTTGTTTGTCGCGGCGCAAATTGCGCGGGTAGCGCCTAAAATCTTCTTTCGGGCCGAACTGGAGAGGGTTCACGAAGATGCTCACCAAAACGATATCATTTTCTTTTTTTGCCCGTCGGACCAGGGACAAATGCCCCTCATGCAAACAACCCATGGTCGGGACAAAACCGACGCGCAACCCTCTTTTTTTAAGGCGCTCAACAGCTTGGCGGGTCGCGGAGAGGCTTCGAAGAACTTTCAACGAGAGGGCGGCGTGGGTTCTGCCAGGCTGTCGAGCAATTCACGCGCGGTCTTTTGAAGTCTTGGGTGCACAAAATCCGGGGCTATCTCGGAAAGAGGCTTTAGTACAAACAGGCGCTCATGCATTTTAGGATGAGGAATACTTAAGGTCTTTCCCTCCACAATGACGACGTCATCATAGAACAAAATATCCAAATCCATGGTTCGCGGCGCATTGTGCTCTGCCTTGGTTCTTCCGCAGCGCCGCTCAACGTTTTTTAAAGCCGCCAATAGGTCGACCGGCATGAGGTCCGTTTTGATTTTAAGAACTCCGTTTAAAAATTTTCCGGGAATCCCCCGTTTGTCCGTGAAAGCCATGCCCTCAGGCTCCGTTTCGAGAAGACCGGACACCGCGAGCACCTGAATATTCTCATTCTCGCGTAGAAGAGCAACGGCCTTTTGAATATGCGCGTCCCGATCACCCACGTTGGAACCCACCGCAATATAGGCGATGGCCATTAGAGCGCCTTTCTCATACGCAAGATGGCTTCACGTATTTGCTTCTCGTCAACCGTCAAAGCAAAACGCACATAGCCCTCGCCGCCCGCGCCAAAACCTATGCCGGGCGTCGTGACAATCCCCGTTCTTTCGAGAAGTTCCCTGCAAAACGCCAACGAGTCTTGTGCGCCTCCCCGAAGACGCGTAAAAACGTAAAATGTTGCTGGATTCGGACGCACCGGAAATCCCAGTTCTTTGAGCCCTGCCACCAAAAGGTCTCGGCGGTGCCGATAAAGCACATTGGTTTTCTTTGAGAATTTAAAACTCTTCTTCAGAGCCTCAGCAGCCGTTTTTTGAACAGCCGTGAAAACCCCCGAGTCGACATTCAATTTCACGCGCAAAAGAGCGTCAATCAGTTCCGCTCGTCCCAGGGCAAACCCCACTCGCCACCCCGTCATGTTGCAGGTTTTGGAAAGAGAGTGAAATTCGATCGCCACCTCCTTTGCGCCGTGAATTTCAAATAGGCTGAGAGGCCTGTCTTTGCCGAAATAGACCTCGGAATAAGCCAGGTCCGAGGCGATGATGATCCTGTTCTCCTGTGCCCAGGCAACAAGTTTTTCGTAGAACGCCCGCGGCGCCGTCGCGCCGGTGGGATTGTTGGGATAATTCACAAAAATAATCTTGGCTTTTTTACGTACCTCTTGAGGAATGGCCTCAAGATCCGGCAAGAAATTATTCTCCTCTTTCAGGGGCATCAAAAACGAGGAGCCGCCGGCAAATTGCGTGCCGCTTTTGTAGGGCGGATAACACGGGTCTGGGACCAGGACGACATCCCCCGGATTGATCCACGCCAAAGGCAGGTGGGCAATCCCCTCTTTAGAACCGATGAGCGGCAGGATTTCCAAGGCCGGATCGAATGTCAGACCGAAACGTTTTTTAACCCAATGGCTGATGGCTCCGCGAAAAGCCTCATTCCCGCGATCCAGGGGATAATGATGATTTTTTGGGTCGCGGATGGCCTTGACCATGGCCGATTGAATAAATTTTGGCGTCGGCATGTCCGGATCTCCCACGCCAAAATCAATGACCTTGACGCCTTTTTCCATTGCCCGGCGCTTGGCGCGATCAATCTCCACGAAAAGATACGGCGGCAACGCTTTCAGTCGGTCCGACTCCTCCAAAAAAAAACTCATTTAAGGATGTTTTCCATGCTGAAACGGCCTTTGGACTTTGTCGAAACGAAAAGGGCCGCGACAAGAGCGCCCCGGGCAAAGGCATCGCGGGAAAGGGCGGTGTGTTTCAACTCGATGGTCTCCCCCGGCCCGCCGAAGATCACCGTATGTTCGCCCACAATGTCGCCGGCGCGGACCACATGGATCCCAATCTCGTCGCGCGTCCGTTCCCCCGTCAATCCCTTGCGGCCATAGCGGCTCGCTTTTTCCAGATTCCAGCCCTTTTCTTTCGCGATCACCTCAGCGATTTTTTTGGCCGTCCCGGACGGTGCGTCCTTTTTGAGACGATGATGCGCTTCTATGATTTCGATATCGTATCCGTCCTTTAGTTTTGCCGCGGCCTCGCGCGCGAGTTCAAAGAGGAAATTTGCGCCAAGGCTCATATTCGGCGAATCCAGGATCGGTATCAGGGACGAAGCGACCCGTATTTTTTTTTCCGTCTGGACACCAAGGCCTGTGCTGCCAATCACCAAGCCTTTTCCGGTCTTGGAAGCGATACGAATGCACTCGTCCGCTCCCTCCGGCCCCGAAAAATCAATCAGGACATCTGCTTTTTTCAGGTTTTTTTCCGTGAGCGCTTCGAGCGCTAGTTTGAGCGTGGCCAAGCCCAAAAGATCCCCCAACGCACGACCCAGGTCCGGATGCTTTGGGTATTCAAATGCCCCCACGATCTTGAATTGGTCCGATTGCGCGGCTAGGGTCAAGATTCTCCGGCCCATCCGTCCCAGAGCTCCGTTGACAGCAAGATTCACCATGGGCTATCCCCTCACTTTCAATCCATAATCTTTCATCGCTTGGATCAGGATTTTTTCATTGCCAGGCTGTATTTTAGAAAGAGGCAGACGCAACTCATCTTCACAGAAACCGAGCAATTTCATCGCACGTTTGAGCGGGATGGGATTTGTTTCGATAAACATCGCGCGGCAGAGCGGGAAAATTTTATAATGCTGTTTCCTGGCTTGGTCATGATCGCCCGCAAAAAAAGCATCCACCATCGCCGACACCGCCTGCGGCAGCACATTCGACAAGACTGAGATAACGCCTTTCGCGCCCAACGCCAAAAGCGGCAGCGTCAAAGAATCATCCCCGCTGAGAACGTCGATCCCGCAGAGCGACAGAATGTGCGATGTTTGATCCATGGAACCACTGGCCTCTTTGATGGCAACAATGTTCGGAATTTTTGATAAGCGCGCCACCGTTTCGGGAGAGATGTTTACCACGGAACGCCCCGGGATGTTGTAAAGAACAATGGGAAGATCGACCGATTTTGCCACCATCTCATAATGACGGTAGAGACCCTCCTGGGTCGGCTTATTGTAGTAGGGCGCGGCCAAAAGCGCTCCCTCGGCCCCGGCTTTTTTTGCAAACTTCGTCAGCGAAACGGCTTCCTCCGTGCTATTGGATCCGGTCCCGGCAATGACGGGGACTTTTTTTTCGGCCGCTCCGACCACGATTTCTATGACACGGCGATGCTCCTCATGCGAAAGCGTCGGGGATTCCCCGGTCGTGCCGACCGGCACCAATCCATCCGTCCCCGAGACAATTTGGTGTTTGACTATGCGGATCAGCGCTTTTTCATCGATCTTGCCTTTTTTAAAAGGGGTGACCAACGCCGTGATAGACCCATGAAATTTCATATCGTTACTCTCCCTTCGAACGTATTTTCAACCAACCCTTCCAAATAAACATCCGTGAAGCGGCCATTCTGCCGACTGAAATAAACTTTTAATTTTTCGCCTCCCCTGGTTCGGACCCGGACAGGCGATCGCAAGCCGTGCCGACGCGCCGCCATCAAAGCCGAAGCCGTGGAACCGGTGCCGCAGGCCAGGGTTTCCCCCTCGACGCCTCTCTCATAGGTGCGTACCTGAATCGCATTGTCCGGACCGACACTCACAAAATTCACATTCGTCCCGTGAGGCGCAAACGCTTTGTGATAACGCAATGTCCGGCCCAGCGAAAATACGTCAAGACCTTGGACCGATTTGACCAGGATCACTGCTTGAGGAACGCCCGTATTTAAAAAATAAACGTTCTCGAAGCGTCCGCCCACGAGAAACTTCGGATAATCCCGAAAATCCCGGGGTGTGGTCAGCAAGGCTTTCACGAGCCCCTTTGCGACGCGCGACCGAATAATGCCCGCGCCTGTCTCGACAGTGTGCCCGGACTTTACGACTCTCTGATCCACCGCGAATTTTGACAAACAGCGGACGCCGTTGCCGCACATGTCCGCTTCGCTTCCGTCCGGATTGAATATCCTCATGCGAATATCGGCTTTTTTTGAGCTTTCCAACAAAAGCACGCCGTCCGCGCCAATGCCAAATTTGCGATCGCACAAACGGACCGCTTTGGTTTTCAGCGAGCCGGCAAGGAGCCCGCGCCTATTATCCGCGACGATAAAATCATTCCCAGCAGCAACCATTTTGACAAACGAAATTGTTTTCATGTTGTTCCCGCGATCACTTAACGGAAACCAAGCTCGACGCCCGCCCGCGCGGGGATGGCCCAACAACCTCTGTCACGATTTTTTCATAGCGCACAAGATCGTCCATCGTCTCACGGCGCCTTGCCACAAAAAACCTAGATCCCTTTACCACGACTTCCGGCGAGCGCGGACGTGAATTATAATTGGAGGACATGACAAATCCATAAGCCCCGCATGACATCACGGCCAACAGGTCTCCCGGTTTCATCATCGGCACACGGCGGTCCTTGGCCAAAAAATCCCCGCTTTCACAAATAGGCCCGACAATGTCTGCCTTTACTTTCCGCGCGGTAGACCGCGGCTTGATCACCGGAACAATCTCATGGTGCGCCCCATAAAAAGCCGGGCGAATGAGATCATTCATGGCCGCATCGACGATCAGGAACGACTTTGCCTTGGTTCTTTTCTCATAAATCACCCTCGTCACCAAAATACCGCCATTTCCGGAAATAAATCGTCCCGGCTCCAGGATGATCTTAAGTCGCGAGTGTTTTTTTAGAAGCGGGAGCACCGCCTTGGCAAACGCATCCGCCGTCTGCGGCTTCTCATCAGAATAAATAATCCCAAGCCCTCCGCCGATGTTCAAGTACTCCACCGCGCTTCCCGCGTAGCGAATGCTGTCAATGAAATCCAGGCATTTTTGGATCGCCTCCTTGAACGGCGCCGACCGGGTGATCTGGGATCCGATATGGATATGAACCCCTGCCAAACGCAGGTGCGGGAAACGGTATGCCTGCATGAAAAGTTTGTAAGCCGTCGGGATATCCAGACCAAATTTGTCCTGCTTGGAACCCGTAGTGATATAGTGATGCGTGTCAGGTCGCACGTCGGGATTCAGGCGTATCGCGACTTTTTGCGCGGTTCGAAGACGCCTGGCCACGCTATTGATCATCTCCAGTTCCTGGACGGACTCCACGTTGAACATCAGGATGCCAAAACGAATTGCGCTCTCGATCTCAGAGGCGGTCTTTCCGACGGACGCAAACACAGTCTTTTTGGGCTCCACGCCCACCTTTTTGGCCCGATAAAGTTCGCCTCCGGAAACAATATCAAGGCCCGCCCCATGATTCACGAGAGACTTCAACAGCGTGAGGTTTGAATTCGCTTTCATCGAGAAACAGATGAGGGTCGGCACGGCACTGAACGCATGCGCAAGCTTCCGGTAGTGGTCCAGGAATGTGCTCACGCTGTACAGGTAGAACGGCGTCCCCACTGCCGCCGCCACTTTCGAGACGTTGGCATTTTCGCAGTAAAGCTGATTTTTTTTGTATGAAAAGCAGTGCATATTTTAAAAATCGCCTTGCTTCTTGAGTTCTTTCTTCCAACGACTGATTTGCTTTTTTATTTCCATGGGATTCGTGCTGCCTTGGGTTCTCTTTAGACTTACGGAGTGCTTCGCATCAAACAACTCATAAATATCTCCATCCGCTCGTGGCGCAAAACTCCGGAAAATATCAAGCCCGATCTTCGAAAGCGTAACCCCGTTGTCTTCGGCAAAACTCACAATTTGTCCCACCTGGCCGTGCGCTTGTTTGAAAGGCGTGCCCTTTTTAACAAGGTATTCCGCCAGGTCCGTGGCATAGAGACTTTCGTCTTTGAGAAGCTCTGCGGCCCGAGCCCGGTCCATCCTAAGCGTGCGGATGAGTTTGATGAACACTTCCAAAAGACTTTGCAGAGTTTCTGATGAATCAAAAAGAAATTTTTTATCCCATTGCAAATCCCGATTGTAGGAGGTGGGCAAACCTTTGAGGATCAAACCCATTCCGATAAAATTAGCCCCAAAAATAGCCGCCGCGCCGCGTGCCAGCTCGAGAAAATCCGCATTTTTTTTCTGCGGCATCATGGAACTGCCCGTGCAGAACGCCTGATCCACGTCCACATGCGCAAAGCCGCGTGTCTGCGCGATCAAAAGGTCCTCCGCGATACGCGATAACTCTAGGCCCGTAAAAAAACAGCAGGAAAGAAAATTAAACACAAAATCTCTGTCGCCGGAAACATCATAACTGTTGCTCGTCACGTGAGAAAGCCCCAGCTCACGCGCGATCATTTCCTGGTCCAGGTGGAAAGCGGTGCCAGCCAGGGCGCCGCTCCCCAGCACGCAGACGTCGAAAAACTGCCGGCCGCCCTCAAAGCGCGCCTTGGCCCGCGCAATCATTTCGGCGTACGCTAAGAAAATATGCGCCTGAGACAACACTTGGGCATTTTGTAAATGGGTCATCCCGGGAACAAGAATATCCTGAGTTTGCTCCGCCTTTTTAACAATCTCCGTCTGTAATTTAGAAAGCTTGGAATAAATACGCTCCGCATTGTCTCGGCAGTAGAGGCGCGTGCTTTGGCTCACAAGATCGTTTCGAGAACGCCCCGCATGGAGCTTGTCCGCCAGATCCCCGAGGCGTGCTTTTAAAAGTGCCTGCACCGCGGAGTGCACGTCTTCCTGGGTTGGGTCAATTTTAAGTTTACCCGCAGCATGCTTCGTTTGCAGGGAGGCAATTGCCGAAAGAAACCTCTTTGTTTCAGAGGTGCTTAGCACGCCGCATTTCCGAAGAGCTTTCACATGCGCCGCATCTATCTTAAGATCGTAGGGCATGAGCCTGTGGTCCGCATGCAACGAGGCACTGAACTTCTCAAAATCGGGATCTATTTTTTTCTTGAACCGCCCGCCCCACAACTTTTTTGACATTAAGATCTCCAATTGAGCGTACAGCCTTAAGCGTTCAGATGTTTTTTCTTACTGAACACTGCGCGTTTACCGCTTATACGGCAATGCCCACAGATCAATAAAACCCTTGGCTAGCTTCTGATCAAAGGTATCTTTTCCGCCGTAGGTCGCCAGAGTCTCCTTGTACAGAGAATAAGGAGAACTGCGCCCTACGACATGCGCGGAGTATTTCCTGAGCTTCACACGAACGGTTCCGGTCACTTTCTTTTGTGTTTGCTCCACAAAAGCATCCAGCGCAGACCGAAGCGGCGTAAACCAAAGCCCGTAGTAAACAAGTTCCGCATATTTATGAGACAGGCTCTCCTTGTGGTGCAAAAGCTCCCGATCCAACACCAGGCTTTCGAGGTCCTGATGCGCTTGGAGCAAGATGGTCGCCGCGGGAGCCTCGTAAGTTTCCCGAGATTTGATCCCCACGAGGCGATTCTCCACCATGTCCATGCGTCCAATGCCGTAGGGGCTGCCCAACGCGTTCAAACTCTCGATTAACGGGAGCCCGGACATTTTTCGTCTTCCCAGCCCAACGGGAATGCCTCTTTCAAACTGAATCTCGATCACGCGCTCTTTGAGGGCTCTCTTTTCTGCGCCCCGCGTCCACTGGAACGAGTCCTGGGGAGGCTCGACATTTGGATCTTCCAAGACCCCGGCCTCCACGCTGACGCCCCAAATATTCTTGTCGATAGAAAATGGACTTTTCTTAGTCACGTCGATAGGAATTCCGTGCTGATGAGCATACCGGATCTCATCCTCCCGTGATTTAAATTCCCACTCACGAACCGGCGCCAGGATCTCGAGCGAGCTGTCGAGGATCTGCGTCGTCACCTCGAAGCGCACCTGGTCATTCCCTTTTCCCGTGCATCCATGCGCCACCGCCGTCGCGCGCTCTTCATGCGCCACCGCCACTTGTTCCGCGGCGATCAACGGCCGTGAAAGCGCCGTCGCGAGTGTGTAACGCCCCTCATACACCGCGCCCGCTTTCAGCGAGGGCCAGATGTAATCCGTGACGAACTTTTTCTTTAGATCGCGGACAACCACCTTGGATGCGCCCGCTTTTTTCGCACGCTCAATAGCCGCGGTGGTTGTTTTTTCCTGACCCACATCCGCCATGTAAGCCACCACCTCGTAACCCTTGTCACACAACCATTGGATAGCGACCGAGGTGTCGAGTCCTCCCGAGTAGGCTAAAACAACTTTCTTCATGGATTCTCCTGATTTAACGAGCTTGCAGCCGGTTAGCGCTTCCTTTTCACCGTCAGCAGCAAATACAAAAGCGCTTTCTGCGTGTGCAGGCGATTCTCCGCCTGGTCAAAAATCGCGGAGCGCGGGTGCTCGATCACCTCATCCGTGATCTCTTCTCCGCGATGCGCCGGCAAACAATGCATGACGATGGAGTCCTTCGGCGCCTTGCTCAGGATAGCCGAATTGACCTGGAACGGCTGAAAATCCCGGACGCGCTGTTCCCGTTGTTTTTCCTGGCCCATGCTGACCCACACATCCGTGTAAATGGCGTGCGCGTTCTTGATCGCGGTGAACGGATTATTCGACAAGCTTATCCTGGCGCCGCTTTCCTTGGAGAGGATCTTGATATCTTTCAGGATCTCCTCGCTGGGCTCGTACCCTCTGGGCAGGGCAATCGCGAGATTTGCTCCCACCTTCGCGACGCCGTACAAGAGAGAGCTCAGAACATTGTTCCCATCGCCAATGTACGCGATATTAATCTTCTCCAGAGCTCTGAACTTTTCGCGGATCGTGAAGAGATCCGCCAGGGTCTGGCACGGATGATAGGAATCGCTCAAACCGTTGATCACGGGAATCGACGCGGTCCTGGCAAAATCCTCGATATCTGAATGCGCATAGGTACGTATCACCGCCGCATCGCAATAACGGGAAAGCGCGCGCGCAATATCTTTCAGCGACTCGCGTTCGCCAAGAGGATGTTCCTGCGGCGGCATGTAAACGGCGCAGCCCCCCATCTGCTGAATACCCACCTCAAAAGAGATGCGTGTGCGCATGGATGGTTTCTGGAACAGCATCACAAGCGACCGACCCTTTAGTTTTCCGTAAAAGGACTCCGGACTTTTCTTCATCTTGTCGGCGAGCTTGAACAACACGTCCAGCTCTTCGCGACAGATCTCTTTCATGCTGAGGAAATCCTTAAATTCCCAGAGCTTCCCCGCCTTTTTTTTAGCACCACGCTTGGACGACGAACGAGAACTCACTTTCCTAGCCTTTTTCTTTGTCTTTTTCATGCGGCCTTACTCCCTTCCTTGGTCAAGCACCGTTCTTCTTCCTCGGCTAACACCTCGTCGAGGATCTCGACGGCGTGATCCACCTCTTTTTCTTTCACAACCAGAGGCGGCATGATCCGTAGCACATTCCCCTGTGTACAGTTGATAAGAAGCCTCCGCTTGAGGCACTCTTCGTAAATATTTCTTCCTTCGACGGTAAGTTCCAAACCGGCCATCAGCGCCATGCCGCGCACCTCGCGGATCATAGGGTGCTTTTTTTTGAGCTCGTGCAGCCTCTTAAACAAATGTGAACCCACGATGACGGCGTTGCTCAAAAGCTTTTCCTTTTCAATGGCTTCAAATACGGCCAGTGATGCCGCGCAAGCCAGGGGCCCGCCGCCAAATGTGGTGGCATGCGTTCCCGGCTGTAAGATGTCGGCAATCTCTTTTTTGGCCACCATCGCCCCGATGGGAAAACCGCCCCCCAAAGACTTTGCCAGCGTCATCACATCCGGCTCAAAACTGTAATTCTTGAAAGCAAACATTCGGCCCGTCCGTCCCATGCCGGTCTGCACTTCGTCAAAAATAAGGTAGATCTTTTTATCCTGGCAGAGTCGCCTCACAGACATTAGGTACTGCGCTTGGGCCACATGCACTCCACCTTCCCCCTGGATGGGCTCAAGCACAATGGCAATCGTCCTGGTTGTCACCGCGCGTTCCAACGCCTCGATATCATTGAAAGGCACATGCGAAAAACCCCCGAGCGCCGGTTCGAAACCCTCTCGAAATTTTTTTTGACCGGTGGCCGCGATCCCCGCAAAAGTCCGTCCGTGGAATGACCTTTCCATGGCAATGATCTCGTGGCGGGACGGATTTCCAAGCTTGCGCACCAGTTTGAAAGCCGCCTCGTTGGCTTCGGCGCCGGAATTACAAAAAAAAACTTTTCCGGGGAACGAGTGCCGGATCACGGTCTCCGCCAAAAGCGCCTGATGCTCATGATAATAATTGTTGGACACATGGATAAGGCATTCCGCCTGCCGCTTGATGGCCTCTGTCACGCGTCTGTGGCAATGGCCAATCCCGCTCACCGCCCAGCCCGGAAAAAAATCCAAATATTCATTGCCCTGGACGTCCCAAACACGTGTTCCTTTCCCGCGCTCCAGCACCAGAGGCGTCTTCGAATAACACGGAATGACGTTGTCGTAATAAAGACGTATGGTTTTTCGATGATCCATAGAAGCTATGCCCGCTGGTTGAGCTGTTGAGTCGTGGAGTGGTTGAGTCGATAGAACCCGTGCCTTTTCGACTCAACAACTAAACAACTCAACAAATCACCTTTTGACAATTTCTGTGCCAATGCCTTTGTCCGTAAAAATTTCTAACAGCAATCCATGCGGGATCTTGCCGTTGATGATGTGCACCTGCTTCACACCCCTCTCTAGAGCCCGGACACAAGACTTCACCTTAGGGATCATCCCGCCCAAAATTACTTTTTTTTGAATAAGATCCTCAATCTCCGCCACCGTGATGTGTGAGATCACATTTTCAGGATCCTCCGAATCTTTAAAAATTCCTTTCACATTCGTGAGGTATGCAAGTTTGAGAGCACCCATGGCCCGGGCAATCTCAGCCGCGGCCTGATCCGCATTGACGTTGTACGTGAAACCATCCTTGCCGATCCCAATCGGAGAAATGACCGGGATAATATCGCTGGTAATCATTTTTTGCACAATATCGTAATTGATCTTTGTCACGTCCCCTACGAACCCTACGTCCTGCCCGTCAATGTCCGCGTGTTTTTTGACCTCAATCAGATGATCCTCCTTGCCGGAAAGAGAGATGGCGCTGCCGCCATGCGAAATAATGTCACGCACGATCTCCCGGTTGACCTTTTCAAGTTCCTGCTCCACGACTTCCATCGTCTCCTCATCCGTCACGCGGAATCCGCCCACAAAACGCGGCTCCTTGCCCATTTCCTCAAGCCGCTTGGAAATGTAGGGCCCGCCGCCATGCACCAGGACCGGACGCATTCCGACATAACTCATGAAAACAATGTCTTCCAACACATTCCGGCGGATGGCCGCGTCCGTCAACACGGCTCCGCCATACTTGATCACGATTGTTTTGTCATAAAAACTTTGAATGTACGGCAGCGCCTCGATGAGAACGTCCGCCTTTTTGATCATCTCTTCCATAAACATCCTTTATCATTATTTGTCATCCCCGAAATCCCTGCCTGTCCGGCAGGCAGGTTTTATCGGGGATCAAGCTGATTCCCGCTTTTGCGGGAATGACCTTTACGTCCTATAAGCAGAATTGATCCGCACGTAACTCGTCGAAAGGTCACAGGTGTACGACGTGGCCCCAAACTTCCCGAGACCCAGATCCACAAGAATCCTAATATTTTTCTGCGCAAACACACGGTTCAGATCGGCCGCTTTTTGTTTCACCCGCCCGCCGTTGCGCAGCACCGGCTGTTTCCCGAGATATATCACGAGTTTCCAGGGGTCCACATGCGCACCCGAATAACCGACCGAGGCCGCAATCCGGCCCCAATTGGGATCTGATCCAAACAAAGCGCATTTCACGAGATTGGACCCTGAGATAGACTTAGCAACCCGCTGCGCGTCTTCCCTGGTTAGGGCGTTTTTCACCACGACTTCCACGAATTTCGTCGCGCCCTCCGCATCGCGGACCATTTGTTTGGCCAAAGCCAGGAAAATCGTCTCCAGGGCTTTTGTAAAAACCCGCGATTCCTTGGTCTTCTCTACAATCTTTTTGTTCTGGGCCATGCCGTTGGCAAGAACCAGAACCATGTCATTTGTCGACATGTCGCCGTCAATTGTGATCACATTGAACGTCTTCTGAGTTGCGCGGTCCAGCGCCGCTCGTAGCGCGGCCGGCGTGATCAGGGCGTCCGTTGTGGCAAAGCAAAGCATGGTGGCCGACTTTGGCATAGGAAGCGCCATCTCCGGGTGAATCATACCCGCCCCCTTAGCCATGGCGCCCACACGGACCCGTCGGCGCCCCAAATAAAATTCTACGGCCATTTCTTTCGGCGTCCGGTCCGTCGTCAGAATGGCATTCGCGGCCGATTCGCCTCCCTTTTTATCCAGATCTTTGACAAGCTGAGGGAAAGCTCCGAGAATTTTTTTGATCGGCAGGGGCTTGCCGATCACCCCGGTGGACGCGACCAGCACATCCTTTTTCTTGAGCTTCATCGCACGGGCAATGCCCAATGCCATGCTCCGCGTGTTCTCGAAGCCGCTCTCCCCGGTCATGCAATTGGCGTTGCCGGAATTGGCGACAATCGCCTGGGCCTTGCCATTCCTCAGGTGGTCTTTGTTTACCACAACACAAGAGGCCTGGACTTTGTTCGTCGTGAAAGTGCCTGCCGCATCGCAAAGCGTTTCCGACACGATAAGCGCCAGATCTTTTCTCTTGGATTTCTTGATGCCGCAATACAGACCGCTCGCCCTAAAACCGATCGGCGCGGTCACCCCGCCATGAATGGTTTTCAAAATCCCGCCGTTTCAGGAAAACCGCACATCAGGTTCATGTTCTGCACCGCTTGGCCGGCGGCGCCTTTTCCGAGATTGTCGATTGCCGTAACAATGACGGCGAGTTTTTTTGACGGATGGACCCTCAATCCAATGTCGCAAAAATTAGTCCTCTGGACGTTCTTTAATTCCGGCAATCCCCCCTTGGGATAAATATTAACAAAAGGTTCCTTGGCATAAAATTTCCGGTAAACCTCCAGAAGCTGCTCCGTCGTCAAGTTTTTCTTGAGATGCACGTAAATCGTGCCTAAAATCCCCCGGTTCATCGGCAAAAGATGCGGAACGAAGACCACGCCGACATCCTTTTTAGCCACTTTCGACAACTCCTGGTCCATCTCAGGAACATGCTGATGCTCGAAAAGTTTGTACGCCTTGAAAGACTCATTCACCTCGGAAAAATTGAGCGCCCTATCCGCTTTCCGCCCTGCGCCCGTCACGCCGCTTTTGGCATCTATTTGGATCGAAGAAAGATCAAACAGGCCCTTTTTTACTCCCGGCACAAGACCGAGAATAGACCCGGTCGGATAACAACCTGGATTCGCAACAAGCGTTGCGGTTTTAATTTTTCCGCGGTGGAGCTCGGGAAGACCATAGACAGCCTGCCTCAAGTTGCCGAGATCCTTGTGACTCACTTTGTAAAACTTCTCAAAGACGGCCGGATCTTTTAACCGATAATCCGCGCTGACATCTACGACTTTCTTTCCTGCCTTTAAAAAAATAGGCGCGTACTGCATCGCAACCGTGTGCGGCAAACAGAGGAAAATAAGATCGCACTTCTGCAGAGCCTCGTCGACGTTAAAGCCCTTGCATTCGAGATCAAGCCGATTCCGAAGATAAGGAAAGATCTCCTGGATCCGAACCTCGCGATCCTCCTTGCCGGAGACATAGGTAAGCCTCACGCCAGGATGCCACGCCAAGATTCTCACCAGCTCCTCCCCGGTGTAACCCGTAGCCCCCGCGACACCCGCTCTAATATTTTTCATGGCACCGATCCCGATCGTGGTTTCGTCCGTCCCCTGAGAAAGCCTGTATTATAGGGATGTTTTCCCGTTCTGTCAAAAATAAATAAGAATGGCCGAGCACAAGTCTCGGCCATTAAACAACTTAGAACAATTTTTAATTTATGGTCTTGTGCGTTTTTTCGGTTATCTCTTAGAAAACTGGAAGCGGCGTCTCGCCCCGCGGCGTCCATATTTCTTACGTTCTTTCATGCGTTGATCGCGCGTCAAATAGTCGCCGCGTCTCAGGAAACTCTTAAGCGTCTCATCGAATTCCACAAGCGCGCGGGAAATGGCGTGGCGGATCGCTCCCGCTTGACCCGCAAGGCCCCCGCCCCGGACATTGGCAATGACGTCCACTTTCTGCGCAAGATTTGTCGCCTCAAGAGGCTGAAACACGAGCATCCGCAGCGTTGGCCGCCCAAAGTAGATTTTGACATCTTTCTTATTGACCTGAATAACACCGGTGCCTTTATAAAGCTGGACCCTTGCCGTGGATTCTTTACGGCGTCCCGTGGCGATATGTTTGAGTGCCGGCGCTTTCATAGGCGCAACCGGCGTCACGGCAATTTTAGATTCCATGATATCCTTAATCTTTCAATGAAACAGCTTTAGGTTTTTGTGCCTGATGCGGATGTTCCGCCCCGGCGTACACTAAAAAATGGGTGAGCATCCTTTTTCCAAGCCGTGATTTGGGGAGCATTCCTTTCACCGCATGCATGAGTACATAGGTTGGATCTTCCTTGATCACGCGTTCGTAGGGCCTCTCCCTCAAACCGCTGGGAAATCCGGAGAAATTTTTATAAATTTTATCCTTTGCCTTGTTTCCGGTCACCACCACATGGGAGGCGTTGATCACGATCACCCCGTGTCCTGTTTCCACATGGGGCGTGAAATGCGGGTCGGTCTTGCCCTGCAGGATCCTTGAAATACGCGTCGCCAAACGCCCAAGAATCTGCCCCTTGGCGTCCAGGACCTCCCATTTCTTATTCTGATAATCTCTTTTATTCGCAAAAAAAGTGGACATAACCCCTCGATGGAAAACGTGCATAGTAGCAGCCAAATCTAGGAATGTCAAGCCTGGATTAGCCGAGGGTCACGTCAATCAAATTGGGTAAATTGCTTTAAGGGCTTATCCTTCCAGTT